>NZ_JBHWEL010000048.1:0-71506 GCF_042734135.1 Streptomyces sp. NPDC059668 | reverse complement strand
AACGCAGTCGAACGCTGCTTCAACCGACTCAAAGGCTTCCGCGGCATCGCCACCAGATACGACAAGACCGCCACCTCCTACGAGGCAGCGGTCAGCCTCGCGTCATTCCTGCTTTGGGCAAGATCCGTTTGAAGACGGACCCTAGTGCCGCATCAAGCAACGTTCGCCCTATGCGTCTCGCAAACCAGATGACGTGAGCCAGCAGCATCTGCAGAATGCCGACGGTGACTGAGTCGTTGCCGTCCATACGAGGGGCTGGTGCATCATGTCTGCTGGTGACTCATCCTTGCTTGGGTCAATCGTTGCTTGTGCCGAGTGCGGGGAGCTCTACAAGCGGGCGGGGCGGGGCAATGGCGACTGGTTCCACTTCATGGTGGTCGAGATGCACCGTCGGCCGGACGGTCAGACCCAGATCACCGGCCACTGGCGTGCGGGTGACTGGATAGATGGGATGTCGCTCGTGCTCAGCACCCGTGATGGTCGTCGCGTGGCCATCACGGGTGCGCAGATGGAGCCGCCGCTCAACAGCGCGTGCGAGGCTCGCGGACAACGGCGACTGGTCGCCCCCGAGCTCGACCTGCTGCCGTCGAGCGGTTGCATCCACGCCGCGAGGTAAGTCCTGAGGGCGGTCGGCGATGTGACGCCGTCCGGCGTCCACTCAGGCGTCATGCTGCTCGGGTGGCTGAGCCTGTGCAGGTCCGCGAGATCGATGACCACGAGGGGCGACGGTTGTTGCGGATCGTCCGCCGTGGGACCGGATCGGTGGTGACCTGGCGCCGGGCCCAGATGGTGCTGTTATCGGCTCAGGGCATGCCGGTGGCGAAGATCGCCGAGGTGACATTCACCAGCCCGGACCGGGTCCGGGACGTGATCCACAACTTCAACGCCGACGGCTTCGCCTCGCTTTACCCGAAGTACAAGGGCGGCCGGCCCAGGGCCTTCACCCTGCCCGAACGCCGCGAGATCAAGAAGATCGCCAAGTCCAGGCCGGTCGAGTACGGCCTGCCGTTCTCGATCTGGAGCCTGGCCAAATTGGCCGACTTTCTGGTCGCCGAGGGGGTGGTCGACGACATCAGCCACGAGGGCCTGCGCATCCTGCTCCGCGAGGAAGGCGTCACCTTTCAACGGCTGAAGACCTGGAAGACCTCGAAGGATCCCGACTACGCGGTCAAGAAGGCCCGCGTTGAGCACCTCTACGCCATCGCCGACGGCGAGGTCCTGCCCGAGCCGGGAGAACCCGAGGTCGTGTTCTGCCTGGACGAGTTCGGGCCGCTCAACCTCCAGCCCCACCCCGGCCGCCAGCGGGCCGAACGCAGTGGCAAGCACAAGGACCCCGACCGCGAACCACGCCGGCGCCGCCGGGCGACCTACACCCGTCCGCACGGGGTCCGCTACCTGTTCGCCGCCTACGACTTGGGCAAAGATCAGCTCTACGGCCACATCAAGAAATGGTCGTTCGTACAGTGGCGCGCTCCACCTGGACGCCAGGAACCACGCCCGCTCCACGGAGTGTGGGCCGACGGCAGACGGGATGGAAGCGGGGACAGTGGTGGTTCCTGTCGGACCCAGACCCGCGAGTCATTCGGGAACCTCAACGTGAGCGTGGATGAGCGGCTAACGACGCCTTTCCGGTACGGCGTTGCGTGACTTAGAACCGCTAACGGAATGCGGTTCGGCCGAGGACCCTGCTGCCAGCGGTACGTGTGGAGTTGCCATGACAGGATCCGACTGTGACGTGCGATGTGTGTGGACACGACATGCGGCAGGCACCGGTGGCGGAGCCGCGAATGCCATGGGACTTGCCAGTGAAGGAGCGGTGGTTCTGCTCCTGGTGCTACGCATGGACCGAGCTGGGACACGATCCCCGTGAGGTTTCACGGCCGCAGTACCAGCCCATGTACGGACGCTGGGAGCGGGCAGACTCACCGAAGCTGCCGGTGGACGTGGCCCACGCCTATGACACGGCCTATGCCTACACAGATTCGGGCGCGACCCTGTGCGGCATTGGGCACGACGGCCTGTCTGTATCTCCGTACTTGTGGGTGCCGGATCGGAGCAACGCCTGTTGCACCTGCAAGAAGACCGCGGCCGTCATTGACCAGCGTTGGCCGCTGGAGATGCGCGGCGGGAACCGTGTTAACCCCACGCCTCCCCCCGGTTCCTGCTGGCCCCCCTTCTAGGACTGCCCACGCGATGATTTGAGCCGCCTCCAGCAGATCAATGCGCAGGCAAGGCTGAGGAATGCTTCATGGATGTCATCGCGGACCTCCCAGCGAATGCGCAGGCGACGAAACCAGTGCAGATGGGCGAACGCACGCTCCACAACCCAGCGCTGGGCGCCCAGGCCAGAGCCGTGCTCGGTGCCGCGGCGGGCGATCAGCGGTTTCACGCCGAGGTCCCAGACCAGGCGGCGGTACTTGTCGTGGTCGTAGCCACGATCGCCCAGAACGACGTCTGGGCGGTGCCGGGGCCGGCCACGCTTGCCACGCACGGGCGGGACGGCCTGGAGCAGCGGGATCAACTGGGTGACGTCATTGCGGTTGCCGCCCGTCAGCGTGGCGGCGAGTGGAACCCCGGTGGCGTCAGTGATCAAGTGATGCTTGCTGCCCGTCTTAGAGGTCCTAACAGAAGCTGTTGATCATGTGACCTTCGGCTTGGACGGTCGTTGGTCCGAGTGTGGGAACACGTCAGTCGCGGCCGTGGATCGTGTCGGATGAACTGTGGTCGCTCATCGAGCCGTTGCTGCCCGAGCCGGCACCGAAGCTGGCCGAGGGCAGGCCTCGGGTGCCGGACCGGCAGGCGTTGTGCGGGATCCTGTTCGTGCTGCATACCGGCATTCAGTGGGAGTACCTGCCCCAGGAGTTGGGCTTCGGCTCGGGGATGACCTGCTGGCGGCGCCTGGCCGCGTGGAACGAGGCCGGGGTGTGGGATCAACTGCATCTGGTGCTGCTGAGGAAACTGCGGGCCGCGGAGAAGCTGGACTGGTCCCGGGCGGTGATCGACTCCTCCCATGTGCGGGCCGCTCGGCGGGGCCCAAAAGCGGACCCAGCCCGGTCGACCGCGCGCGACCGGGCAGCAAGCACCACGTCGTCACCGACGCCCAGGGCATCCCGCTCGCGGTGTCCCTGACCGGCGGAAACCGCAACGACGTCACCCAACTCCTGCCCCTGATCGACAAGATCCCCGCCGTCGGCGGCGTCGTCGGGCGACCGCGCCGACGCCCCGATGCACTGCTTGCCGATCGCGGTTACGACCACGACAAGTACCGTCGCCTGCTCTGGGCCCGCGGTATCCGACCCGTGATCACCGAACGCGGACAGCCACACGGCTCCGGCCTGGGCGTATTCCGCTGGGTCGTCGAGCGCACCATCGCCTGGCTCCACGGCTTCCGACGCTTACGCATCCGCTGGGAGCGACGCGACGACATCCACGAGGCCTTCCTCGGCCTCGCCACCTGCCTGATCACCCAGCGCCACGTCGAACGCCTTTGTTAGGACCTCTTACCCCGGTCAACAGGGCTTCGTCCTGTCTTGGAGCCCCTTTTAACGCGCGGACATGGGAGCCGTCGACCACCGCGCGAGAGAAGTCCAGTACGTTCGCGCAGCGCAGCCTGGCGAGAAGAACCTCGTGCAGCCGAGGCCAAACGCCAGCCTCGGTCCACTCGGCCAGGCGGCGCCAGCACGTCATCCCGGAGCCGAAACCAAGCTCCTGCGGCAGATGTTCCCAGGCGATGCCGGTGTGCAGCACGAACAAGATGCCCTGAAACACCAGTCGGTCCGGATGCCGCTTCCGTCCGGGGTGGCGCGACCGACGCTCCACCTTCGGCAGCAACGGCTCGATCACCGCCCACAACTCGTCATCAACATGCCACGGCTTCGGCCGAGCCACGACCCACCCCCAAACTGGCAGTCACGAAGTGATCCAACCACCTCGAAGATCATTTCGTTAGGAGTTCTTAGCCTCGTCCCCTCTGGATCACTGGGGAATGATCCCAAAGGGGGGACTCATGAACTACTTGATCGGCCTTCTCTTGATCGTTTTCGGGGCGCCGCTCGTCGGCATTACCGGCCGGGTGATCGGAAACTCCGGGCGCGAGGGCGTCGGCAAGACGATCTCCATTGGCGGGTACCTCGCGGTGCTGGGGCTTGCTGCCTGGCTGATCATCGGCAGTCTCTGACATCTCGTATCGCCACGGTAGCCGTACGCATCTCGGCAGGGGGAGGGCTTCGCAGGGTTGCGGCGGTCCGTGCCTGCACGCAGCGGCCGCCGCGGCGCACACCGCGAGGTTCGCCGACACGCAACGGTTGGTGGACTGCGGCGCCACCGGGCGGCGATGACACAGTGGGCTGCATGTGCGGCCGCTACGTCTCCACTCGCAGTCCCCAGGACCTGGTACAGCTCTTCCACGCAACCGACTGGCACCCCGCGGAAGCGCTGGCGCCGAACTGGAACGTCGCCCCCACGAACGACGTGTGGGCAGTCCTCGAGCGCGCACCGCGCGACCAGGGCGGCGATGCACCGGCGGAGCGCGAGTTGCGGCCACTGCGCTGGGGGCTGGTCCCCTCGTGGGCGAAGGACGTGAAGATCGGCGCACGCATGATCAACGCGCGGGTGGAGACCGTCCACGAGAAGCCAGCCTTCCGCCGGGCGTTCGTCAAGCGCCGCTGCCTGCTGCCGGCCGACGGCTTCTACGAATGGCAGCAAGCCACCGACGAGACCACCGGCAAGACCCACAAGCAGCCGTACTTCATCCACCCCGAGGACGGCCAGGTGATGGGACTCGCCGGACTGTACGAGTACTGGCGCAACCCCGAGATCAAGCCGGACGACGACCCGACCGCCTGGCTGATGACCTGCACCATCATCACCACCGAGGCCACCGACATCGCCGGCCGGGTGCACCCTCGCATGCCGCTGGCCCTCACACCCGACCACTACGACGCCTGGCTCGACCCCCACCACCAAGACCCCGACGACCTGCGCGCGCTGCTCACCCAGCCCGGCGACGGACACCTCGACACCCGGCCGGTCACCACAGCCGTCAACAGCGTCCGCAACAACGGCCCCCACCTCTTGGACGAGATCATCGCCTAGCCCTGGGCCCAGGAGCAGATCAACCCTGCTCGCAGCTGCGAGGCTGGCCGGCGGCACCGGACCAGCCGCTGCGTTCGCGGCAAGGATTCGCACAGATCGCCAGCTACCGATTCACTGTTCGCTTACCGCCTGATGTCGCCTGTTACTCATCGAATCGTTCTCCGACAGGAGGCGCACAGGTGGCATGCAGCAGGCGCGCGGGGAGCTGGAAACCGCTTCCACCCCGATGACCACCGGGGTGAAAGCACCCTCGCGCGAACTGAGCGCCACCGCCAGCACGGTTGACTGAGCAGTGCAGGCGACCGTCACGGAAATGTCCGCATACAGCAACATGAAACGGCGCATCTCCCATCGAGTCCGACGGGCGGCCAAGCTGTGGGTCCTCGGCACAAGCCGGGATCCGCACACCGCTCATCGACTGCCGGCCGCCGCATCGGCCGGTGGGTGGGCTTGCACCTCAGGGGAGTGCTCATGTCTTCTCGTTCGATCCGCCGTATCGCCGCCGCGACGCTCGCTGCTGGCGCCGCGCTCGGCGCCGCGGCGCTGCCGGCCTCCGCCCAGTCCAGCCCCCACCAGGCCGCCGCATACCGCTCCGGCGTGGTCATCAGCGATGTACAGGCCGACTCCCCGGGCTTCGACGACCGCAGCAACCGTTCCCTGAACCGGGAGTGGATCGACGTCACCAACACCTCGCGCCGTAGCGTGAACCTGGACGGCTGGACCCTCTCGGACGAGGACGGCCACACCTACACGTTCAATCACTACCGCCTCGACGGGCGCTCCACCGTGCGCGTCCACACCGGCATCGGCCGCGACACCTACCGCGACGTCTACCAGGACCGCCGCAACTACGTCTGGGACAACCGCTCCGACACCGCCACCCTCCGCAACGACCACGGCCGGTTCATCGACGACGCCTCCTGGGGCGGCCGTCACCACCGCGGTGGCGGCCACGACGGCAACCGCCACGACCGCCGCCTCTAACCTCCAACCCACCGGCGACCCCAGACAACCGGTCACCACACTGAGCACCGCCCAGCGGCTCGTGGTGGCGCATCCGGCCACTGGGCGCCACCGGCGCGTGACCAGAGCAGGTCCACCTTGGTGAAAGACGTCCCGCTTCCTGCGGGGAGATGCAGGTGCAAGACCTGTCCGGCGCTCCACACGATCCCGCCTCCGATACCCGGAGGCGGGATTTCGCCGTACAGGGCAGACTGCCGCACTCCACAGACTCCCCGCACCGCGGCCGCAGGCGCTGCTTCGGGACCGGGACGTATCAACACCGGTTTCAACGGTAGGGCCAAGCACTCTCCGGTGCGGTCCGCGAACGGCGCCGGAATCCTCGTGCCGACCGGTCAACACCCGCACTACGATGCGCGGATGAACGAGCTCGCGCCAGCCGGACGGCGCACCCTGCACCAGCGCGGTCCGCTGCGCCGCACGTTGCTGGACTCCTCCGTGCTGACGACCACGGACATCGTTGCGGCCACCCGGCGGCCGGCACCGTCGTCATTCGTCGCCGGGGCGCGGCCAGTGACGGTGTGGTGCGACGCGTTCGGGGCCGGTCCCAGTGACCGGTCCCGAACGCTTGAGCCCCACCTGGTCAAAGAGCACCGTAGCGGCGAGCACACCATCCCCTGCCTCGCTGAACCCTTCTCCGCCAGCTACCGCGTGCTGGAACGCCACCAGACCCCTGTGGCACCGTCGGCATCCGGCGGGAAGTGACGTGCTTCCTTTCGTCTACCGGATCACCAAGTACGATCCCGCCGACCGGGATGAAAACGGCAGCTACATCGGCACCGTCGAGGCGGTCAGCGACCACGGGCCTGTCGAATCGGCCTACCTGCAGGCGGTGACCGCATTTGCAGAACACGCTGGTATCGACCGCTTGGCTGTCCGAGAGCCGTACCTCGCAAGCGGCCTTGTCGACCTCGGCGCCGAGCCGGCCATCGAGGGGGATGGACTGGCCGGACTCTTCTCATCCGATCACGCACGCTTCCACGACGGCGCGGAGGTCTCGCTCACCCTCGGCCTCGAACTGGTCCGGACGATGCTCCGCGACAACGGCGCCTGGTGCCGCCTCGAGGTGGAAGGCCGGTTCACCATCCACGTCGGATGGGACCAGTACGTCTACATCAGCAGCAGCAAGCCCTGCGAAGAGGCAGTGGCCCGCACCCGCGCACTCGGCCTGTTCCCGGAACCTCGGGACGCCTCCCCCTACGACGCCGACTACGACGAGCCGGGCGAACAGCGCCCCGCGGACGACGTCTTCTGGGCCCGGCTGCGCTGGTGCGTGGCCACACGCCAGGCAGCAATCCTCGAAGAGATCTACGCCGGCAACGTCACACGCTGGCACCGGCTCAACGACGGCACCCTCGACGAGGTCCGCGCTCGCCTGACCCCCCGCGCTCAGCTGGCCGTCTGGCCGGACCTGTCCACCGACGTTGCCGCCGTCCTCGCAGGTCTCCCCGAAGAGGACCTGATCGAGCTCGTCTGGGAGGACAAGGACGGTCAGATCACGAGCACCACCGCCGACGAGACCGAGTTCGCGGAGCTCGCAGCAAAGATCACCGGCGCCCGCGCCGCAGCCGCTCTGTCCATGCATACCGACGACCGCCAGCCTCTGTTCACCGCCGTCCTGCCCGACAGCGACGGCGTCCTGCGAGCCCGCTGGAGGACTGAGCCGACCCAGAGCGACCGGCACTGGGCCATCCTCAAGACTCTGTACCCAGGCCAGGTCATCACCGGGACGGTGACCGAGATCGCCAGCTTCGGTGTCACCTTCGTGGACATCGGCGGCTTCACCGCGATGATCAACATTCCCCAACTGTCCTGGCGGCCCATCGACTACCCCTCCGACGCCGTCACTGTCGGTCAGGAGATCACCGCCGAGATCCTCGACGTCGACATGGTGCGGGAGCGTGTGCCGCTATCGCTGAAGGCGCTGCAGGCGGATCCGATGCTGGATCTCGCGGGGCAGGTCGGTCAGATCGTCACCGGCCCCGTCACGAAGCTCGTCCCGTTCGGCGCCTTCGTCCGCGTCGAGGACTGCGAGCACGGTTTCGAGGGACTGGTCCACAACACCGAGCTGGCCGATGTGCACGTGGAAAAGCCTGAGGATGTCGTCCAGGTCGGCGAAGCACTCACCGTCAAGATCCTCGAAGTCGACCCCACCCGGCGCCGGATCACACTGTCACACAAGCAGGCGCTGACCACCGCCCGAGAGGGGCACCGCCACTCCTGACGAGCGAGCCGACTCGAAACAGCCCACAGCGGGCGTGCAGACGTCTACGGAATCCGACGGTAGGCGCGGTGGCTGCCGGGGCAGTGTGCTGGCGGCAGCGGAGGCGCCCGAGAGTCTCGTCACCGTCGACTGCACCGGAGAGCGCTAACCCCTCCCGCTGCAACCGGTTCCGATGCCGGACTCCGCTTCCCTGCGGCACGGAGGCACCGGGCCCGGGCAACACGGTTCTGTCTGATCACTCGGTCGGCTGGCCTTTCCCTTCTTTGTGCCTGTCTGCGTCGAGGTCGTGTCTACGGTCGGCAAAGGCGCTCAGGCACGGACAGCAAGCGGGGGAATGGGATGCGGAACTGGGAGAAGGTGCTGCCGGTCCTGGAAGCGCTGTATGAGCGCGGGCAGGCGGCCGGGCACGGCTGGACACTCGACACCGAGTTCCTCCTGCCCCACCAGCAGCACGCTAGTGCCCTGGCAGGCCATGGACTGGTGGAGCTGGCCGGGCGGGAGGACCGGGCGGAGCTGTCGGTGCTGGAGGGCCGGCCCGTACGGTGGGCGGCCCGCTTGACCCCGCACGGGCACGACACTCTCACCTACGGGCGGATCCGCCCCCGAGCTGATCCGACGCCCCAAGGGACCGCGGCGGGGCAGATGGTGGAACTGATGCCGTCGCAGATGGCAGCCCTGCGCGTGTTCACCGGTCTGGCCGGCCAGCTGCAGGTGCCGCCCGCCGACGGGCTGGCCGAGCAGGTTCGCGCGGCGTCGTGCGATCACGGGATCAAGCGGTGGCGCCTGCACCTGACCCCGGAACAGATCGAATCGGTGGCATACGGGTTCTGGCTCCACCGGCTGACCGGCTCCGCCGCCGAGGCCAACCGCTTCAGCCGCGAGTACGGCGCCCTCTACCGCCCGCCGAACAGCGTGGCAGACAGGCAAGAGGCCGCCGCAGCACAGAGGTCATCCTGATCCCGCGTCTGCGCAGACGGGCTCGTACCCGATGCGCGCAAGCGTCGGCGCGTGCGCACCGTCGTCGCAACGCCGCACATCACCTGCCCTGCCGCTACGACGCGATCCTGGCCGACCTCGAAGCCCTCGGCAAACCGGCCGCACTCATTCCCCTGCCCGCCACCGTCAGTTGCGGCGACCAGCTCGACAACGCCCAGACCTACGCCGCCACCCCGGCCGGTGCCTGGTCATCCCCGACGACGAATCACTCACAGGCGGAGCCGCGCTGACGGAGGTCTGCCTGCGTCTGGCCGACACCGGCCAGACGCAGCAGCCCGACCCCACAGACATCCACTGGGTAGCCGCCCTCGTCGCCGCAGAAATCCTGGCCGCAGCCGCAGCCGCAGCCGCAGCCGCAGCCGCAGCCGCAGCCGCAGCCGCAGCCGCAGCCGCAGCCGCAGCCGCAGCCGGGTCCCGGGGCACGCGCCAGGGACGGTATCGGGGATCAGCCGTCGTAGTGCCCGTAGGCCGCCAGGATCGCCTGCTCGTTCTCACCGCGGTGGCAGACGTGCCAGTGCATGTGCTTCGACTCCTGGTACAGGCCCTCGTTCGTGGTGATCGAGGCGGCACCATGCTCGTCCCGTACTTCCCAGCGACCTCCCGCACGACCTCCATCACCTCCAGCAGAAGATCCGCGTTGCCGTCACCGAGATCCACCAGCGACGAAACGTGCTCCTTCGGCACCACCACGATGTGCACCGGATGCGCGGGCCTAGTGTGGTGAAACGCCAGCACTCGGTCCGTCTCGGTGACGACGTCGATGTCCGCCAGACCAGGAATGGCCTGGTGGCAGTAGAAATCCGAGATCGCGGTAGGCGCGGCAGGAGAAGTCACAGTAAGTCACTTTCCGTCTCGCATGGTGGCGACGTCCGCAAGGCTACAGCCTGTCCCTGCGCGACAGCTCTGGCCAAGACCCTCACAGCACGCCAGTGGCACAGAGCCCGGGGCCCCTTGCATCCGTCTACGGGCAGCGCGCCTTACATAAACTGTGAATATAAAAATGCTATGCTTCGAGCATGAGTCGTCCAGCCACTGTTCCTGGCGCGTCCGCCGCCATCGGGTCAGCCCTCTACGGCCTGGCCACCAGGGCCACGAGACGCCTGCCCCGGGACATGAGCCTGACGTCCGCCGCCACCCTGGCCACCCTGGACCGGACCGGCCCGCGGCGCATCACCGATCTTGCTGCGGTCGAGGGCGTCACCCAGCCCGCGATGACCGCCCTGGTCCGGGTGATGGAGGAGTCCGGCCTGGTCGAGCGGCGAGGTGACGCGTCCGACAAACGGGTCACGCTGGTGTGCCTGACCGAGGCCGGCGCCTCCTATGTCCGGACGCGGCGCCAGGCGGGCGTCCACGCGTTCGAGCGGTTGATCGACGAGCTCACCGGCGACGAGGTCGAAGCACTGGTGGCGGCCCTTCCGGCGCTGAAGCATCTGGCAGAGCTCGAAAACCAGGACCGCGAACGGCCGCACCAGTGACCGGGCAGCCGGTCCGCGGGGGCACGGTGAAGGCGTTCCCGGTGGCGCACTCCGAGGCGCGACTGCTGGTCCCCGCCCTGATGTTCATCGCTCTGGTCGTGGCGGCGGTCGCCAGCCTCGGGACGCCACTCATCACCAGCGTGGCGACCTCGTTCCACGTCTCGCTCGGCAGCGCGCAGTGGACGCTGACCGTCGCGCTGCTCAGCGGCGCCGTCGCCACGCCGATCCTCGGCCGGCTCGGAGCCGGCCCACACCGGCGGGCCACGATCCTTGCCACGCTGGCGGTCGTCGTCGCCGGCAGCGCTCTCACCGTGCTGCCGCTGCCGTTCGCGTGGCTGCTGGCCGGCAGGGCGGCCCAGGGCGTCGGGCTCGGGCTGACAGCGCTGATGATGGGCGTGGCCCGGGACCACCTCCCCGAGGAGCGCAGCGCGGCCGTGATCGCCCTGATCTCGGTGGTCTCGATCATCGGGGCCGGCGTCGGCTACCCGCTGGCCGCACTGCTCGCCGAGCTCGGCGGAGTACGAGCCGCCTACGGCCTCGGCCTGGTCGTCACCGCCGCCGCCCTCCTGACCGCGTGGCGCTGCATGCCCGAAGCCCCCGAAGGCCGCTCCGCCCACGTGGACGTGGCAGGCGCGGTCGTCCTGGCCGCTGCGCTGCTCCTGGTGCTGCTCCTCGCCGGCGAACGGAATCTATGGAGCCTGCACCTCGCCGTGGCGGCGGGCCTCGCCGTCGTCGCGGTGGTGATGCTCTGCGTCTGGGCCGTCATCGAGCTGCGCAGCCCCACGCCCCTGGTCGATGTGCGGGCGGTGCGGCACCCGGCGGTCGCCGGGGCGAACCTCGCCATGTTCGTCGGCGGGATCGGCATGTACCTCCTGCTCACGCTCATCACCCGGTACGCGCAGACGCCGCACGGCGCCGGCTACGGCTTCGGGCTGACGACCTTCGTCGCCGGGCTGGTCCTCATCCCGTTCTCGGTGCTGGGGTT
Organism: Streptomyces sp. NPDC059668; assembly: GCF_042734135.1. Lineage (NCBI taxonomy): Bacteria > Bacillati > Actinomycetota > Actinomycetes > Kitasatosporales > Streptomycetaceae > Streptomyces > Streptomyces sp. NPDC059668. The sequence goes on along the minus strand of NZ_JBHWEL010000048.1, from coordinate 59,712 downwards.
CGTCGCCGGCAAGCTCACGCCGCGGGTCCGGACGCGGATCACCGACCCCCTGCTCTTGGCCGGCAGCGCCGTGGTGGTCGGCACCGGGTTCGCCCTGTTCGCGGCGGCCCGGTCGGACCTGGCCGAACTGTTCGCGGCGATGGGCGTGCTCGGCTTCGGCGTCGGCGGCTTCTCGGCCGCGATGCCCGGCGTCATCCTGGCCGTCACCCCCAAGAGCGAGACGTCGAGCGCCATGAGCTTCAACTACGTCGTCCGCAGCGTCGGGTACTCCCTGGGCAGCGCCATCGGCGGCCTGATCCTCACCGCGGGCACCGGCCCGGGCCACCTCTTCCCCGACGACAGCGCTTACACCACCGCGGCGCTGGTCGGCATCGGCGCCATGGCCACCACGACGCTGACAAGCCTCGCTCTCGCCCACCGACGCTCTTCCGAGACCAACCCGTAAGTCAGATGCACTTCATCCCAACTCTGGAGGTTCCATGCCCAAGGGCTACTGGGTCAGTGCCTACCGCACCATTTCAGACCCTGAGAAGCTGGCTGCATACAACAAGCTGGCCGGTCCGGCCGTCGAGGCCGGGGGCGGTCGAATCCTCGCCCGTGGCAGCCAGGTTGTGGCGCATGACGCCGGAATCGCCGAGCGCACCGTCCTGATCGAGTTCGACAGCTTCGAGCAGGCCGTCGCGGCGCACGAGAGTGCCGCCTACCAGGAGGCACTGGTCGCCCTCTCCGACGGCGTCGAGCGCGACTTCCGCATCGTCGAAGGCATCGACTGACCGAGGTCCAGTCGGATCTTCACTGAAGATCCGCCATCTTGGGTTTCAATGGTGCGGCTGCTGGTGCGGCGGGGTTCGTGGGTGCTCGTGCCGGTCGGGGGTGGCGGTCTTCGTTCTTGATCATCTGTCAGCGGTCGAATTCGAGGTTCGCCAGGACCGAGCGGGGCGTGGAGCAGGGAGGTGGCGCGGGCGCGGCTCGTGCGCAGTTTGGTGAGGATGCGCCAGGTCTTCAGGCGCGCGAAGCCGCGCTCGACGAGGGCGCGGCCGACGGCTCTCAGGTGCTCAACGATGTGGTCGTGGCGGGCAGCGGTGATGTCGTGGGTGCGCCCGGGCCTCGCGGCGGGGACCCAGATCAGCGTCCGCGTTCGTCGGTGAGCGCCCGAGGAAGCGTTGGCCGTGGCGCTTGTGCTTCTCCGAACAGTTCTTGCGGTTGCCCTTGCCGGTGCGGCGGCTGGTGAGGATGAAGGTGCCGTCGATCAGCACGGCCTCCCCGCCGCGTCTGGCGACCTTGGCCGGGGCGCGGTCCACGTTCGATGCTCCGGCCGTCGGCGTACGAGGTTCTCTCCCCAGTCATGTACGGGCGAACGTCCCCAGCTGTTAGACCACTTGGTTCTCGCGCTCGATGGCCTGGCGACGGTCCTTGAGCCGGTAGTTAGGGCGATCTACGACAGGGCTTACTGCCCCGGACTCCAACAGCTTCCGAAAGCGCCGTAGTTCCGACCAGCGACGCGGATCCCAGACCATCGCCGACCAACCCTGCCGCAGCACACCGACGACGCAGCAGAGTGCCGACCAGCCCTCCTCAAACGCATCAGCAAGTGGCCGCGTTCGCCCGTGCGCGGGTGGGGGCGTTCACGTGTACGCCGAGAGGTGGCAAACATCGGGACGTAGACACCGATGTTGCCACCGCCGTTGGCGAAGGTGACTGCGGCGACCTCCAACGAGCTGCGGCCGCCTGCCTTCGCCTCCGCCTCGTCCGCGGCTTCACCGTCGCGTTGGTTCTTCCACGCTTCCCATACCGCCTTGAGAACCTAGATGATCAATTCAAGGGGATGCCTGCGGAGGGTGTTGCGGTGGCGGTCAGCTGTCGGAGTCGACTTCGGGGTGCGTGAACCGCACGGGCTTGCCCAGCGACCGGGCGTAGGCGATTTCGGCTCGGGTGCTGTCTCCGATGTAGTCGCCGACTACAAGCACCTCGTCAGCGAGCCGGATCTTCGCTCGGTGCAGACCGTCGAGTCGAACCTTCAGCGTCTCGGCCTCGACAGGATCGGACCAAAATTCGTGCGGCGACTTCATGTCGCAACCTGGCTTGACGACAATCTTTCCGGCTTTGGTCTCCCGCACATCGGCCTCGGTCATCTCGGTCATGAATCGGGTGGAGCCGCAGATCACGACGATACGCGGGAGGCTCAGCTGCTTCTTCGCGTCGGCGAGTTTCTCCTCGGGGGTGAGCGAGTGCACGTATGACACTGGTTCCTCCTGGTGGAATGGTCCAAGGGGGTGCCTGCGGAGACGAGACCGAGGGTATCCAAGATCGTCTTATGGCGAAGAACGTGGACCCCCTCGCCATGATGCGGAACGCCCGGCGAAAGTATCCGGCGCACAGCCCCGCAGTGCCACCGGGCTCCACGGCAGCCTCGTCAACGAGATGACCGCCCAACAGCCCCAAGTGCCGCGTCAGGCAGAGCTCGCTCTGTTCGGATGGCTGAGTTGTCGCCTGGTAGCGTCGCTCTCTTCAGCTGGGGCAGCCTGCTGGGGTCTTGATGGGATGCATGATGACTTCTCCGGATGGCACTGTCCTTGTCGCTGCGATAGCGAGGGTCGCGAAGACCTTCGACGGCATGACGGCCCAGGCTGACGAGGCCGACTGTGGCCGGTGCTTCGCTGAGGGGGAGGTCGAGCTGCTGCGGACTCCTAGCGTCCCGCTCCCGGCGGATCTCGTCCGCCGGGTCGCGCAGAAAGATCCTTTCCACTGGGGCGACCAGCCCGCGATCATCCGTCGGATTCTGCCGCAGCTCGTCGTCTTGCTCGCCGAGGGCGAGGCCGAGTCCGATCTCATGGCCCGTGGACTGGCCGCGGCAGGCTGGTCGCGGTGGCCCCGTGAGCAGGCTGGGGCAGTGACCGGATTCCTGGACGCATGGTGGACGCAGACCCTGAGAACGAAGTCGCCGCCCACTTCGGCGTGTGCGGTGTTCGAGAGCTGCGTGACCGCGAGTTCCTCGGTCGCCCCGTGGCTCGCCCGCTGGGAGGCGGAGACGGGACCGGCCGCCCGCCGTCACCTGGCTGACAGTCTCGACTGGTGGCGGGAGGAGTTGACGTCCGACGACTCGCCCTTCTGGTGGTGGTGGGGCACCGCGGCGGAAGAGAGGGCCGCCTGGCACGAAGTGAAGTGGTGGCTGACCGGACACGCCCGCGTAACGTGATGCCAGAAGGGTTGGTGCCTGAGCGCAGCCGTGGACGCCAACACGTCCCGATTCAGGCGATGTTTGCCCTAGCCACGACCTTACGAAGGCGCTGGTCGGATGAGTGTCTGTTCCGCCAGATGATGTAGCGGCGGATCATGCTGCCCTGTTCCTTGTGGCTGGCGTGGCCGGTGCCGTTCAGGGCGAAGTAGCGCAGGGCGGTGAACTGGGCCTCGATGCGGTTGAGCCAGGAACTGTTGGTTGGGGTGTACGCGAGCTCGATGTTGTTCACCGCGGCCCATTCGCCGACCCGGTTGTCCTTCTTCGTGGTCAGGTGCGGGGAGAAGTTGTCGAGCACGATCGCGGTGCGCATCTCGGGCGGGTAGAGGCTGCGCGCAGGTAGCGGCAGAACTCCAAGAACCTCGGCCGGTTCTTCTTCGGCTTGACGTGGCCGTAGAGCTTGTCCTTGCCCAAGTCGTAGGCGGCGAACAGGTGCCGTACCCCGTGTGGGCGGGTGGAGGTCGCCCGGCGGCGGGGCCGGGGCTCCCCGTCCGGGTCTTTGTGCCGTCCGCTGCGTTCGGTGGTCGCCCGCCAGCAGCTCCCGGCCGATCGCCGCCATCAGCTGCTGCTGTTCGGCCTACTGCCGGCCGGGGCGGGGCTGGTTGAGTGAGCCGAACTCGTCCAGGCAGAAGACGACTTTGGGCTCACCGTCCTCGGGTATGACCTCGCCGTCGGCGAGCGCGTAGAGGTGCTCCACGCGGGCTTTCTCTGGCGCGTCGACGGCACCGCGGCAATTGTGCGGCTTTGGGACAACGCCTGGGCCGAGTTCGTGCCCTTCCTGCAGTTCGACGCCGAGATCCGCCGCGTCGTCTGCACCACCCACGTGGTCGAGTGGGTCAACGCCCGCATTCGAAAAGCCGTCAGGGCCCGCAGGTACCTCCCGAACGAGGCCGCAGCCCTGAAACGCGTTTACATGGCCGTCATGAGCCTTGACCCCGCGGGCCGCGGACGTATCCGCTGGACCATGCGTTGGAAGCCCGCCCCGCAGGCTTTCGACATCCCGTTCGACGGCGGACTCTCCATCGGCCGCCGCTAACTCACATCACCCGAGTTGCACCGTGGCCGGACAGACCCTCACTCCGCTCTGGACGACCGAGGCCGAAGTTCCGCCATTGGAGCCTGTCACGGGGTATCCGCAGAGCCTGCTGGTGGAGGACGATCCTGACCCTGAGTGCCACACGTACTGCCATCTCCTTGCCGCCCGCCAGCCCTGGCAGCGCGGCTGCATTGACGACTTGCTCCGAGATGCCGCTGACGACAAGGTGACGGCAATCCTCGTCACCGACACCCGCATGCAGCGCATCCACCACCCCTACGACGGTGGCGCCGACGTCTTTCTCGCCACGTCCGAGGAACGGGACCGGATGCGCGATCGGCATGGCGACTGGGTTTCCAGTCATCCCTCGAGTCTCTGACCGGCTTGGATCGCCGACCCGCCCAGGATGGTCTCCACTGCGAATACCGGGTTGAGAGGCTCCACGAGTTCGTTGGTGGCGATGGCCACGAGGCGCGCGGGCGTATCACCGTTCAGCAACGCGCTCATGTATTCGATGGCCTCCGCAGGCGAGAGCACAGGCAGCCTCTGGCGCAGTGTCCGCACCGCGTGCATGCGTCCGCGCGTAGCGGCGACTCCGCACAGCGCATCGTGTAGATCGTCTACCGCGGTGCGAGCCGGCAGCCCGCGTATCCGGGCTCGGTAGTCGTCCTCCCACTTTCCGGTTTTTGCGGAGACGACGCCGATCTGGTGGAGTCCTCCGTCGACGCGGTCGACCAGGTACGGTCCATTGCCGATCAGCATGCACTTCGAGTTCCGAGTGCGTACGAACTCCTCGGAATTCCAGGAGACGATCCACACCAGCTCGTGCTCCTGAACACGGACCACAGCCATCGTCACCGCGTCTGCGCTCACAGCCCGCCACTGCTGATAGTCGCGCTCCAACTGCTCTTCGACAGCCCGAACGGCGGCCTCTCGCTCGATCACACGTGAAGCATCCCGTACAGGCCCGGTTTCGACCAGCGAATTCCCGCGGCTCAGGGCCACGCAGAAGGGGCCAACGAACCTTCTCGACTAAGCGCTGTCCTGTAATCCCACGAGGCTGAGGGTCACGCCGTGTCCGGGTCGGCGCCGATGGCACCGGCCGAGCGAAGCGACCGCCCGAGGTCTCCGGTGAGGACGCGGGGGTGGCGCCGCCACCACCACAGGTCGTGGCCAGGCAGCCTGTGGTACTGATCGAGTGCTTGGCCGTCGTCGTCGATGGTCGCGGCCTTGTACCGCGCGTCCAAGGCTTTGATCTGCGGGGTCCAGAGCTGGCCGACGTGTTCGTCCAGCAGGAGCCACGCCTCGTGCAGCCAGTTTCGGCAGCAGAGGTCGTTGGTGAATTCGTAGATGTCGTCGCAGTAGCCGCGCTCGATGGCGCTCACCAGGGCAGCCCACGCGTTCACCCTTTCAGCGACCGTGAACGCCGTCCTCCAGCCGCGCTGTTGCAACAGCTCTCCCACCTCGGTTTCAGTAGCCACGGGCGTGAGGCTCTCATGCCGAATCCGTCCGGGCGACCGAGATGTGTCCCGTCAGAGGCTGGCGGCCCCGCACCATGATCAAGATGAGACGATCTCGCCGTGCTGGTGTGACCACGGCCTCGGAGCCGTCCCAATCCGGTGGCAGTGACAGCCCTGAGAGACGTACGCCCGGGCTGTTCGATCAGCGGGGGGATGGCCGCGATGGCAGTCACGTGAGTGTCGGGGTGACGCCTTAAGCCGTCCGGGGACTTGATCCTTATATCCAGAGCAATGGTGCCTGACGCTCTCGTGACCGCCACCACCGTTAATACTCTCCACTTGATCGTTCGTTGGCGTCTGTGGTACGAGCCCGCTGCATGGTGATCCCTCGCGACGCCCGGGCCGCTTCAGCTCCAACGCTGGCACGCCGCCGCCCAGAGGAACTTCCTCAACCGCATGATCGGACAGCTCTACCACTGCCTCCAGCACGGACAGCACCTCGACGAGGCCGTGGCCTTCCCCGAGGCTAACGTCGTCCCACAGGAGGCAGCAGCCTGATCTGTCGGACCCGCTATCGGACGACAGAGATGTCTGGCAGCGGCGAAGCTTTCACGCCTTCACGGGCGAGAACCTGCTGAGCCAGCACGCGGGCACGGATCCACCCCACATCGCTGGTCAGAGCCGCAGCTGTCCACCGATCCGTGGACTCGTCGCAGCTCATCCCCTCGAAGATCGAGTCGATCAGCCGGAGCTCGGGCAGGGCATCACGGCTGAGGAATCCTTCCTCCACCAGACCCTCAGCCATGCGGAATGCGTGATCGAAGTCGAGGGCGATCTCGTCCGTCACGACGCCATGCTTCTCAAGCCATGCTGTCTGGACCCGCGCAGGTGCCGCCACTACCATCAGCGCCTCGTTCAGCAGACGACGTTGGAACGAAGGATCAGGAGTTTCCACACTCAGATCATCCCACTCCCGGACCCGAGCACCTGCCCCATCTGTTCGCCCGCCCATGGCAACGGACTTGACGCGCTAACCGCCTGAGGTGTCTGGATAGCCCTGTCAGCAGGCTGAGCCCGAGGCAGTTCGGAAAGCGTGATCAGATACGACACGGCGTCAGCCTTCCAGGCCGTCGAGAAATTCCGCGAGTGCGGCCACGACAGCGGGGGCGTCCCCCGCGAAGTCGAGGTCCTCGCGCCCGGGAACGCGAAATGTGTAGCGTCCAGGCCGGTCCACGGTCACCGAGGCCAAGATGTCGTGGGTGAAGGCGTGCGGCAGCACGGTGAAGCCGTGGCCGAGCCCCGGAAAAAACTGGCGGATCGTCGGATGCCCGGCGGCCAGTTCGACGACCTCGCGATACGCCCGCATGTCACTGCGGCCGACGATCCGCCACTGCGTCTCCCGTTCGTCGCCGCGCTCGTAGGCCAGCTGCAGTTCCGAGAACTCCACGAAGGGATGCCGCTCCGCCATCTCCGCCAGCCCCGTCCCCTCCAGCCAGGCCCCCGCGGCCTGGGCGAGCATGCGCGTGTCCTGGGTGGCTCCGTGCGCCCACGCCCACTTGTCCCGGAGGAACGTGACGGCATAAGCGGTGTCACCGGTGAGGACGGTGATCCGCGACCGGTCACTGGCGAGAACGATGGGCCCCCGCGTGCGCGCCGTGGTGGGGGCGAACCGGTGGGGGAAGCCCAGGTCGAGTTCGGAATTGAGCGCATCAGCCAGTTCGGCGCCGGCCGCGGCGCCGGGGAAATCGGTCATGGTGTGTATTCCGTTGCAATGGCTAACATAACGGCGTGGGCCAGCCTGATGGTGTCCGCCGGGAGAACAATACTGATACGCTACCTGGGGCCATCGTGTCGGGGTACGGCCTGCCGTTCGCGGGCAATGCCGCATCCGGCTGATCTACACGTCTCTGCTTGTTGAATCCTCGGTACTTCAAGGAGCGGGATGCACAGTGGGGCAGCCTGGTGGCCTGGTCGATCTCAGGGGCGTATTTTTCGTTTGTCTGCGGACGTGCGGCCTGATCATCCAGGTGCAGAGCTTTTTGGGACTATCGCCGGGCCTTGCCGTGTTCCTCCTGGGCGGCGGAGGGACGCTGTTCGTCGCCGGGATCGTGATGATCTTCTTGGTGTGCGGCTGGTGAGAGCAGGGTGCCTCGGCGGGACCGCGGGCCGACAGGTGACCGGTATGTGCACCACTCGTCTCGGCCCGGTGAACTCCCCCTGAGCGCCTCCACTCTGGAACTGCAGCGTCAGTGAGCCGAGTTTCCGGTATGTGATCAGGCAGCAGGCGAGCGAGTTTGAGGAACGCTTCGTGCATGTCGGCCCGCCGTGCCCAGCGGATCCGGAGACGTCGAAAGCCGCGCAGCCACGGGAGACTCCGGCTCGTGCACCCAGGGATAGGTGCCCAGCCTGGTGCCGCGCCGGGTGCTCCGGCGGGCGGCTGCCGGCACGGTGCAAAGGTCGTAGACCTGGTCGCGGTAGATGTCGTGAATCGTCAAAGGCCACGGCTGACGTCGTGACGGATCTTCCACAAGGCCCAATGCTTCCCAACCATCATCAGTCCCCGCAGGCCATCCTCACCACGGAGCGGCAACGCTGAAAGCTCCGTGCCCGCCCAGCTCCGGAAGGCAGATGCCGTCGGCGGTGCAACCGAGGACCTCTGCATCAACCCGACCAGTACCAATCGAGCACCCATGCGAGGATCTCGACGTGAACGATCTGCGCTTCCGCCTCGCCGAGGAGACCGACCTTGCCACTCTCGTCCGAGTGCGCGACGACGCCGCCCGCTGGATGCTCGCCCAAGGCATAACCGGCCAGTGGCAGCCCGGTCAGCTCGACGAGGACCACTTCCGCAAGGCCATGGCCCGTGGTGAGGTCTGGCTCGCCGAGGCTGATGGTCGCGTGGCCGGGGCATGGGAGCTGTGGTGGGAGGATGAGGACGCCTGGGGACCACAGCCACCGGTGGCCGGCTACGTGCATCGGCTGATGGTCGACCGCAGCAACGCCCAGCCGGGGACGGGACGATTCCTGCTGCGTGCCGCAGAGCGCCGCACTGCCGCGACGGGGCGGGCGTTCGTGCGTCTGGACTGCTTGGCCGGCAATGCGCGCCTGACCTCCTACTACCTGGATGCCGGGTACCAGGTCGTCGGCCACAAGACAGGCAAACCGCAGCCTGGCGGTGCACCCAAGTCGTTCACCCTCCTGGAGAAGACCTGCAGACCGGCCGCAGGGGCCCAGCGACTGCAGTCGGGAGCCGAGGAGGAACGGAACAGCAAACCGATGTTGCTGTCAGAATTTTTGACAGACAGCGTATGAGCTCGGCCCCCGGGCAGTGAGGTCGTGCATCGGCGACGGCTGATGCACGCCTGCCCTGCCCGGGCCCCGCCGCGAATAACTTCTGCAGCGGGGCCTGTTGCGCGGCTCTGATCCCATGTCGACCTGCATCCGCACCACCAGCGAGGCCAAGAACATGCCCCTCGATGAGCTCGCCCAGTTCGTTGAGGGACGCTCGTAAGGTGGGTGTCTTCGGCGACTTGCACGTGCGCGCCGAGGTGTCGTACAGCAGGAAGACCGCCAGGCTGAGAGCAGCAGGCGTGAGGAGCCGGAAGGCTGCCCGCAACTTCCGCCGCCTCACCGCGCCTGCGAAACCATGGCTGAGTTGGCACTACTGGCATTGAACCTAAGACGCCTGGGCGCTGATGCGTCTTCAATTCATCGGTTCAACTTGCAGCCCTGTTTCGTTTCCCCCGCGGACGTCCCTGATGGGGAGTCCACACGATGCACACTGTGAACAGGCACGTGTGAGGGCGAACGATGACGGCGAGAGCATTGAGCCGGGCTCGAGGGCCCGTCGGTCGGGTTGCCCTCGGATGGCACAGATTCCGCTTGGCTCAGGCTGTTGGTGGCAGACAGGTCGCTTCCGGAACTGCCCGAGGCCGTCCGCACTTCGGGAGATTCCGCGGTTCTTGCCGAGCTGGCGTAGGAACTGCGAGGGCTGTGCGGGGGTTGGCGGTGTGGGTGGTGGGGGAGTAGTCAGCTCTTCCGGGGGGACGGGCTCGTGGCGGCTACGGAGGCCCCGGCTGATTCTATCGGCCGGGGCTTCCGTGCCTCAGGAGGCGGAGATTATCGCTCATGCCACGCACGAGACGCTGCGAGGAAGGCGCGCGTGCCCCTTCCGTGAGTTCGGCCTCCGTGACGTCGCCGGGGTCTCGGTCCGGCGCATGCGCCACGAAGTCCTCGACGACGTAGAAGAGCTCGTTCGCCACGGCGAACTCGGCATCGGAGATGTCGCGCAGTTCACGGAACTCGGCCCAAAACTTCGATTCGAACTCCAGGGCATCGATCTGCCCGGAGACGAAGCGCTCGCAGAGGGCCGCGTAGGGCGCGAGTGCCCCGCAAGTTCCCGGCTCGCGCCCCATCACACACTCCCTCGTGACGACGATGACTGCCCGCTTCCGGTTCAATCTGCTCATGAACTTCCCGCTGCGGTCCGTCATGACGTTCAGGCGATTGGTGGCGTTCGTAGTAGTGATAGGCGAGGTCGCCTCGCTATTTCCCCGTGCCCTTGAACGTATCAGGGTCATCGTTGTGCAGGCGCATCACGGTCTCCCATTCCTTGTCTCGCTTAAAGGAGTAGCCCCCGGCCTTGGCACCGAAGTCCTTGAGCTGCCCCCCGAGCCGTGCAGGACCAGGACAGCAAAGCCCCCGGTGTCGAATCGCTTTACATGCCGGTATCCGTCGGTGAGGCAGGCGAGTTCATCCTCGTCCAGGGCGATGCTGCGCTGCTGGGCCGGCGTGTGGTTCGCATGGGGTGTGATGACGATGAGGACTCCGCCGGTGCGCAGCCGTACGGTCAGCCGGCGCAGGACACGGGCGCGGTCGCGGATGAAGGCGATGGACAGCCGCATGGTGATCAGGTCGTAGCCGTCTGCGGCGAGGGGGGCCAGGTCGTCGTGTTCCACGTCCAGGCACAGCCAGCGCACTCCCTCCACGGCGGCGTGTTCTGCGCGGGCCCGGGTGAGGGCGCCTTCGGCGAAGTCGGTGCCGTCCACGGTGTAGCCGAGTGAGGCCAGGAAGGCGGCCAGTTCGCCGGTGCCGCAGCCGACGTCGAGCGCGCGACCGCCCTCGGGAGCCAGAGCGTGCTGGACAAGCAGGCGTTTCTCCTCGGCGGAGAGCCGGCTGAAGCTGTGGCCGTCGTTGTAGTGCTTCGACCAGTTGGCCCGGGTGTATGCCACAGACAACTCCTCCTGTGCAGTGAACGGGTGGCGAAGTGGGTCATACCTGGTCCGGGGCGGTGGGCGTGGCAGGGTTGGGGATGGCCGGGGTGGGGGCGTACTGGGCGGCTTGTGCGTCGAACATGGCGGCGTACCGGCCGTGGGCGGCGACGAGTTGACTGTGGGTACCGTGTTCGGTGAGGCGTCCTTGGCTGAGGAGGTAGATGTGGTCGGCGTGGCGGACGCCGGACATGCGGTGAGTGACCAGGACAACGGCCCGGTTCGGGGCCGCGAGGCGGCGGATGCGGTCGAAGGCTTCGATCTCGGCTTCAGGGTCGAGCGCGGAGGTGGGTTCGTCGACGATGAGGACGGTGTCTGCTTGTGATGTTGAGCTGCGCCAGTGGGTGCGGGCCAGTCCGATTTTCTGCCACTCGCCGCCGGAGAGTTCGATGGCTCCGCGGAACATGCGCCCGAGCATGCTGTCGAGGCCGTTGGGGAGTTTTGCGGTGGCGGGGCCGGCTCCGGCGTAGTCGACGGATGTCTGCAGGTCGCGAGTTGAGGCCTTGTGGCTGGGGCGTCCGATGCGGATGTTCATGGCGGCGGTGACGGGCCACCGCTGGAAGTCCTGGGTGAGGAGACAGACGCGGTCGAAGACGTGGCTGCGCTCCAGTTCGGAGATGTCGGATTCACCCCAAATCACGGATCCAGTGTGAGGCAGGATCAGACCGGAAAGGATCTTCATCAGGGTGGTTTTGCCGGAGCCGTTCTCGCCCACCACTGCGGTGACCGCGCCCATGGGGAAAGTGAGCGTCACGTCGTCCAGGGCCGGTGTTTCACGGTCGGGATATCGGTAGCTGACGTGTTCCAGGGAGACCTGCCTCACCTGGGCAGGGACGGGATCGCCGGTTTGGGGGATGGCGCGTTTAGCGGCCTCGATCAGGAACTGGCCGTGGTCGCGGACGTACAGGGACTCCTCGTGAAGCTGGTTGATGTTCATCACCAGAGCGCCCAGGCTTGCCGATCCGGTGCGTACCGCGATCACGGCGGTGCCGGCGACGGCAAGGCTCATGTGGCCGGCCAGGATTAGCCAGATCATGGCGCCGTAGGTGGCCGCCATCGCCAGGCCGGACAGTGCGGAGGCAGCCCATTCGGTGACGGCCTTGCTGGAGGCCAGCCGTTCTTGTTCCGTTTCGGCGCTTGCGGCCATGCGCCGGTAGCGGTCGAGGAGGAATGGGCCGACGGCGTGGATTCGTACTTCCTGGGCGGCGGTTCGCTCGGTGAGAAGGTTCCCGATGAGACGGCTGGCCCGCAGGTGTTCGATCCAGCTCATCACCGACACATAGCGTTCCTGCGCGACCCGCATGGCGCCCCAGCCGCGAGGGGCGGCGATGATCAGCAGCATGGGCAGCAGCGCCGGGTGTAGGACGGTGAGGACTCCGGCCGTGGCGATCAGTGAGATGGTGCTGTTCATTGCGGAGACGCATGCGCCGATCATGCGGCGTGCGGAGGCGGGTCCGTACTGTGCGATGTCGAGCAGGCGTCGGAAATCCGGATCGTCGATGGCTTCCAGTTCGACGGTGGTGGCAGCGGCCAGGTACTGCGTGGTTGCGATCCGTTCGACCTTCGGCTCCAGGCGGCCGGCCCGGGAGGTCGACCATCCGGCAAGGGCGGAGTTCACTACGGCGACGCCTGCGGCGGCGAGCAGCCCGGGCATCAGGGCGTGCAGCCGTTCGGCTGCGTCTCCTGTACCCAGGAGGGCGTGCATGACCGCGTTGATGGCCAGCAGGCCGATCGCGGCGGCGATGCCCTGGCCGAGTTCGCTGATCGCCACGGTCGCCAGCGCCCGGCGGTCTGCGCTCCATGCCATCCGCAGGGTGGCGCTGACGAGTCGCGGCATCTGGCGGAGCGCTGATCGCATGGTCAAGTCCAGTCGGGCGCGCTCGTGTTGGGACCAGCCCATGTTGTAGCGCAATGGTCCGCCGAAGAGTTCTCGCTCCGCTTCAGAGACCTTTGGTTCCGCAATGCGGACCTTGCCGAAGAATCGCTTCACTCGTTGTCTCCCTGCGTCGGCCAGTTCGGAACCCGGTAGGACGGGTCGTGGGTGAGCATGTGGAAGATGGTGGCGGTGCAAGGGTGGCCGTCCCGTGGGGTTTGTCCATCGGTACCCAGAACAGCCCCTCGTGCTTGTACGGTTCGGCGTTGTACGGCCCGCGTGTCCAAATCAGCGCGACGAACGCGGCGATCATCCGGTCCAGGCCGTCACCAGGCCTGTGGTGGTGGATGACGGCCGTTGAACTGCTGTTGCTCGGCACTGACCTCAACCTCCGCTTCATTCTTCGCTCGGAGCGGCGCGGCCGACGGTGAAGTGGAGGCGGGCGCTCTGGGAAACAGGGGTGTTTTCGAACAAAGGATGAATGAGCACAGGGCGGCGTACGGACTACACGGGGCCCCCGGGGCGAGGCGCTCCCCGACCTTCATCTGGATCTCTCCCAGCCGCCGGAGCCGGCATGCGGTGGTGAGCCAGACGTCGGAGGGCCCGTGCCGGATCCTGGCCGCCGCCGGTCCGGTCCGGTAGGGCTGCGACGGAGGAGGGGCTCCGCGTACGTGGTCAAGCTGCGCCAGCCCTTCCGCTCGGCTGGGTCCTGCTGCTCGTCGTCGTTCAGGAGAGCCGCGGGCTCGGTCCGCTCGACGGGCAGAAGCCGCGGGGAAAGTTCCGTCGGCTCCGTGCTCCGGGTGGTGACGGGGCCGGTGGCGAGGGGGCGTCGCATGGTGCTGACCGCAGGAGCCTCCCAGGCGGGGGAAGTTCGCTTGCCGCCACCAGTTCACCTACTGGCCGAGCACGCCGAGTATCTCGCCCGCCCGAAGTCGCGCACAGCAGCCGCGCCGGCGGAGACGGCGCTATGCTGGTGGCATTGCCTGGGATGTCGGGGGGACCATGAACAGGCTTCTGGCGTCCGCGTCGACGGGCGTCGCACTGCTCGCGGCGGCAGCTTGTACCAGCGGCGGCCAGGCGTCCCGGGAGAGGACATCTGGCCCGGCCGCGTCCACTGCTGTGGCCCGCACAGCTTCACCGCAGGGCACAACCGCTGCCCGGGACACGGTGATTGATAGGTCGAGGTCCGCCCTGCTGGCCACGATGTCCACCAAAGACCTTCCTGGCCCCGCGGGGACGGCCACCGCCAGTGTCGGTCCGCGCAGTGCGTTGTTCGTCTGGGCGACCGCCGACGGCCGTTTCTGCTCGGGCACAGCTGTGGCGAGCGGCGGGTCCGCCGTGTCGACCTGCACCTCGTCCCCCGGCGATATGGCGTTCTCTTCGCACCCCAAGGTTGTTCCCCTCGTCACCATGGGAGCGATCGGCACGAGTCAGAACCTCGTGATCGGCGCGGACCGGGAAACCGTCGGGTCGGTGACGTGCAATGGCACGCCCGTGACATTCCGGCGGCTCGACGGTGTGCTCGACCGCAGGCGTGCGCTCTACGCTTTCGACCTTCCCGGCCAGACCGGCGGATCCGTCACCGTGACCGTCATCCGCGCTCACACCACTGCCACGGAACACGTCAACCTGCTCTGGAAACGGCGCGGCGGTGACCCGGCCTGCCGCTGACGGAGAGTTGGGGCCTGCCGGGAGCCGCTCGGACCCGGTGGACGGAATGCATAGACAGGCTCGACGAGTTCGTGCAGGTTCGTCCTCGCCAGTTCGATCGTGCGGTGCTCGTCGCGGTGGTCGCGGGCTCGGCGGCGGCCTTCATGTGGTGGAGGTTGCCGACATCGCCCACTGGTGCAGAGGCGGTATTCGGAGCGTGCGCGATTCTGTGATGAACGCCGCCGTTGTCCGCCGCCCCACCGTAACGGAGCTCAGTGAGATGGCGGGTCAGGATCACTACGGGCCTGCTGCTTGAAGGCGGCCGGAGCTGACCCTCGTCGGCACAGTTCCGGGCTCTGCCCCGTGAGATTCTGAAGCCGCTATTGTGAAGTTTTTGCTTCACATCTACGGTTAGCGCATGCGACCGAAGCGCGAACCTGAGCAGATCACCGATCTGTCGCGGCTGAAAGTGTTCATGAACCCGCTGCGGATGCAGCTATGTCGACTGCTGCTGGCTGCGGGCTCTGCGACCGCCTCTCAGCTCGCGGAGTACGTCGACGAGACTCCGTCGCTGGTCAGTTATCACCTGCGCAAGCTGGCCGAGCACGGCTTCGTGGCGGAGGTGAGCGGCCAGGGTGCCGACGGGCGGGAGCGGTGGTGGCAGGCAGTATCCGAAGGCTGGGGCTTCCGCGAGTCGGACTTCGCGGGCACGCCCGAGGGAGCCGCCGCAGTCGGTGCGGTAACTCGTGGCATCTTCGATACCCGCATCACCCAATACCGGGCCTACCTCGATCAGAAGTCCGCTTGGGGTAATGAGTGGACTGACGCGTCCTTCAGCTCGGAATGGCTGCTCGACCTGACCCCGGCGGAACTCGCGGAAATGAGCGACGAACTTGAGGAGCTGACCCGGCGGTGGCGAGAGCGGGGCAAAGCAGCCAAGGCAGCTGGCGACACCGAGGGCCGTGAACACGTGTCCGTGCACCTCTACGGCTTCCCGTTCCGGCCCTGACACGACCGGAACCTGAGACTTCTTGGAGCTTTCCATGGCCAACGCAGAGAAAATTCTGTCCGCACGCGCCACTACCCCGGCGTACCGTGACGGCAATGTGCTGCGCTGGCTGGCCGCGTACACGGCATCCCTCGTCGGCGACAGCGTGTACTTCGTCGCCCTCGGCTGGTCTGCGCAGGAGGTCGCCGGTCCCACCGAAGTTGGTCTCGTCATGGCTGCCGGGGCGTTGCCGCGGGCGTTACTCATGCTCGGTGGGGGCGTGGTTGCCGACCGGTTCGACCCCCGCCGGGTGATTCTCGGCAGTGACGCGCTGCGCTGTTTCCTGATCTTGACGGTGTCCGCCGGCATCGCCCTGACGGCGCCGACACTGTGGATCCTTGCCATAGTGGCGGTCCTCTTCGGCATCGTAGACGCGCTATTCGTCCCCGCTGTCGGGGCCCTCCCGCCGCGAATCACCAGCCCCGACCAGCTGGCCCGGGTCACCGGCATGCGCACACTCTCGATGCGCCTCGGCCAGATCGCAGGCCCGCCGATTGGCGGCCTGGCCATGGGCCTTGGAGGCACGGCGGCATCGTTCACTGTCGCCGGCCTGCTTTTCGCGCTTTCCCTGCCACTCCTGTTGACGGTACGGATACGGTCTCTCGGGGAGCGCGATCCGGCGCTGCCGGAGCCGGGCACAGTAGGCACGGACTTGCTCGACGGGCTGCGCTACATCCGCGGGCACCGGCTCATCAGTCCGCTCGTCGCCGTCGGCGCCATCTGCGAACTCGGCCTCCTTGGCACCCTCAATGTCGGCATGGTGCTTCTCAACGCCGAGCGCGGCTGGGGCCCTTCCGGATACGGCTGGATCGTCAGCAGTTTCGGTGCGGGTGCAGCGGCCAGCGCCGCACTGCTTGCCATTGCTGGCTGGCTGCCTCGTGCCGGCCTGATGCTCGCCGGGACGCTGTTCGCGGCCTGCGCGGGAGCAGGCGCCATCGCGCTCGTGCCGACCCTTTGGATCGCCTCCGTGCTAGCCGCGGTGATCGGGCTGAACGCGGGTGTCCTCGGCAGCCTGGTCAACACACTCATACAGACTGCAGCGGACCCGGCCTATCTCGGCCGGGTCACCTCCGTCGTCATGCTCACCATGGTCGGTTTTGCACCCCTCAGCTATCCGATGGTCGGCGCTGCCATCGGATTCTGGGGCGCCGCCCCGGTATTCGTCGCCTGCGGCATGTTCGCCAGCTTGGGTGTGGTCATCGCCCTGGCTTCCAGCGCGGTACGGCGCGCGGAACTGCCCCGGCGCAGTTGCGGGTAGTGCGCGCTGCACACGACGGCGAACGTGGGGAGCGCGGTGGTCTACCGGTCGTTGTCGTCGGTGGCGGCACCGGGGGAGTTGCCGAGCAGGTCGTCCAAGGTGCGGGGGCCGAGCACCCCGTGCTCGGGCGGGCTCGCGTCGGTGTCACCGGTGAGCTCAGTGAGGTCCAGGTCGTCGAAGGATCCGGCGATGTTGGCGCGGGACAGCGCGTCCAGGTCGGTGTCGGCGTGTGGGGGCAGGCTGCCGAGGGTGGCGAGCATGGCGGTTACCGCGCTGGTGAGCCGGTCGGTGTGGGCTGTGGTGACGCCGATGCTGTGGCAGTTGCCGACGTCCAGGCCGCTGGCCAATCGGTCCGTTGTTGAGGCGCATGTCCGGCTGCTGGCCCGCGGTCGTGGTGTCGGGGAGGCGGGTGAGGGCGTCGGCCAGGGCGTTGATCGCCCGGTCCCGGTCGGCGTGATCGCCGGCCAGCTCCCCGGTGCAGAGCAGGCTGCAGCCCTGTCCGGGGGGCTGCGCATGGGAGCGTTCGGGCCCGCCACGGACGACGACGGCGACACCGTACCGGGGTCCGCTGCCGTCTCCCCGTGGGCCGACCCGCGCGCCTCGTCCAGGGCAGCGTGGATCTCGACCGCAGCGACCGGCCCTTCGCCTGGTTCGCGTACTTCCTCAAGGAGGCGGGGCACGTCGTCGTCGACGAATGTACGTGCGTGAACCTGCGGCCGGTCGGCGTACGCCACGATGACGCCCTATTCGGCGAGATCACCGGAACCTTCGGCCTCGACGGCTGAGCCCTGGCGAGGCTGAACGTCGACAAGCTCGGCGCGTTCGGCGAACCCAGATCCCTGACCTGGCTGCGCAAGCGGGTTGAGAAGATGCTCTCGAAGATCGACCTGGCGGCTGCTGTTCGAGGTGAACGCCTGGACCGGCTTTCTCTACGCCTTCGTGCACCTCGGCAACGGCACCACCCGGAGGAAGGACCTGTCCATCTCGGTAGTCGCGCTGCTGGTCTCCGAGGCGTGCAACATCGGCCTGGCCCCGGTGGTGAACCCCGCCCATGAGGCGCTGACCCGGGCCCGGCTCGTGCAGTCGACCAGTACTACCTGCGCCCCGACACCATCGCCGCGGCGAACGCGCGGCTGATCGCCGCCCAGGCCGAGGTGCCGATCGTGAAGTTCTGGGGCGAGGGCCTGCTCGCGTCGGTGGACGGGCAGCGGTTCGTCGTCCCCGTCCGCACCGTCAGCGCGGCGCCGTCGCCAAAGTACTTCGGGTTCAAGCGAGGCATCACCTGGCTCAACGCCGTCAACGACCAGGTCGCGGGCATCGGGCAGATGGTCGTCCCCGGTACCTCGCGTGACTCCCTGCACATCTTGGACGCGCTGCTGAACCTGGACGGCGGGGTGAAGCCGCAGATGGTGGCGACCGACAAAGCCTCGTTCTCCGACATGGTGTTCGGCCTGTTCAAGATCCTCGGCTACAACTTCAGCCCGCGGTTCCGCGACCTGGACGACCAGCGGTTCTGGCGGGGCCACGATGCCCGGCGTTGAGGCGCGCACATACGGCGCGCTGGAGGACCTGGCCCGCAACCGCGTGAACCTGAACAAGGTGATCAAACAGTGACCGGACATGCTGAAGGTCGCCGGTTCCCCGGTCACCAACCAGGTCCGCGCCTACGACCTGCTGCGCGTGTTCGGCCGGGAGGGGCGTCCGACGCCGCTGGGTGGGCGTTCGCGGAGTACGGGCGGATCGCCAAGTCAGGCCACCTGCTGCGCGTGGTCGACCCGGTGGACGACACCTACCGCCGTCAGATGAACCGGCAGCTCACCGTGCAGGAGTCCCGCCACAAGCTGGCCCGGGACTTGTGCCACGGCAAGCGCGGCACCATCCACCAGGCATACCGCGACGGAATGGAGGACCAGCTCGGCGCGCTCGGCCTGGTCCTCAACGCGCTCGTGCTCTGGACGACCCGGTACATCGACGCCGCCGTCGCCCAGCTGAAGGCCGAGGGCCACGAGATCCGGGAGGAGGATATCGCCCGGATCTCCCCGCTCAAGCACCGCAACCTGAACCTGCACGGCCGCTACAGCTTCACTGCCTCGACCCCGGCAGCCGGCGCCCTGCGCCCACTGCGCGACCCGGTCGCCCCCGAGTTGGACGAGGACGAGGACGTATCGGCGGCCGACTGAAGCGGGCTTGTCAGCCGGCGGGAACCAGCGCGGCGTCGTACTGCTCGATGGCCCAGGGCAGCACCGCGCAGGCCAGCAGGAACCAGTCGCTGTAGCGGTACACATCCACTCAGACGGACAACTAACAACCCGCAAGAACCGTCAGAGCCATCCTTGCGAAAACCATTGGTGCCCGGCTTGCTCCGCTGATGGACTGACGTCCTACCGTGAGTCTGCCGCGTGACGGAGGTAGTGGTTGTGACAGGCTATGACGTCCTTGCGGAGGTGTACGAATGGCTCATCTCGGATGCAAAGTTGCCTCCAGCCGAGTTTGCTGCGTCGTTCGACGACGTCCTCAATCTCCTGCCGTCGAACGCTCACGTCCTCGACTGTTCGTGCGGAACCGGACAGTTGGCGGTTGGCCTCGCCGGTCGTGGCATGCAGGTTGTCGCAACTGACGCCAGCGGGGCGATGGTTCGTCGGACTGCCGAGTTGTCTGAGGAGTTCGGGGCATCCGTCCGAGCCGTACGGGCGAACTGGGAAGAGTTGCCCGACCATTTCCAGGACAACGCGTTCGACACGGTGTTCTGCGTTGGCAACTCGCTTCACCATGCCGCGGGCGCGACAGGCAGGGGTGCTGCTCTGGAGTCGATGTCACGGCTTCTGCGCCCCGGCGGACGCTTGGTACTCACATCCCGCACTTGGGAACTCGTGAGGGCCAGAGGTTCCCGGCTGGAGATCAGTGACCGGCTCGTCCGCCGGAACGGTCGCGATGCCGTCGTGGTCTACCGCTGGGAGATTGCGCCGCATTGGGAGGAGGAGCACCACATCGAGATCGCGATCGCGCAAGTTGATGCGACCGGGTTGGTTCTTGTCCGCTCGGAACTGCTGTCCTGCTGGCCCTACCGGTACGAGGAACTCGAAGTCGAGTTGCACCGCGTCGGACTCCAGACGGAACTGAGCACGTTCGATCTTGAGGCCGAGAACTACATGGTGGTCGCGAGCAAGGTATAAACACCGGACCCTCAGTCCCTGGCCGGACCGCGCGGTTGCTCGCCGGACGCTTGCGCCCTCTCGTTGTCGTCGCAGCCGCCCGGCCCGGGATGGTTGACCAGCTTGAGCCCTTGCGTCTGCAGGATCTGCGGATCCTCACTGACGGCCGCGGACAGCCCGGCAAGCGCCTCGTTCACCTGCTTACGCAACGCGGCCGCCGGACCGCGAGATTTCGTTGCCAGATGGGAGGACCTCCTCGACTCCGAACAGGGCGGTCATCAAAAATGGGTTCGTCGCTCTGCGTGGACTGGTCGCCCCACACACTGCACCCGCAGCCCGGACACCGGCGGGCTGTGTCAACCAGACGGGGAACGGCGTTCACTCGATGGTGTCGGTACGGCGCAGCGCCATGAACTTTCCCCCGACACGCAGCGGACGGCGGGAGGTATCCGTGGCCCCGGGGCGACGGTGGCACGGTGGCTTGCATGTGCTTCCCGGGCAAGTCACCGTGTTGACCCCGGCGTGATCACGGAGCATTCGCCCCTGATGTAACAGGTCCGAGATGGGAGGGGAGGTGGTGCACGGCCACCGACACAAGGTCTTCTGCTTTCGCAGCTTCGCCGAGGATCGTGCCATCAAGGAGACTGTTGCTGAGGGTGTACCGACCGCCGCGATATGCGTCCAGGAAAAGCCCGAGGTCGGCCAGGCCCGGGCGCGTACAGGTGGAGAACCGCAACGTCCACATGCTGGTGAACGGGTAGAGCGCTCGCAACGCCGGCTCCCGGTAGGCCGCCTCGATGAGCGCCTGGAACTCCGGCGCGTCTGCCTCAGCAGCCCGAGTCCGGAGGTGCTGCCACTCGGATTCCGCCAGCTGCGCCGGATCGTGGTCGGGCACCTCGAAACGGCCCGACAGATGCACGAAAGGCGCGGTCCGGCGGATCTCGGTCAACTCGGTTCCTCCATGCCAGGCCTGCGCAGCCCTGACAATCTGCGCGACATCATCGGTGTCCCCGCCGATGAGCTCCATGCCCTGACACGACTCCTCGCCGCGGATCGACCACCTCCGCTTCCAGGTGTACGCGCGGACGGTCAGCCTGTTCCGGCACGGAAGGTTGCTCGCCACTGTGGCGCCGTACAGAGGGTTGGACTCTGACACCGCAACGGGAACTGAGAGGCCGTCCATATCCGCAGCGGCTTGGAGGACCGCCGCCAGGCTTCCCTCTGCCAGAACGTCGGGGTAGAACGCAGCTTGATCAGCAGGTGTGGTCATGACGGAGATACTGCCGCAGCCGCCGCCATACGGGCGCGCGGGTTACCTTCTCTGTCACCGTACCGGCGTGTGGCCGGCTCGCATCGGTATTGATCCGGTGTCGGGCGCCGTTGTCGTAGCGGGCTGGCAGACTGCCCGCCATGACGTCAATTGACCAAGGTGCGGTGCGGGAGCCGTGGGATCGGATCGGTCTCTGGCTGAGTACCCGTGTCCGGTGGGTTCCACTCAGGCCGGCGGCAGACCCTGGGCGTCTGGAGGCCGTTGAAGCCTCACTGGCTGTGCCACTCCCGGTGGACCTGCGGGAGTGGTGGGCCCTGACCGACGTCAGCGCCGACTACTGGATCCCTGGGTCCTTCGCCCCGGTCTCCTTGGACGAGGCCCTCGAAACCCGGGAGATCTGGCTGCTTGTCGCAGAGCAGGAGGGGCCTACATTCGACGCGAACGGGGCACCGAAGGCTCGGTTCCTGTCGGAATTCATGCCGATCGCGATGAGCCCGGGTGGTGACGGCCTAATCGTTGACCTTCGGCCTGGCGGGTATCACGGGGCTGTATTCCTCTGGGACCACGAGCGCTGGGGACTGGGGGTGCCCCTGTGGGACTCAGTCGGCTCGATGCTTCGGGATGTCGCTGCCGCACTCGAAACACAGACGCCGGTGCTGCTGCAGCATGCTGCTCTCGGCGGCGCCGAGGCGACTGGTGTGGGCGAGGTCGACGAGCAAGGCGACTTGAACTGGAAGCCTGCGGGTTGAGCAGGAACTGGCAGATCAAGAGAACATGACCTGCAACTTGGAAAAGGAACTGCCGGACGGATCATGGCCCCCTATCATCGGCACCGTGATGTCACCTAGGACGGATGCCGCGTAAGTCCCCGCGCCTGGTGCGCGCCAACCGCAGGGATCGCCAGGGGCACGACTCAGTCAGCACGCTACTGGTCACCGCCTGCCCGGGGCCACCCACGTGCGGCGCCGTACACACGTACCTCTTTGTCGACGGCCTCGACCTGATCACGCGCACCCACAATGGCGCAACCGGCGGCCATCCGGGTCAGCTCCTCAGGCCTGGAGGCCCGCTCTATCCGACCGATCAAGCCAGGAGCGTGGACGTTGCGACCTACAGGCAGGGCTCCGACCCTGTCTCGGTGGTCGGAATCCGGATCCGGCTTCGGAAGCAGACCGTGATCTGGGGCGATCTGATGTACCCAGGGATCGAGGACCGTGTCGTCGACGAAGAAGTCCGCTTTGACCTGGCCCAGTACCTGGCTGAGATCAAGCTGGGCTACTCGCGATGGGGCCGCAGTACGCAGGGCGTCGGGGCTGAATTGCCAGGTTTGGGCAAGAATTGCTGTCAGCGGGCCGGCCCGGACCGCAGTGGCGTGACGTTGGCGGCAGTTCCGCTGAGCACGTCGCGCAGTTCCTGGTTCTCGAGCGTGAGTCTGGTGTTCTCCGCGAGGAAGCCGTTGACGTCGTCTTTGAGCCGGGTGATTTCGGCGTTCTTATTCGTGATGGTCGTCTTGAGGGTGACGATTTTCATGCAGAGGCGGGTCTCGACCTCGCTGGTGCCGCCTTGGATCTTGACCCGTTCGTAGAACTCGTTTTTCAGGTCTGGGTGACGCTGGGTCAGCGCGTTTCTGGGGACATCGGCTTCGATGGTCAGGGCGCCATTGGAGCGTTCGGGGGCGCCGGCGAGGGTACGGTTCCGTGGCGGCGCTAATGCGGTTGCGTTCGTCGGCCGCGGGGCCCCGCAACACCGCCGCGGTGTGCCGCATGTCATCGCGTGTCAGGCGGAGATTCACCCGCACCGCATCGATCACCTTCCGGCCGCCAGCATGAACGAGCCAGTGCCGCACGCCGGCGCCGGAGAGTAGACGATCGGACACCTCTTCCACGTGCGCCCCGATCACGTACGGGATTTGACGGTCCAGGAAGATGGAGAACCTGCTCTGCAAGTCACCCCAGTCGTAATGCATCGCGTCGACCGCCGAGGTGATGACGTGGCTCGCCGACAACAGCAGATGAGGCACCGGTGCCCCGCCCTGGTCATCGCCCGTCCTGGCCGGAGCGGCGGCTTCCACCAGCGGCGCCGTCAGCGCGACGGCTGCCGCGCCGTCACCGAAGAGGCTGTTGACCACGGCGGTTCGCATCGTGGAGGCGAACACGTACGCCGCCGAACACGCCTACGCGCACGCGAGAACCGCCACCCGACGGGGGTTCGCAAGGCACCACGCCCGGGCCGCGGCCAGCGCGTTCATGGCAGCGTTGCACCCCATGCCGACCACGTGGGAGGTGCGAGACCTCGACACCAAGGGCGCCCCGATCGGCTACAAATGGGCCAGGGCGGGAGACACGGCGGACAAACTGACGGTCACATCGCGACGGGTCATCGTCCAGCTGAAGTACATCGGCAAGGGAAACTGTGCGCACCCTCATGGCCAGTGGGTCGTCTATACCTCCTATCTGAATGGGTAACCATGACACACGAGCCTGACAGCGACGTCGAGGTCGATTTCGTCGAGGTCGAATTCATCGAAGACATCTACGTGACGGACATCGGGCTGACCTGGCTCGCCTCGCGATGGCGCGTGCTGGAGGAGTTCTACAGGGAGCACTTCCCGTCCCCTGCCGACGATCCAGGCCCTGTCAGGGTGTGGCTCATGCTGGCGGAAACGTCGCTCGACCAGTTCGACCGCTCCAAGGCCGCCCAACTGGGCCAGGACATCCAGCGGCTCCTGCGCTCACCGCTGCCGGACGAGACGATCCGCACGGTGTGGCTTGCTGCCACGCACGGCATCCTCGACCCGGACGAGCACGGGATGACGGCCCGCACCTGGCTGCGGCGGATCGAGGAGGTGTGGCTGGCCCGCGTGCACCAGGACGATCCGGCGTTCGTCCCTCCGCCGCCACAGCCGGTGGTGGACGAGGAGTTGCGGCGGGCGGTGATCGAGGTGATCCACACGGTCGCGGAGCCGTTGCGCATCGCCTCGGAGCAGCCCCCGTACGGGGTTCCGGCGACCGGACTGGTCCCCGCGCTGGAGCGGGTCGTCACCGAGTCGTGCGCGGACCTCGGCTACCGGCTCTTCCTGCGCGCGGTGAAGACCTACTTCGTGCCCGTGCCGGCAGACGGGGAGACGTACGCCAGGTTCGTCGCTCTCGGCGAGCGGTTCAGTTACCCGTACTGGCTCGTGCGCGAAGGACTCAACGACCGCCGGACCGACTGACGCCGAGGTGTGGGGCGGGCGGACAGACTCCGTCCGCCCCACGCGGCACGTCGTGGCCATCGACGAGAACCATTGCGCAGCCTTCATCGTCCCCCGGGCACCGGCAACGGAAGCGGTGAACTGACCAGCCGACAGGCGAACATCGTCCGCCACATCACCGAGTCGGTCCGCCGGCAGGGCTACCCGCCTCCATGAGGGAAATCGGCGCCGCGGTACACCTCGCCGGAACCTCCCCAGTCGCCCACCAGTTGATGGCCCTCGAACGCAAGGGCGTCCTCTACCGCGACCCGCAATGGCCCCGCGCCGACTGCGTACGCCCCTCGTGGGCCCCCGAATTCGGCGACCGCAGCACCGACCCAGTCGACGTACCGCTCGTCGGACGCATCGCAGTCGGCGCACCCGTGTTCGCCGAGGAGATGATCGAGGACGTCTACGCCCTGCCCCGCCAGATGGTCGGCGACGGTGACCAGTTTGCCCTGACGGTCTCCGGCGACTCCGTGATCGGCGCGGCGATCTGCGACGGCGACCTCGTGACCGTCCGCCGCCAGGACAGCGCCGACCCCGGGGACATCGTGGCTAGTCCCCCATGAACCACAAGTAGCTGCCCGGCGTCGCCGCACACGCTTCCAGGAGTTCGGCGAGGTCCAGCAGAGCCGCCTTTTGGTGGTCGTCAGTGCACCTGTGCGACAGGGCGACGGCTTCCTGGCAGGCGAGTTGAGCTTCCTGTTCGTTGAACAACGTGTCACCGTACGGATCCACCCGGCCGAGCTTGCCCGGGCCATGCCGCTCGAGGGTGCTCAGTGCCCTCGCCAACGCTTCACCGTGCCCGTATGAACCACGCAGCAACGTGTCGTGAGAAGACTTCTTTTGCGTTGGTCGCCCAGAGTGCAGTTCCAGCTCAATCCCCACGACCCCTCCTTCGGCCTCGGACACCGAAGCATCGCAGAGGTCATTCACCCTTCAGGAGTGCCTGGGATCGTCTGGTCCGCCGAACCGGTGCAGGGCACGTTCCTTGGGATCGGAGAGCTCGCCCACCGGTTTGAGGGAGCGCCACAGGAGGGCGGAGGCGTAGCTGCGGTACGGCGACCATGCGGTGGCTCTGGTGAGGACCTCGCCGACGGTGGGGAGGTGGCCGAGGTGCCACTGGTCCTGGATGGCCTGCCGCAGGCCCATGTCCTCCGCAGGCAGGACGTCGGGCCGGTGGAGCTGTCGCATCAGGAAGGCTTGTGCCGTCCACCGGCCGATGCCGCGGACGGAGGTGAGCGTGTCGATCACCGCGCGGTCGTCCATGTCGGCGAGTGCGTCGAGGTCGAGGGTCCCGTGTGTCTGGGCGCTGGCGAGTGCGATCGCGCAGTGCGCCTTGGTGTCGGTCAGTCCCATGGAGCGCAGTCGGGGCACGCCGAGGCCTTCTACGGCGGCTGGGGTGGGGATGCCGTCCGTGGCGGCGGCGATCCGGTCGAACAGGGTGAATCCGGCCAGTGCCGAGATCCGCTGGCCGGTGATGTGCAGCAGCAGCGCGGCGAACAGGCTCGTGCCGGTCCGCCCTCCGTCGTGCCACACGAAGGGGTCCTGCGGGCCGTACGCCGCGATCAGGCGGGCGAAGGCTGGTTCGCGTGAGGCGAGGGCCTTGTGGGGGTCGGGCTTTCCCATGGCGTCGGGTCGTTTCGATCGGGGCTGGCCGGGCCCCGCCGCGAGACAGCGGGGCCCGCGGGGGCTGAGGCCTGGGGCGGCCGGGTGTGGTGGCGGCTACTCGACGTCGGGGTAGTACTGCGGCGCCTCGTCTCGGTCGCGCATGCTGTAGTCGCGGACGACCCGGACACGGCGGCTGCGGGCGTCGCCCGGCACCGGGGCCGTCAGCTGGTACGCCTCAGCCGCGGCGTGGTCGCGCCAGGTGGTGACGAGGATGACGTTGCCCGGCGTGAGCACGGCGTCGAATACGTCCCATGCCAGGAGCCCGGGGGCGTCGTGCACGAGGCCGAGCCGTTCCGCGAGGCCGCGGGGGCCGGCGTTGTCGGTCTCCCCGGAGGGGAGTTCGGCGCTGACCATGACCACTGTGGTGCCCTGGCCGGTCTCGGTCTCGTCGAGTCGCTGCTCCGGCAGCGCCTGCCCCGGGGGCAGGCCCGAGTCCGCGGTCAGCTGTCCGACGCGCAAGTGGTAGTCGGACAGGACGCCCGCGCGGCCCGCCTCCTGCACGCCGTGGTGGCGAGCCCGGGTCCGCCAGCGCACGAGAGCCTTCTCGTTGTCCCAGTTCGACAGGGACAGGATCCATCCGCCGCGGGTGAGGCTGCCGTAGCGGATGTTGTCGACGAAGCCGTCGATTGCCTCGAGTTCGGGCTTGAGCATCTTGGCGTAGCCGAGGTAGTCGTCCCACCGGCCGGAGCCGGGGTGGACCTCGAAGAGTACGGAGAACATGGTGTGCGGCTCCTTTCCGTCAGTGCCTGTGCGCCAGGCCGTTCCTTTGCGGGAGCGCGGGAGCGCGGGAGCGCGGGGGCGCCGCGTGGTCCCGGGCGGTCTTCAGCAGGCGGCGACGCAGTCGACCTCGACGTCGAAGGGGCCCGGCCAGGCGGGCACGGCGGTGAGGATGCGGGCCGGCGGCGGTCCGGTGAAGTAGCGGGCGTACACGGCGTTGACCGTGGCGAAGTCGTCGACCGAGGTGCAGTACACGTGGCACTTGAGCACGTTGTCCAGGGAGGATCCGGCGGTCTCCAGGCAGAGCTTCATCTGCTCCATCACGAGTTCCGTCTGCCGTTCCACCGTGGCTCCGGCGGCGATCTCGCCGGTCTGCGGGTCGAAGGGCGGGAACCCCGAGACGTACAGGGTGTCGCCGTGCCTGGTGACGGCGGAGGTAGGCGCCTTCCACCGTTCGAGGTACGACGAGAGGGGCTCGACGCGGATGACTTCCCTGGTCATGGCGGTACTACCTTTCCGGGTCGGGAGTGTCCTGGCTCCGGCGGCTCGGCCGTTGCTTCGGCCAGTCCTACAGTGCGGCGCCTCGGGCGGCGGGCACGCTAGTCGGCGGGCGTGTCGGCATACTCCTCCAGCCAGCGCTTGTCCAGGGACGGGACGATCCGCTCAAGGGCCGACTGCCTGAAGTGGTCGCTGGCCTGGTGGTCGGCGAAGGCGTCCTGGGACGCGTAGCGCTCGAGGATCACGACGCTGCGCTCGTCGTCGATCTGCCGGTAGACGTCGAAGGAGATGTTCCCGTACTCCTGGCGGGTCGCCTCTGCGAGCTTCGGGTTGACCCCCACGGCCAGGCGCCGCACGCCCGCGGCCGACCGGCAGACCCACACGAAAGCAGCGTCCGAATCCCGCCAGACATGGCCGCAGTACCGCCGCAGACTAGAGGGCGGAACACCGAAGTGCAACGCTTCGAAAGGACACCGGACCGATGACCGCCTTCACGACGATCGACAGTCCCCTGGGCGAACTGCTGCTGGTGGGGGAGGAGTCCACAACGGTGAGGGGCGGCACCGCCCTCGTCTCGTTGTCCGTGCGCGGACAGAGGGGGGCAGCCACGGTCAAGGAGGGCTGGACCCACGATCCGGAGGCGTTCGCCGACATCGTCGCCCAGCTGCGCTTCTACTTCGACGGAGACCTGACGCGCTTCGACATCGACTATGTGGCGAGTGGCTCGGACTTCCAACAGCGAGTGTGGAGCGCCGTGGACGCCGTCCCCTACGGGGCCACGACCACCTACGGCCGCATCGCCGAAGAGGTAGGCGCCCCCAGGAAGGCCGTGCGGGCCGTGGGAGCCGCCATCGGCGCGAACCCGCTGCTGGTCGTGCGGCCCTGCCACCGCGTAGTCGGCGCCGACGGCGCGCTGACCGGCTACGCCGGGGGACTGGAGC
The DNA here is from genome assembly GCF_042734135.1 of Streptomyces sp. NPDC059668. Classification (NCBI taxonomy): domain Bacteria; kingdom Bacillati; phylum Actinomycetota; class Actinomycetes; order Kitasatosporales; family Streptomycetaceae; genus Streptomyces; species Streptomyces sp. NPDC059668. The sequence goes on along the minus strand of NZ_JBHWEL010000048.1, from coordinate 31,398 downwards.
GCAAGCGGCAGCTCCTGGACGCCGAGAGCGCACACCGGGCCGCCTGAGACGCCGCCCCGGCCGGCGCAGTTCCGCGCCGGGACAGCACCACCACCGATCCAAGGACCGCACCATGACCGAGACCACCCTGCTCGCGGCGCCGGTCGCGCACCGTGTCGCACAGACCGACTGGATCTCCCTGGCCGACGAGCTCAACGAGCACGGGAACGCCCTGACCGGGCAGATTCTCACCGCCGCCGAATGCCGGCAGATCGCCGGCCTGTATGACGAGGCCGCCCGGTTCCGGACGACCGTCGACATGGCCCGCCACCGTTTCGGCTCCGGCGAGTACCGCTACTTCACCCACGACCTGCCCGACGTCGTAGCAGAGCTCCGCCATGCGTTCTACCCCCGTCTGCTGCCGGTCGCCAGGGAATGGGCGGCAAAGCTCGGCAAGCCGGCGCCCTGGCCCGACAGCCTGGAGGAGTGGCTCGCGATGTGCCACGAGGCCGGCCAGGCGAAGTCCGCTCAGATCCTCCTGCGCTACGGCCCCGGCGACTGGAACGCCCTGCACCGCGACGTGTTCGGGGAGATGGTCTTCCCACTCCAGGTCGTCGTCGGCCTCGACGCGCCCGGCACCGACTTCACCGGCGGCGAGTTCCTGATGACCGAGCAGCGGCCCCGCGCCCAGTCCCGCGGCTCGGCGACGACCCTCCCGCAGGGGCACGGCCTCGTCTTCACCACATGCGACCGCCCCGTGGCCACCAAGCGGGGCTGGTCCAACGGGCCGATGCGGCACGGCGTGAGCACCGTCCGCTCCGGCAGCCGGCACACCCTCGGCCTCGTCTTCCACGACGCGGCATGACCACCAGCCGCCACGCCGAAAGCACGGCAGCGCGGACGTACACCCTGCTCGGCCCCGACGCGCGTCCCTACCGGAGCCCGACGCCGGGAACGCTCGGCGGGAACCGGCGCAGCCGCCTGTACGGACGGCTCGACTGCCGGGCCGCACTCGGAGCCGTCGCCCGCGGGCCCTACACCGAGCACCGGGTGTTCTTCGCCGACAAGGACACCGCGTCGAAGGCCGGGTACCGGCCGTGCGCCGTGTGCCTGCCCGCGGAGTACGCCCGCTGGAAAGCAGACAGAGAAGGACCCGCCCCATGAGCACACCCGCCGGACGGGCCGCCGCCCGCTACCGGTACAGCGTCTCGCGCAAGAAGTCGGACCCCGGCGACGCTCTGGTCCTAGCCAACATCCTCCGCACGGACCTGCACGCCCACCGGCAGCTGCCCGAAGACAGCGACCTCGGCCGCGCCATCGCTGTTCTGGCCCGAGCCCAGCAGGACTCTCTGCGGAACCGGCAGCAGCTCGCCAACCAGCTCGGATCCTTGTTGCGCGAGTACTACCCTTCCGCCCTGGCCGCCTTCGCCGTCTGGACCAACGGTCTGTGTCGTCCCGAGGCCCGGGAACTTCTCAAGGTCGCTCCGACCCCGGCTCGGGTCGCACGACTGACCCGCCCTCAGATCCAGGCCGCGCTCAAGCGAGCCGGCCGTCGGCGCGGCATCGATGCCGAGGCCGACCGCCTCCGCGGTGTCTTTCAGCGCGAAGGGCCCCGCCAGCCACCGCTGGTCGAGGATGCTCTCGGCAAGCAGATGATCGCACTGCTCATCCGGTTGGAGGCGGCCTGCCCCGCTGCTAACAACCTCGCCAAAGCGGTGGAAGAGGCATTCTCCCAGCACCCGGACGCTGAGATCCTGCTGAGTTTCCCCGGACTAGGCATCCAGCTCGCCGCCCGCGTCCTGGCCGAGATCGGCGACGACAGAACCCGGTTCGCCGATGCCCGCGGCCTCAAGGCATACGCCGGCTCGTCTCCCATCACCCGTGCCTCGGGCAAGAAGTCAGCCATCACAAGACAGTTGGGTGAAGAATGACCGGCTCGACCACGCTGGCTACCTGTGGGCCTTGTCCGCGTTCCGCCACTCGCCAGGAGCCGGAGCCCACTACCGGCGCCGACACGAACCAGGCGACTGGCACGCAGCCGCCCAGCGCAACCTTTTCAACCGCATGATCGGACAGCTCTACCACTGTCTTCAGAAGCGCGAGCTCTTCGACGAGGAGTCCGTGTTCCCGACACCCTCGCTTGCCGAGGGGGCCGCGGCCTGACCAGCCAAGATGCCTTGCCCGCAGTGACGAAGGCAGCCGATCATTCGCCCATGAGACCCGTGGCAGGGGGAGCCCTGGCACGAGGAGACGCCACGCGAGCGTGACCCGGACGAGCTCGCCGCCCTCCACGCGTGCCGGGCCATACGCCCCGCCCTTTACGAGGCCGTCGAGCCGTTTCTCTCCTCTCCTGACCTCCATGTCCGCGAGGCCGCGCTCGGCGCCGCAACACCGCTCCTTTCCGCACCTGGGCTCATCGATCGGCGGCCACGGGCCGCCGCACTGCTGCAGGCCCGGCTGGGAGCCGTCACGGCCCGACGGGAGCGAGCGAGCGTGGCGCGCACGCTCACCATGTGGGGCATGGACACCTCCGACCTGCTCGCCGACCCCGACCCGGCCGTGCGGGTCTGCGCCGCGCTCGGGCCCACCCATGCCGATCGGCCACGCGCCCTCGCCGTCCTCCTCCACGCACTGGGGGACCCGCGAACGACAGACGGCTGGTTCCCCGAGCCGCTGCCCGGGCTGGACGGGTGGTTCCGTTTCACCGTGCTGCGTTCCGCCCTGGCCCTTGCCGAATCGTTCGAAGAGGTGGTAGCGGTTGCCATCGCCATCGTGACTACCGGTGGCACGTCCATGGTCGACCACGAACGCGGACCGATCCTGCACAGAGCCTTCCCCGGTGGCTACGACCCGACCCGCCCGCTCACCTCCGCGCAACGCGACCTGCTCCAGGCCTTCGTGGACTCCGACGGGTCGACGTCCGGCATCGCCGGGAACTGGTTGTGGTTCCGCACGGCAGGCCTGCCCGAGGACCGGGACGGCATCGCTGCGTTGCTCTGACGCGAGCGAACCGCGCGCACGGGCTTCCCAATGCAGAAGTCAAGCCGCAGAGACCGGGCTGATGCCCGGTAGCGTGACTGCCTGACAGCCACACCTTCCTTTGGAAAAGAAGTTCAGGATGCACATCCTGGAAGATCCATCCGAGCTCTCGGCGCGTGCACAAGATCTCCTGCGTCGCACAGCCCGGCGTGAGTTGCCCGCTCGGCTCGGGCTGCCGATAGAGCTCTGGCAAGTGCGCGACCACACGGGCAAACACATCCCCGCCCCCATGGATCTCATCATCCGGTGCGAGGGATTCGAGCAGAGGTTCGGCGGCCTGCGCTACGAGGTACGCCGCAGCTGGGTCGTGAACGGGGACCGGTACGAGACCGCCCGCGGTTGGGAGTACGACCACTTCGGTCTCCGGACGGCAGCGTGGCAGGACCCGGTAAGAGGAGGCTGGTACTTCGAATGGACCGGCGAGCGTGTCTCGAAGCCGTGCCGGGACTTGATCCACACCGACGGCACTGTGGGCACCGACATCGACGGTGGCAGCCCTTACCTCCCTATCGCCCCGTCGCTCCCGCATCTGATCGAATCACATGCCCTTACCGACAGCGTCGCGACGTGGAAGCCATGGCCCGTGGACACCCTTGACGCCCGGGCCATCGAACTCCTCGACGGCCTGGGGGAGGTGGCTGAAGCCTCATGGGGTTCCTCGCGGTGGCGGCTGTCGGACACCGTCGCCGTCATGGACTACGACAGCTGGGACCACAAGAATCCACGCCGTCGGACGCATGTCTGGTCTCGCGAGCAAGCCGGTCACCGCCAAGTGCAGGCAGTCCTGGACGGATGGCAGCACCAAGATCCGAGCGACGCCGTGACTCCCGGCGGCACGAATGCGTAGTGGCGCCGGTCCTGGATCAGGGCCCACAAGACGTTCACCCGGCGGCGGGCGAGAGCGGCCGAGGCGCCGAACGGGCGGCTGATGGGGGCATGGCACTCCTCCGGGAAGTCAGCAGATGTCGGGTGGCCGGACACAGACCGCGCTGCGGGCGGTGCACAGCACGGTCAGGGACAGCGGATGGCGGCCAGCGCCTGGCGCAGTGCCGCTACGACGTATCGGGAGTCGTCGGTCGTCATGGCGGGGTGGAAGGGCAGGCTGAGGATTTCCCGCGCGGCGGCTTCCGTCTCCGGCAGCGGCCTGCGCCAGGCGGCGAAGGCAAGCTGCAGGTGGTTGGGCGGGTAGTGGACGCCGACGCCGATGCCGTACTCGCGCAGCACGCCGTGCACCCGGTCCCGCTCCGGTACACGCACGACGCAGTTGCACGGCACGGGGTCCTCGGTGCCGACGTCGACCAGCCGCGCGCCCGCACTCGGCGTAGGCCTGCCACAGCGCTACGCGCCGGGGCGCGACGATCTCGTCGAAGTGCTGCAGTTGGATTCGGCCGACCGCGGCGTTGACCTCCGAGATCGTGCCGCGCAGTCCCGGCCCGGCCACGGTGTACGTCGTGGTGGCGATGCGTTCGCGCTGCGAACTGGTGATCCCGAGCGTGCGCAGTTCGCGCAGCCGTGCGGCCTCGCCAAGCGGTGCGCGGAACTATGGCGCCGCCGACGAGTGCCGTGACCTGTTTGATCGGGCCGAAGGAGAAGACCGTCATGATGCGCTGGTCGGCACCGACCGGGACATCGCCGAGCCGGGATCCGAAGGCTTGGGCTGCGTCCTCGATGACGGTGATGCCGCGCTCGTGCAGGCGGTCCAGAATGCTGCTGAGGTCGACCGGCCGGCCGCCGTAGAGCACCGCCAGCACCGCGCGGGTGCCGGAGGTGAGCGCGGCCAGCACGGCATACGGCTTGACGCACAGAGTGCCGGGATCGTGGTCGATGAAGCGGGGCCTGGCCCCCAGCGCGGTGATGGGCTGGATTGTCGCGGCGAACGTCTGAGAGGGCACGATGATGTCGTCGCCCGGCCCGGTCCCGCACGCGAGCAGGGTCAGGTGGATGCCCGTCGTGGCGGAGGACACGGCGACGACGTCCGGCACCGAAAGGTACGCGGCCAGCTCCCGTTCGAACAGGTCCGCGCGCGGGCCGTGACCGTACTGCCCGTCGAGAATGGCCTGCGCCGCAGCGTCTGTCTGCGGCCCATGCAGGTAGGGCCGGGCGTTGTACCGGACGGACGGCGGCGGGACGGTGTCGCTGAACATCATGGAAGCTCCGAGGACGCGGTAAGGGAGCTGCCGGCGAAGGACCGGTCACTGGTCGCGGACACCTGCCGCCGCGGTGTCCTGCCAGGCCTGGGAAACGACGACGCGGGGCCGGGGGAGGAGGAGTTGCGCAGCAGCGGCGCCCACCGGTCCGGATGGTCCCGGTACCACTGAACGGTGGCGGCCGGCCCGTCGTGGAAGTCGTGCTGCGGGAGGTAGCCGAGTGCGACCGCAACACCGACCCGGTTGACCACTCAACAACCAAGATAAGCCGTTAAATTTGACATACCCGAGCCCGCAGACCGCGGCCACACTCGGAGGCGAGATGCGCGGGTGTCGGGCGTGCGCCCGTGCCGACCGGCCGAATCCATCGACGGCGTCGTGCCTCAGCTCTGCCGGCTGCAGTCGTAAAGGCGGAAGCTGCCCTTGGTGCGCCATCCGTAGGCCCCGGAGCGGATGCGCGTGCAGTGGGACTTCACCCAGGTTGTGGCCGGGGTGGTGGGCCGCAGCGGGGTGAGCAGCACGTAGCGGAGTTGGTGAGTGGCGACCAGGCTGCCGATTTGATCAGCGGTAGGAAAGGGGGTCTTGCCGGTGAATCCGCCCATGACGAGCATTGGCTGGGACTGGGCGCGCAGCAGGCGCTCCGCGGGGTAGGCGGCCTGGGTGGCGAGCAGGTACTTCTCGCCGTGGTGGTGTGCGGTTAGGTAGTCGAGCAGGGAGGTGTCGCGGTCGCTGGGCTGGTCGAGCCCGACCCGGCGGAGTGCGGATCGGTCGTGGAGGGCGTTGTGGTAGACCTTGCCGACCGGGCCCGCTGTGGGCGAGGTGGAGGCGCCCGCGTAGAGCGGGTCGAGAGAGGAGGCGGCCCAGCCTGCGGGCAGGAGCAGAGTGGCCGTGATCCCGGCGGCCAGGGAGCCTTGGACCATCCCTCGGGAGGTGTGTGACCCGCTGGTCCACAGGCCGAGTGTGCCGCACATCGCAAGGCCCACGGCGAGCAACAGCAGCCAGGAGGCGAACAGGGTCGGCACGTCGAGTACCAGCGCCCAGACCACCGTCAGCAGGATGACCGACGGCAGCCACACGCGCCGCCGACCGCCTGCCTCGTACACGGACCGGAAGAGGGCGAGCCCGCCCCCGGTAAGCGCGGCGATCGCCGGTGCGAGCACGGCCGTGTAGTACGGGTGGTTGCCGTTGGAGACGCTGAACACCACGGCGTGCACGGCCAGCCAGCCGCCCCACAGGAGGAATCCGGCACGCAGCAGGTCGGTTCGCGGTTCGCGGGCGCGCCAAACCAGGGCCACCACGGCGGCGAGCGCGGCGAGCGGCAGGAACCAGGCGATCTGTGGGCCGACGGTGTGGTTGACCAGCATTCCCCAGCCGGTGTTTCCGGAGGTCCGGCTGGCGGCGGTCCCTGAAATGGCACCGAACGCGGTGTCATCGTCGCTGAAGCGACTCAGGCCGTTGTAGCCGAAGACCAGGCTGAAGGGGTTGTTGTTGGAGGTGCCGTCGACGTACGGGCGGTCCGCGGCGGGCGTCGCCCATGCGAGCAGCGCCCACGAGCAGGAGACGGCCAGGGCGACCGAACCGCTCAGCAGCAGGCGCAGGGCACGTCGAAACGGTAGGCCGCTCGCGGCGACTTGGTAGACGACGGCGAAGACCGGCAGCACCAGCCATGCCTGCAGCATCTTCGTCTGGAAGGCCAGTCCGCACCAGACGCCACAGGTGATCAGCGGCAGCAGCCGCCCGGTCCGTACAGCCTTCTGCAGGGCTCCGGCGGCTGCCACCAGCAGCAGAGTGAGTGCGGTGTCCGGGATGGTGGCCCTGTTGAGGACCACGGTGATCGGGGTGAAGGTGAGCGTCAGGGCGGCGATCAGCGCGGCGAACGGCCCGGCCCAGGCCCGTACGATCCGGTGGAGCAGCCACACGGTGAGCACGCCCTCGACGACCTGCGGCAGCGCGGCCGCCCACGTGCTGGGACCGAAGATCCAGACGCTGACGGCCTCGGGCCAGAAGGCGCCGGGCACCTTGTCGAGAGTGATCGAACCGCTGGGGTCCAGACCGCCGAAGAAGAAGGCCCGCCAACTGGCGGCCATCGACCGTATCGCCGAACTGTAGTAGGGGTGAATCGCGGCGTGCCCGATGCCCCAGCCGTACAGCAGCGCAGCGACGACCAGCACCGCGGCCAGCGCCGGGCGTTCCCAGGTTGCCGGAGCTTCCGGCCGGCTGCCGCGCCGGTGCGATGTCCGGTGGCCGCTGTGGGAGCCGGTGGTCTGGTCGGTGGGGATGGTGGCCATGGCGGAGGTCCTTGGATCAGTGGTCAGGCGGGGCGACGGGTTACAGGCGGCGGGTCGGCCGGGAGCCGCAGGCGTTGCTGGTGCGTGCCGTCCAGCAATACGCCGTCCGACAGACTGTCAGTGGTCGTGCCGCTGGCGGCAGACCGGTTGGGGTGGAAGCTGCCCGTGCACACGCCGCAGTGGTCGACGCCAGCGGTCTACGGCGGCGGTCTACGGCGCGAGCGACGCCGGGAGCCGGTGCGCCGGTCGCTGTGGATGTGCCGGCGGTGCGGCCCTGCGCCGTCGTACCGGCGCCGATGGCGACGCGCACCGACAGCGGGATGTCCACGACGACCGGCTCCGCACCGGTCGACACGGCTTCTCGTCCCCTCGGATCGGATGCCGCTCGGCCCGGCCGCGGTGCGGGCGGCCACCACCGGCAGCGGCACGACGAGCGACGCGCCCGGCCGGCACACCTCGCCGGGCAGCCGCATCGCGGTCGGCGACAGGGGCCCTGTGACGCGGAGCCCGGGACGCGGTAGGCAGGGCAGGGGTCCTTTCTCAACCGAGCGACGAGCGCTCGAAGGTTCGATGAACGCACACGGGCGTCCCTGCGTCGTCCTGCCACGGAACCCCCGGGGTGGGCCCCCACGCGGGGGCCCGATTCTCGGAGTCCGTCAGCGGACGAAGGCGATCTCCGGGTAACTCCCGGAGGGCCCGTCCAACAGGGTGGTGTGCTTGCCGCGCAGCTGCTTGTCGAAGAAGGCGGCGAGGTACACGCGCTGGATCTTGATCGCCCGGTCGGGGTCGATCGAGCCGTACTGCTGCTGCACCTGCTCCGGTGAGAGCCCGAGCAGGGGCGCCACCTGCGGCACCAGCCACTCGTTGTCGCTGAACGACAGGTGCCTTGAGCCGTGGAGCTGGATGTCGACCCGGTACCCCTTCAGGTGGGGCCACAGCTTCCGCCACGACGAGTCGTTGTTGCGGTTGTGCGTGCCGGAACTGAGCAGCATAAACGGGCGGCTCAGGTCCTTGCTCGGCGCCGTGCCGAAGAACTGGCCGTCCAGGTTGGCGCCGGCGTCGATGCGGTGGTCGAGCTGCATGGCGGTGTCGACCGCGGCGCCGCCCAGCGACCAGCCGAACATCCCGATGTGGGACGTGTCCACGGACTTCGACAGACCGGAGGGGAGCTTGGCGTGGTCGACGTCCGGGTTGCCGCCCTTGGCGATGGTGCCGAGCTGGTTGATGACGAAACGAATGTCGGCGGCGCGCACGTTGAGCGTGTCCGACGAGTGCGAGCCGGCCGGCATGGTGTTGACCTCGAGCCGGTTGCCCGGGAACTGCACCTCACTGGCGTCGTGCGTGTGATCGACGGCAATGACGATGTAGCCGCGGCTGGCGAGGTCCTCGGCCAGGGCCGTGCCCATCGCGCGGTCCGAGTGCAGCCCGGTTGAGTACAGCAGCACGGGGAGCTTGCCGTGCTCGGTGTCGACCGGGGCCAGGACGTGGCTGGAAGTCTGCGGCAGCGTCACCTGCTGCGGCGACAGGCCGCGCGAGTACAGGAAGTGAGCACCCGAGATCGACGGCATCCACGGCGCCACCGGGTGCCCGGAGGTGGAGGAGGCCGGGTACCAGTACGTCACCATCAACTCGCGCGCCCGGTTGCCGGATACGTACGGGTCCGTCCGGGACTTGTCGACGAGGTGCTGGCTGAAGGTGCCGACCTTGTAGGGCCCGCTCGGCGCGGGCAGCTTGAGGTGGACGGCGGAGGCGCGGCCACGGCTGAGCGTGGCTGCCGGGTGGGCGTCCTTGGGTAGGGCCGCGCTGTCGTTCTCGGGCGCCCAGTTCGTGGAGTCCTCGTCGGGCGAGGATCCGGTGGCCGGCTGCCTGTCGGACGCCTTCCCTGCGGCGATCGAAGGCGTCACCCCGGCGCCCAGGGCGACAGCGAGCACACCTGCGGTACCGACCGCTCGGGCTATGAGTCTGCGGCGGTAGCGCGGTCTGCGGTGTTGCATATAACTCCCCCAGTGGTCACGGGCCCAGTGGCCCGCTGATGGTCAGGGCACACCGTACCGCTGCCCAGACCTACGGATCGCGCGACCACCGCGTTCACCGCGGTTGCGCGCACGGACCACCTCTCCCAGGCACGGTCCGGCGGGTCACGGGCGGCGTACCGCCCCGTTCTGCGAGCCGATCGCGTTGATCATTGCGTGTGGCTCTGCAACCGGCCGCAAGCCCCTCCTTACTCTCCCGCTCCCCTCACCTGCCACCGCGCCGGACCGTCCCGACATCCCGGACCACCCCGTCTACCAGCAGATCCTCACCGCCCTGGCCGACGCGGGCCGACCGATACGCGCCCGCGACCTCCGCCAGGTCCTCAATCTGCCGATCCTCCCGAAGAACACCGAAGGCATCCGCTTCAAACTGAAAGGCCTGGTCAGCCGGGGCATCCTCATCGAACCCGAACCCGGCTTGTTCGCCCGCCCCAACGCTTGAGGACCATCCCCCACCCGCGACCAGGGATCCTTCCCCAACCTCAACTGCGAAACGGACAAGAACTCACGTTCCGCACACATTCGCTAAAGATCTTGTCTGACGGAGGTGCCCGCGATGGAGAACACCGCGCCCGCACGCCGGGGACGTCCCCCGAGCACCCGCAACAGGGGCAGTGAGCTGACCAGCCGCCAGGCGAACATCGTCGACTACATCACCGAATCAGTGCGCCGCAGGGGTATCCGCCCTCCATGCGGGAGATCGGCGCCGCCGTACAGCTCGCCAGCACCTCCTCCGTCGCCCACCAGCTGATGGCCCTGGAACGCAAGAACGTCCTCTACCGAGACCCGCAGCGCTCCCGCGCCTACCGTGTACGCCCGTCGTAGGCACCCCAGCTCGGCAACCGCAGCACCGAACCGGTCGACGTACCGCTCGTCGGGCGCATCGCGGCCGGCGCGCCGCTGCTCGCCGAGGAGATGGTCGCGGACGTCTACACCCTGCCCCGCCAGGTCGTGGGTGACGGAGACCTGTTCGCCCTGACGGTCTCCGGCGACTCCATGATCGACGCGGCGATCTGCGATGGCGACATCGTGGCTGTCCGCCGCCAGGACAGCGCCGGCCCAGGGGACATCGTCGCCGCGCTCCTGGAGGACGAGGCCACTGTCAAAGTCCTACGTCGCGAGGCCGATTCCTGGCGATGACGCGCAGATCCTCGGCAAGGTCGTCGGCGTGCTGCGCCTGCTCTGACAGGCCCCGCTCTTTCCCACGCTCGGTCGGGTTGGCTCGACGACCTGTCCTTGCCCCGAGCGTTCACGTTCCGGCGCGCTGTCCCGTCCCGTGCCACCGGCATCCGTATTGTCGTATGTGCCCGGCTCGAGGACAGGACGGCCGGTCATGCGGTCCCGCGCTCCGTTCGCACGCCGCGCGGGACCGCCCATACCGGCGGCCGAACCAGCAGATAGGCAAAGCCTGAGCACCGAATCCGTTGCGTCTTGCAGGCCATCCGGACATCTACGACCTGAGTGCGCTTCTCGCGCATGAAGAACACCTTCGGGGATGACCGTTCAGTGACGATCGGCGTTCCGGTTGAGGACTCGCAGCCCGTCCACGCTTTGCACCAGGAGGCCACACCCCAGGAGCGCGCACGCTGCTTCGAGCGTGATCTGAACCCCCGAAGGGTCATCGGAAAGGACTGCGACGGCCTGCACGAGGAGAAGCAGTCCCGCGAGGATGCCGAGCGCGCCAGCCCAGCGGTTCCGCGGCACGAAACGCCACCATGGCCCGCCTTCCGTTCGACCCCAGGCCCGGTCATTGTTAGGCACAGCAACCTCCACATGAGTTCTCGACCAAGGAACAGGTTGCCGAGGATCGGTCGATCATGCGGCTGGTGCCTGCACCTCCCGCCTGAGGTGTGCGCCGGTCGCGAGAGCGGCGGGGTAGATGACAGGCCTCCCATACCGGGTGCGGGCCCGGTCGGCCACGGCTTCGATCGCCAGCGGCTTCTCGTCGCCACTGTCCAGGCTGAGTTGCCGGATCGCCCGGCTGTCAGGACGCAGAGCATCCGCGCGTAGCGCGATACTGCGGACCCGGGCCCGCTGCAGACCGAGGGATTCGTAGACCGCGTATGCCGTGCGGGCCAGGAGCACGGTGTGCTGGGTGGCCTCGGGCAGAGTGCGGCTGCGGCGGGTGCTGGTGAAATCGGCGTATCGGATGGTGCAGGTCAGTCCTGCCGCAATCTGGTCCGAGGAACGGAGCTGTGTGCCGAGGTCGTCGGCGAGCGCGAGCAGGGCGCGCCGGTGGGCGGCCGGGTCGAGTTCGTCACGGGTGAAGCGGTGCTCGGCGCTGACGCTCGCCGGTGCGGGGGAGGGGTCGCCGGTGGTGGTGTCGTGGCCGAGGGCGCGTTCGTGGAGGGCGCGGCCGACGCGGGCCCCGAGCAGGCGCTGCAATGTGGCAGGCGGCAGGTCGGCAACGTCCCCGACTCTGTGCAGACCGTACGAGGCCACCGTCGTGGCCGTCTTGCTGCCCACGCCGGGCAGTTCACGTACCGGGCGCGGCCGCAGGAACGCGGCGACGGCGTCGGGGGAGTGGTCGATGACGGTGCGCCGGCCGGGCGGCGTGAGATTGCAGGCCATCGCCGCGAGCATCCGGTTGGGACCGGCGCCCGCAGCACTGTGCAGGCCCAGGAGCGCGAGAGCGCGCATCTGGATGAGTTCGGTCAGGCCGCGTGCGTCGCGCTTCCAGTACGGGAGAGCGCCGGTGAGATCGAGGACAGCCGTGTCCGGCTCGATGATCTGCACGCGCGGCGTGATGTTCTCCAGCAGCGCGCGCACACCGTCAAGAAGCCCAGTGTCGCCATCCGTCGGAAGGACGAAGCGCAGTTGCAGGACCGCGCGGTGGCCATGGCCGCCCACGACGATCACCCTGCGCTTCCGGGGCTGCGGTGGCCGAGGCGGCGCAGGTCGGCTGAGCGGGTCCCGGCGGGCTGGAGGTCCGCGTACGGATGCAGGCGGGCTCCCGCGGTCCCGTCCTGAAGGGTGCGCTGCGGCGAGGCCTGCCCTGCGGGGGTGGGGGAGGGGGTGGTGCGGCCGAGGAGGTCGAGGGCGGCCTGGGGGCCGTGGTCGCGGCGGGCCGCGGCGACTTCTTCGAGGTCCCAGGCCATCTCGCCGACCACGGTGCGGCGCGGGCCTCGGGCCTCGACGGTGCCGCGCACCAGTAGCAGCCCGGAGTAGAAGACGGTGTGCGCGACCTGTTCGTGGGAGTCCTCGAAGAACGCCAGGTCGATCAGGCCCGCACCGTCCTCGAGCGTCACGAAGATGACCCGCTTCCCGGACGGGATCGGCGGAGTCTGCGTGGAGGCCCGCACCCCGGCAACCAGCACCTTCTGACCAGGAGCCATCGCCCGCAGCTGACGTGCGTCGGTCGCGCCGACCTCGTTCAGCAGCCGGTGGTGGTGGTCCATGAGGTGGTGGGTGACGTCGATCTGCAGCGTCTCGAGCTCTGCGTCGAGCCGGTCGCGGCTGGTCATCTCCGGCAGCCCGCTCGGCTCGGCGGACACCAGCTCACCGCCGAGGGGCAGTTGGCCGTCGGTGGCCCGGGCCCGGGACTGCCGGTGGAGCTCGACGGACTGCAGCAGCAGATCCCGCCGAGTTAGGCCGCCCGCGAGTGCGTCGAGGGCGCCGACACGGATCAGGTGCTGCGCGGTGGGCAGGGACGGCCGGCCGCGCTGCCACAGGTCCTGCAGACCGGCATACGGCTGACCGTCGACGAGCCGGCCGACTTCCGCTTCGCTGATGCCCTTCACCGTGGTGAACGCGAGGCGCACCCCGAACCCGTTCTCGGTCTGTTCGGCGCTGTGCTGGGCGCGGGAGTGGTTGACGTTGACGGGCAGGATCGGCACGCCGTGGCGGCGCGCGTCGGAGACGATGACGCGGCGCGGCCACATTCCCGGGTCGTGCTCGAGCAGCCCGGCGTACAGGAACGCCGGATAGCGGGCCTTGAGGAAGGCGCTCTGGAGTGCGGGAACGGCGAAGGCGACGGCGTGGGCGCGGCAGAAGCCGTACGCGCCAAACTGGGAGACGGTCTCCCACACCTCGTCCAGCACGGTGCTGCTGTAGCTGCGCTCGCCCGCGGTGCGCCGGAACCAGGCTTCGACCTTCGGCAGCCTGTCGGGGTTGGCCAGGGCACGGCGGGCGACGTCGCCGGCGGCCCGGTCGCAGCCGGTCATCTTCGACAGGATCGCGATGATCTGTTCGTGCCAGATCACCACGCCGTAGGTGTCGGAGAGGATCGGCTCCAGGTCCGGATGCGCGTAATGGGGCTCGGCGCCGTGCCGGGCCGCGATGAACAGAGCGGGCATGCCCCCGGACACAGGCCCGGGCCTGAACAGGGAGATGTCCGCGATCACGTCCTGCATGTGGCGCGGCTGTAGTCTTCCCACCAGGTCTTGCTGGCCAGGGGACTCCAGTTGGAACAGGCCCACGGTGTCGGAGGCCTGGATGAGTTCGAAGGACAGCCGGTCGTTGAGGTCGACGTGGTCGGGGTTGTCGAGGTCGAGGGCCCGCCCGGTGGTGCGGTGGATCTCGGTGACGGCGTGTGCCATGGCCGACTGCATGCGCACCCCGAGCACATCGAGCTTGAGCAGTCCGAGATCTTCAACGTCCTCTTTGTCGGCGAGCAAGGCGGGATAGCCGGCAGGGGTCGGCTGCACCGGCAGCCGGTCCAGCAGCGACGCGTTGGAGATGATCACTCCGCACGGATGCATGGCGAAGCCGCGCGGCAGTGCGTCCAGGCCCTCGGCGAGCTCCCACAGCGGACCGAACTTCTCTGCCTGAGCGGCGAGTTGACGGAGCTCGGGCAGTTCGGCCAGCGCGGAGCGGATGTCGCGGGCCCGGATGTGCGGAAAGCTCTTCGCGACCTCACCCACGACCTGGGGCGGCAGGCCGAGGGCGAGCCCGGTGTCTCTGAGGGCGTGCCGGGCCCGATAGGTCTCGGGCATGCCGGTGACCGCGGTCCGCTCGCGGCCGAACCGGTCGATGATCGCGTCATACACCTCCAGGCGCCGCGCGGACTCCACATCGAGGTCGATGTCCGGCAGCGACGTCCGCCGCTCACTGAGGAACCGCTCGAACAACAAGCGGTGCTCAAGAGGGTTGGCCGTGGCTACAAAAAGCGCGTGATTGACCATCGAGCCGGCACCCGAACCACGCGCGGCAACGCGGATCCCCAGCGCTCGCGTATCGGCCACCACCTGCGCCACGGCCAGGAAATACGGCTCGAAACGCAGGCGGCCGATGACGTCGAGTTCGTAGTCGAGCTGCCGTACCGCGGGTGCGTCTCTGTCGAGGCCGCGGGCGGCCATCCCGGCCTCACAGCGCTGCCGCAGCAGCCGCATCGCCGACCCGGGCTTGGGCCCCGCGCCCACGACGGACGGCTCGGGGAAGTGCGGTCGGCCCAGGCCCAGATCAGCCGGGGTCAGGGCGCAGGACTGGCCGGCCGCTTCCGTTTCGGCGAGCAGTCGGGCGGCCTCTGTCCGGCCGCCACCGGCGGCTTCCGCGACGCGCTCCGCGGCTGCGGCCATGGTGGCCGGGTCCTTCAGCCACCGTTCGCCGCCGTCCAGGTGCCGGCGGTCGATCGGCCGCAGCAGTCGCGCTGCATCGAGCACGTCCGCGAGCCGGTGCTGCGTGGAGTCGGCGTACCGGACCGCGTTCGTCAGCACCGCGCGCACACCGAGCTCGCCGGCCAGGCCCACCGTGCGCGCGGCCAGCCTCAGCGACCCGGGACCCGTCCCCTGCTGCCCCAAATACACCGTCTCCAGCCGCAGCCTCTCGTCAGCTAGCTCCCTCCACGGTGCGAGCAACTGCTCGGCCACGTCGGGACGGCCCGCGGACAGAGCCCGCAACGGTTCGGAGGAAGGACCGAGCAGCACCACCAGGTCGCGGTCGGCGTACTCACGCAGCACCGGCCAGGACACGACCGGCGATCCGCCGTCGGCCTCGGCGGACGCGGCGGACACCAGACGGCACAGCCGCGCCCACCCCGCCAGATTCTGCGCGAGCAGCGTGACCCGCAGCGGCGGCTCCACGACGTGCGCGCCTCCACGTACCGGTGTGCGTGCACGGGCGGTCTGCGGGGCGGGCGTACGGAGTGGGGCGACGGCGACGTCGACACCGAAGACGGGCCGGATACCGGCGGCCGCGGCGGCCTTGGCGAAGCGCACAGTCCCGGTGACGGTGTCGCGGTCGGTCAGCGCGAGCGTCGTCATCCCGCGCTCGACCGCGCGCTGGACGAGGACGTGGGGGAGGGCGCCGCCGTAGCGGGCGGAGTAGCCGGACGCGACGTGCAGATGAGTAAATCCACAGCTCACGCACCTCCTACCTCTCGCCAGCCCCCTCCCTTCCAGGTTCGCACCATAACTCGAAATCGCACAAGCGTGCGAATGAGTGAATCGGCCGTCGCCCGCCACCGCCGGGTACCTTCGAACCGCGGCAGCCCTGAATTCAGCCTCGGACCGCAGGCCTATGACACGCATCACAGGCTGGTGCTATTCGTTCGGCCAGAGGTCCTCGAAGCTGTGCCGGCCGCTGGACACCGGGCCGGGGGCTGGGTCAGGCGCCACGGCGCCGGGCTGGCTTCGTCGCGGCCGCGGTCTTCTTCGCAGCCTTCTTGACGGGGGCCTTCTTCGCGGTCTTCGCAGCCGCGGTCTTCTTCTTCGGCTTCGACTCGGTCATCTCGCGGATCTCGGCGTCCCCGCTGTCCTCGCCGCGCGCGGACTGCGCCTTACGGACGCTCTCCTGCAGTGCCGCCATCAGGTCCAGGACCTGCCCGCCCCGCTCCTCGTCTCCCGTGCGGGGCTCAGGCGGCCGTCGGCCCTCGGCCTTCGCCTCGATGACCGCTTCGAGGGCCTCGCGGTGGGTGTCCCGGTAGCCGGAGATGTCGTCCGTCGTCATCGAGTCGACAAGGTGCACGGCCTCATCGATTTCGGAATCCGTGACCTTGACGACCTTGGGGGCGAGCTCGGCGGGGTCGCGGATCTCGTCGTCCCACTTCAGTACGTGCGCGACCAAGACCCCGTCCCTCACCCGCAGCAGCACCAGGCGCTCCCGCCCGTGCCACGCCAGCTTCGCGACGGCCACCTTCGTGTTGCGGGCCAGCGCCCTCGCGATCAGGGCGTACGGTTTCGCCGCGACCTGGCCGTCGCCTTGCAGGAAGTAGCTGTCCCCGCTCAGCCGGACCGGGTCGATCGAGGCGGCCGGCACGAACGAGACGATCTCGATCGCCTTCGCGGTCGGAAGCGGCATCGCCTCCAGCTCGGCGTCCGTGACCGCGACCAGCGTGTCCTTGCCGACCTCGAAGCCCTTGCCGATCTCGCCCGCGGACACCTCCCGGTCCTCCGCCTCGCAGTACTTGCGCACCCGCACCCGGCCCATGTCCTCGGTATGGACCTGGTGGAAGTGGACCGAACGGTCCTCGGTAGCACTGACCAGCTTCACGGGGATAGTGACCAGCCCGAAGCTGATGGCACCGCTCCACAAGGGTCGGGGCATGACGGACCTCCATGAGGGCCCCGAGCCCCACCAGCGTAGGAGCCGGGCCCCGAGTCTGCTTCCCGAAGCGCCCCACAAGCAGCACGGCTGAGGCGGTCGCAGGCTGGACGGATGGACTTCAGGCAGCCGATTGAGATCCAGGGTCAAAGTGGTACAGGTATAGACCGAAATCCCCGGCTGTTGCCAAGCTGCCGCTGGTAGGCGTCCAATCCAGAGCTCGCAGACCTCCTTCGGTTCGCATCGTTGTGGCCAGATCCCCTGACAGGGGGTTCCAGATTCGCACTGTGCGGTCAACGCTACTGGTGGCAAGCCAGGCGCCGTCCGGGGAAATCGCCACCGCACTCACCCAGCCGCTGTGGCCGACGATGGTGGTGGGGGTGTGGGTGTGGTCGGCGGCTGCATCCCAGATCCTCATTGTCCCGTTGTTGTCGCCGGTGGCGATCCAGGTGCCGTCCGGGGAAATCGCCACCGCAGTCACCCGGCCGGCGTGCCCAGTCAGGGTGGCGGTGATCTGTTCGGTAGCCGAATCCCAGATGCGCACTGCGCGGTCATCGCCGCCGGCGGCGATCCAGGTACCGTCCGGGGAAATCGCCACTGCATTCACCCCGTTGCCGCGGTCAGTCAGGGTGGCGGTGATCTGTCCCGTGAACGCATCCCAGATTTGTACCGCGCCGAATTGGTCGCCTGTGGCGAGCCAAGTGCCGTCGGGAGAGATCGCCACCGCATAGACCCGGCCACGGTGGCCGCTGGTCAGGTCTGCGGTGATCTGTCCCGTGGCCGCATCCCAGATCCTCACCGCCCCTCTGTCGTTGCCGGTGGCGAGCCAGGTGCCGTCGGGAGAAATCGCCACCGCGAACACCACGCTGTCATGGCCGGTCAGGGTGGCCGTGATCTGCCCCGTGGTCGCATCCCAGATCTTCACCGCGCCGCTGTTGTCGCCGGTGGCGAGCCAAGTGCCGTCGGCGGAGATCGCCACCGCGTGGACGGCAAGCGTGGTGGTTCTTCGCCCGGTGGCAGCATCCCGGAATCGCACTGTGCGACCTCGGCTGCTGGTGGCGGGAATCGCCGCCGCGTCCACCCGGCTTGTGTGGCCGGTCAACGCCCCGACTGTTCCGCGAGTGGTCGTGTCCCAGATCCGTACCGTGCCGTCGGCGACGCTGGCGAGCCACGTGCCGTCGGGGGAGATCGCCACCGCATACACGGGGTCGGTGTGGCCGGTCAGGGTGGTGGTGGTTCGCCCGGTGGCCGCATCCCAGAGTCTTACCGCGCCGATGTTATCGCCTGTGGCGAGCCAAGTGCCGTCGGGAGAGATCGCCAGCGCAATCACACGACCGGTTTGGCTGGTCAGGGTGGCAGTGGTTCGCCCGGTGGCCGCATCCCAGATGCGCACTGTGCGGTCGCGACTGCTGGTGGCGAGCCAGGTACCGTCCGGGGAGATCGCCACCGCGTACACCCGGCCGGCATGGCCGGTCAAGGTGGCGGTACTCTGCCCGGTGGCCGCATCCCAGATTCGTACCGTGCCGTCGGCACGCGTGGCAAGCCAGGTACCGTCCGGCGAAATCGCCACCGCACTCAACGGGCCATCGCGGCCCGCCAGGGTGGCCGTGATCTGCCCGGTGGCCACATCCCAGATCCTCACCGCGCCGCTGTTGTCGCCGGTGGCGATCCAGGTGCCGTCCGGGGAAATCGCCACCGCAGTCACCCGGCTGGCATGGTCGGTCAGGGTGGCGGTGATCCGTCCGGTGGCGACATCCCAGATGCGCACTGCGCGGTCATCGCCGCCGGTGGCGAGCCAGGTCCCGTCTGGGGAGATCGCCACCGCACTCACCGTGCCAGCGTGGCCGGTCAGTACGCGGATCTGCGCGGAGTCAGGCATGTCGGGCAGCGGCCACCGGTTATAAAGCACGGGGCTGGTGGACCGCCAAGCGCTGGTCTGGGGCAACCAGGTGTCATATCCGGCTAGTCGGCTACGCAGGACGGCGCCCAGGGCATGGTCGGGAGCGATCGGTGCAAGGAGATGGGCGGTCCGGGCCAAGTCGATGGCGGCCTGCTGGGCCAAGGCGGTGGGGATCTGATCCAGGTCTGCCAGGGGCGCAGTCGCTCCGCCCTGCGTCAGGCGCCGTTCGATCCATCGCAGGTCGAGCGCCAGCGATTCCGCCTCGCTGCCGCGTCCGGCATTCAGGATGTGGGTGATCAGATGGTGGAGCAGGTAGTCGTCGGGGTGCTGCCACCACGCGTGCACTGGCCCAGCGCCGCCACCCGGCTGCGGCTCGGCCAGGGGCAGGCCCGCGGCTACGGCGTCGACCAACGCGCCGTTCACTCGTTCCAGGTCCGCGTCGCCCAAGCGCGAGCGGATGAGGTCGCGGATAACGTCGTGGATTCGGATGCGGCCACCACGGGCCGGGTCCAGCTCCAGCAGGGACAGTCCGCCAAGCGCCGCGCACAGGTCCCTGGACTGCCCGGGGCGCAGCGCACCCGTGCCCTGCCACAGGACCGTGACGAGGCCGACAGGGATGGACTCGTCCTCCGCGAAGACACCCAGCTTCGTGAAGCGCTCGAACCCTCCAGACGGCAGCAGCACAGCGCCAGCCTCGACCGCTGCGGCCACTGCGGTCTGCCGGGAGCGCGGATGGTTCAGATCCACCGCCACGCCCGGATCCAGCGCCGCCGGCCCCTCCCGGCGCAACTGCCCGAGTATCTCAGCCGCCGCGTCATCGGCCGGCAAGCCGGTGTCCATGCGGCGGTGCACATACTGGTTACAGATCCGCAGCAGCAGCGGCCACCGCCCTGTCGCTCGCAGCAGACCGAGCACGGTGTCCTCCGACAGCCCACCGGGCAGCCCGAATCCTAAGACCTGCCGCGCCTGGACGGCGGACATCTCGTCGACCTTCACCCGGTACGCGCCGCCGGGCAGCAACTCCGGCAGCCGCGTGGTGATCAGCCGCCGGCACTTAGCACCGCCGAGCAGGAACGGCGCCAGCTGCTCTGCGTTCCACACATCGTCCAAGAGCAGCAGCATAGGCGGACGTGCATCGAGCAGCCGTCCCAAGTGAGCACCTGCCAGGTCCGGGTCGTCAAAGACCGCGGTATCTCCGGTGATAAACCGGGTTGCCTCGGCCACCTTCGCGGTGATCTCAGCCCGACTGCGCACGTCCAGACCCAAGGTTATGCGGAAAATCCGGCCCCGGAACCGGCGCTGAATCCGACGGTCGGCCCACACAACCTCCGCCAGCGTGGTCTTCCCGAAACCACCCGCACCGTGCAGCCCCGCCGTGGCCGTAATCCCCACCGATCCTTGCCCACGGCGGCGCAGTAGTTCACCCACCACGACCCTGACTTGCGCGCGGTCGACCACCCAGCGAGGAATCTCCGGCGGCGCTGGTGCGGGCGGGTCCTCAGCCGCTGCGGAGGACCCGGAGTCATGGAGCAGCGCGTACAGAGCCAGCAGCAGAGCCAGCGTCAGGCCCACGCCGAGGACGGCCCACGCGTGCCGCCGGATCGCATCAAGCGGACCCGGCCAGCGCGCTTGACCAGTCGCCGCGTTCTCCGCCATCGACGTCACCGCACTGACCACCGCTGTGACCACAGCCGACGCAGCTAACCCCGGCCACCGACTCCCCTCCACAAGCCCCCCAGTACCTCACGCACCGTCACAAGAGATGTTTTCCGCCACGCCTCCCTCTGGCACCGACGAACCCTTGGATCCAAACCACCCGTCAAGCGGCCCTACCGCACAGAGGAATACCTACCCTTTACCAGAGTCCGTACTGACCTGACAGCTGCGGATCTCGCGCAATTCGGCGCCGACACGTAGATTTCAGCGTGACCCCAGAACCTCCGGCACGCTCGCCACCTCTACGCCATGGCTTCACGTTCCTGGCCGTGCTGGTTTGCTGCGTGTGCGGCGAGGTAGCGCTCGCCTGGAGCCGGTGGCGGCGGTGATGGCCTGGCGGTAGGCGTGGTCGACGACGTCCCCGGCGGTGAAGACTCCGGGCAGGTTCGTACGCGTGGAGGGGGCGTTGACCTTGAGGTAGCCGGCGCCGTCCAGGTCCACTTGGTCTTTGAAGAGTTCGGTGCGTGGGTCGTGGCCGATCTCGATGAACAGGCCGGTGACGTCGAGGTCGCTGGTCTGGCCGGTGAAGACGTCGCGCAGGACGAGGCCGGCGAGTTTTCCGTCCGGCTTCTTGATCTCCGCGATCTCGCTGTCGAAGGCGAAGGAGATCTTGTCGTCGGAGAAGGCGCGGTTCTGCATGACCTGGGAGGCCCGCAGGGTGGAGCGCCGGTGGACGACGGTGACGGAGCGGGCGAAGCGGGTGAGGAAGGTGGCTTTCTCCAGGGCGGTGTCGCCGCCGCCAACAACGACGATGTCGCGGCCGCGGAAGAAGAATCCGTCGCAGGTCGCGTACCAGGACACGCCGCGGACGGACAGCTCGTCTTCTTTGGCCAGGCCGAGCTTGCGGTAGCCGGAGCCGGTGGCGACGATCACTGTCTTCGCGCGGTGCACGGTGCCGGCGGTGTCGGTGACGATCTTGATGTCGCCGGTGAGGTCGACCTCGACGAGGTCGTCGTCGACCATCTCGGCGCCGAACTTCTCGGCCTGGGCCCAGATGTTCGCCATGAGGTCGGGGCCGTCGATGCCGTTCGGGGAAGCCGGGGAAGTTCTCGACCTCGGTGGTCGTGGCCAGTGCCGCCCTCAGCGCAGTCACTGCGACGCCGCCGGACAGAGTGGCGAAACCATAGGCGAGCAACGAACCCGTACGGCTAGCCCCGTAGGCTCGATCGACAGCGATCAGGTTCCGGATTCGAGCGGTCCGGGAATTCTCGCACCCGTGCGCTTTCGTCTGGGACGCTCTGCAGCTGCCCCTGCCCTTCGGAGACCTTCGTGCGCGTCCGTACGGTGAACGGCGCGCCGCCCTCCTCGATGTCCTGTCCGGACTGCCGGCGAACTCGCCGATCCAGGCCGTGTCCGCCGCCCGCGACCGGCACACGGCGCTCACCTGGTACAACACCCTCCAGGACCGGGGTGTCGAGGGGCTTGTCGCGAAACGTGCCGCCTCCCCGTATCGCGTTGGCCGCAGCGGAGCGTGGCAGAAGATCCGGCACGCGGAAACCGTCGACGCCGATGTCGTCGCCTACACCGGACCAGACGCACGACCCCGCACCCTGGCCGTACAACTCCCCGACGGACGTACCGCGCTGACCCAGAAACTCGCCGCGCGGATCGGCCCGCTCCTGGCGGCCGCCGGGCCAGGCCTCTGACCGCCGGAGCGGACGACGAGGGAGGCTGCTGCGCTCCGGCCCCCAAGCTCGTGCAGATCGGCAATCTCGTGGATCTTGGCAGGGCGGTGGTGGTTGGGCTCGCGATCTGGGATTCGCACTGGAGCTCAACTCCAGATGCATTCGGTCGTGTCGTCGCGTCCGTCGTCCGGAACGCCCACGTACGCGCGCAGGGCCGCCCGTGTGTCGGGCAGCTGCCGGCTCCGGAGGCTCTCTTCGAACTTCTTCCCGTACGCGCCCCAGGGCCCGACCTTCACCAATGCTCGGAGGAGCCGTTGTTGCCCGTCGGTGAGTTCGGCGAACGAGTGGAGGTCGCCGCGGGAGGACTCGGAGAAGGCCACGGCCAGTGCGTTCTTCGTTGTCGACTCCGTGTGGCTGCGCGGCATCACTGCCAGGCAATCAGCCACCCCGCAGAGCACAGCTTCCCGGTCGTGGCCGGCGAGCAACAGGAGAGAGCGACATGTGTAGCCCGGGATGTCGCCTTCGTTGTAGTCGATGCCCGGCTTCGGAGTGTAAGCCGCCGTGATCCGTCCGCCACGTGCGGCTGGTACACCTCGATGGCACCCGTGACGTCCCCACGTTCCTCCAGGAGCTCGGCGAGACAACGGATGGCGTCCTCGTGGAACCCGGTTGCCGCATACTCCCTCAGTTCGTCGATCCGGTCGTGCCGGGCCAGCAGATCGGCCAGTTCGTCGCGGCCGTTGACTGACGTCACCTCACGGGTATGCAGCAGGGTGATCGCTTCGTCGATTCGCCCCTGCCGCTCGCGCACGGCGGCCAGCAGGTCGAGGGCGTTCCAGGGTTCGGAAGTTCGTCCACCATAGGACGGTCTGTTGCACTTGCAGTGCCCTGACTCGATGCCGGCGGCCAGCAGCGCGGCGATCTCCTCGTCCCGGCCCAGGCCGACGGTCACCTCGACCAGGGTCTCAGCAAGCAGCCAGTCCGAGATGTGTGGCAGGAGCAGGGTGTATGCCTCGCCGGCCCGGCCGTGCCGAGCGAGCAGCCGCCCGAAGTAGTCCAGTGCCGGCCGCTCCCCGGACTCAGCGTGCGGACGGAGGCACGCGATCGCTTCGTCCGCCCGTCCCCACGCTTCGAGCAGCTCGGAGACGACACGGGCAGCCTGCAACCAGCCCGTTTCGATGTACGGCGTGAGCACTTCCCGGGCCTCGACCTGCCGGCCCTGATCGGCGAGGAGCCGCGCCCATGCCCGCGCACAGAACCAGTCGCCGTCGCGCGCCTGGAGCTGCACCTCGTCGTGGTAGCCGTGGTCAAGGAGCCAGGAGACCAGATCGGGAGGAATCCAGCCGTCGAAGGTACGGGCGCGGCGGTCGAGTTCGGCAGCATCCATGAGAACGCACCCTAGGCGGCGGGAATAACGATTTGGAAGGCCCGCAGGTTCCGGAGGTTGCGTGTTCCCTGCGAAGAGCGCGCCTGGAACTCCTCGCCGAGTGCTGGCGACGCCGCCCAGGTCGGGCAGCAGGTCCGGAGCGCGTTCGACGGCAGCTACTGACGGCAACAAGGACGTACGACGGGATACGAGGGCAGCAGTCAGCGGACCGAGATCGGCCAGGGTACGAACCTTGTTGCTGGACTTACACCTGCGGGGACGAACTCCTAAAGCGGGTGTCGCAGGTTCGAACCCTGCCGGGGGCACAGGAAAAGGGGCCAGCTCAGAAGGGAAACTGCTGACCAAGACGATCGCTCGTTACGGACGGGTCGATCTTCTCTGTATTGACGAGCTGGGCTACATGGAGCTGGACCGGCGCGGAGCCGAGCTGCTGTTCCAGGTTCTGACGGAGCGTGCGGAAAAGAACAGCGTGGCGATCGCCTCCAACGAGTCGTTCTCCTCGTGGACCAAGACGTTCACCGACCCCCGGCTCTGCGCGGCATCGTGGACCGCCTTACCTTTGGCGGCAACATCATCGAGACCGGCAGCGACTCCTACCGCCTCGCCCACACCAGAGCCCGCCAACAGACCACCGCGGGCTCCTGACCGCCGGTGTCACCGTTCCCGAATGCGCCACCACCACCAGCGCCCCGCCGTCCACTCGCTCACCCAACCCGGGTTCGGAAGAGTACGCCGTTCGTACTCGACGTCGATCCGCTCCACCAAGCGGCCCAGATCAGCTCGGGCCCCTCTCGGGAGGCGCTGCAGGGCCACTTCCAGGTCATCTCGGCCGTCTTCGATCTCGATGCCGGGACTCTCATAGGGGCCCGTCAGATGTCGTCCCGGCTGTCTGAAAGCCCACTCGAACCGACTGAGCGCATCAGCAACGGCGTCCGGCCACAGGTACTCGGCCTCAACACGTCGCACCGCTGCCCGGGTCCGAGCGGATACGCCCAGAATCCGACGGACCGGCACGTGCTTGCGTGGCCGCCACCGTTCAGCGCGGACGGCCTTCGGGCGCCTACGCGGCATCGCCCTTTCGGATCAGAACCATGTCGGCATTCTGCCACGGTCCGCGCCTTCGGAGGTGGGGCCAAAAGACTCGGTCACGTTTCCCGTCGAAGATCCTCAACTAGGGCCATCAGTGGCGTTCCCTTGGGGCCAACAAACGTGTTCGAGGCCATATGGACGTGCCGAAGAGCGATGACTACGCGAGAACCAGCATCCGACTGACCATATGGGCTGCCTTGCCGGGCTGGTCGTGGCCATAGCTATCCCGGTGTACATAGTGGTGGCCGTGCTCCTGGGCGGGATGCCGACCCCTTGAAGCTCGGCCGCTCAGCGGAAGCCAACGTTCTTCCGCGAGTACGGCGCCGCCTACCTGCCGTCCCCGGCTGAGCAGGATGACCTGCCGATGCGGCCGGCGCCGCGGCGTCGACGCTCGGCCCGGCCGTCGAGTCCAGGCGGGGGATCATCCACGGGCAAGACCCGCGCCTTGTGGGAGGCGATCAGAGCGCATGTTCCGGCTACGAGGTCCGCTCATGGCCGCCTGCTGGCGAACACAGGACGCCCACAGGAGGGCGCTGGCCTCCTGGACGCGGACCGCCTCGACCACCGACGCATACTCGGCCCGCTGCTCGTGGAACTAGGGCCTGTCCGATGAGTCAGGAACAGGGACGTCCACCCCGGCTGCCACGGGGCGCTTTAATGCCCAGGTGGTGAACTGGACGCAGATGCACGACTGCTACGGGGATGTCGATCGCGTCCCCGCGCTTCTGGAACGGGTGGAGCTCGAGGACAACGCCGAAGCATGGGAGGAATTGGGATATCGGCTGGTCCTCGAACACGACCTCGTCTTCCCCGCCAGCTTTGCCGCCCTGCAGGGCCTGGTGCGTCTCGCCTCGAGGAGCGCACGGGCGCGTGGACTGGCCGGGGCGATCCTGCGAGGTGCGGCAGGACACCACGGCTGCGACGATCTGCTGGCGGACTGCGCCGACGCGATCGCGGAGTTCCGCAAGCTGCTGGACCGGCACCTGCAATCGCGGCCGGTCGACTACTTCGCGGCCTTTCTCAATCTGCTTGCAGCCAAGGGGGAGTACCACTGGAGTGCCGTCCTGGGGGACTTCAAGGACGACTTCTACCACTTGGCCTGCCCCCACTGCACCGTGGAAGTCACGATCGCCATCGGGGACTACGGGCGCTATTCAGCGATCCGGGACTGGAACCTGGGCGACGTGGACCGTCGCGGCCTGCGGCCGGCGTCCTTTGAGGAGCTCTCCGGCACCGGCCGTTGGATGTACGAGACTGCCGTCCGCGACGGACACGAGGCACTCGCCGACGGAATCACCCACCTCTTCGGCAAGGGCGAATGCCCACACTGTGCCAGCGTGTTCAACATCGCGGACGAGTACACGTCCGCCAACCGCCCTGTCCTGCGGTAGACCAGGATGAATCGGAAGTAGGCGGGGGGGGGCTCAGGACCCGAACCACAGCCGGATCGCAGTGACGGTCACCGTGCCGTGAAAGACGTAAGCCCGTTTGTCGAACCGAGTGGCCACGGCGCGGAAGCCTTTGAGGGCGTTGATCGTTCGCTCGACCTCGTTTCTGCGGGCATACCGGGCTCGGTCGAAGCCGGCGGGCCGACCGCCCTTGCTGCCGCGCTTTTGCCGATGGGCCCGCTGGTCTCGGCGTTCGGGAATAGTGTGCTTGATCTGCCGGCGTCGCAGATAACGGCGGTCGCGGCGTGAGCTGTACGCCTTGTCGCCGCTGAGGTGGTCAGGCCGAGTGCGAGGACGCCCACCGGCCGGGCGCGGCACATGGACGCGCTCCAGCACCGGGATCATCCGTGGCCCGTCGCCTGCCTGCCCCGGTGTGATCAGCACAGCCAGCGGACGCCGGCTGCCTTCACCCACCAGCTGAATCTTCGTGGTCAGCCCTCCCCGGGAGCGGCCCAGCCCTCCGTCGTCCCGATGATGAACAGGCCTACTCCGCCGACCGGGGAGGCGCGGAGGCTGCTTCCGTGCACCGGCCGCATGCTGGTGCGCCCGGCAGACCGTCGAGTCCACACCCGCCATCGTCCAGTCCAGACGGCCCTCGATATCGGCGTCGGCCTGGACGGCCCGCAAGATCCTGTCCCACGTGCCGTCCGCCGACCACCTGCGATGCCTGTCATGCACCGTCTTCCACTTGCCGAACCGCGTCGGCAGGTCCCGCCGCGGGATGCCGGTCCCTTGCCGGAAGAGAATGCCATTGAGCACCACACGGTGGCTCTTCCACCGCCCGCCCCGGCCTGCGTTCCTCGGCAAGTGCGGCTCCAGCCGGGCCCACTCCGCATCTGTCAGATCACCCCGCCCCACACCGGACGGAACGATTCACCAGCCAGCCTGTCACGCGACCCCTCGGACAGGGCCTAGTCGCGCGGTTGAGTGCGCTGGGGTGCAGGATGGCTGTACCGGCTGGGGTGGAGCAGGCGGGGTCATGCGTCGAGTTGTCCTGCGTGGACGCGGTGCACGGACTCCCTCGGCGTCCGCTGCGGGACTGCGTGCCGGGCCCGTTCGAGGAAGTCGCTTCGGTACGTACGTTCCGCTAGTCGCGCGGTGAGCATCACTTCCCGGGCTCGCACTGGGCGACGACGGGTTCCCGTAGCCTCGCGGCTTGTGAGATCGATACGTACGGGGTGGGACCACGTGTTGTATGGGTGGGCCAGGGGGAGGATGGCCCCGTCGCAGAGGGCGGCCCTGGACCGGCTCCAGGACATGAGCGCAGCGGGTGAGTTCGAGGAGGCCGAGGCCCGAGCTAGGGCACTTGCGGTCGCGCCGCGCGTCTGGGGCGGCGACCCCCTGATTGTGTCGTGGCTGGCGAGGTCCTCTGCCGCGACGGCGGCCATCAGGCACGGGCGGGGGGCGGAGGTACTTCCCGAGCTAGAGACCTTGATCACGGAGGTGGAGCGGACGGCCGCGGGCAGTCCGGATCTGCGGGCAATGCTGCTGGTGCTCCGGTCGAACCGGATAGCGGTCCTCATCCAGCAGGATCGGTGTGCGGAAGCAGAAGCCGAGGCGAAGGACATCCTGCGCGCCATCACCCGCCTCGCGCACCTGACCGACGTGCGGGCGACCGAACTTGACGCAGTGGCCAAACTGGCTGATGCACTGAACGGGCAGGGCCGCTATGAAGAGGCGGAAGCCAGCGCCCGCGGGAACCTGCCGCGAGCGGACGAGCTCACGGCTGACGACCTGCGCCATATCCTGGTCCGCAGCCTGAACGGGCAGGGCCGGTACGAGGAGGCGTTGACCGAGGTACGCCGACTCGCTCCGGTAGCCCGTGCCGACAGCGGAAAGGTGGACCTTGCAAAGGCTCAAGCCCTACACGGCCTGGGGAATCGCGCCGAGGCGGAAGCCACCGCCCGCCGGGCACTGATCGCCTGTGAGCAGTTGCTCCATCCGGCCCACCCTCGCACCCAGGAAGCCCGGACCCTGCTGGCCCTCATCACCGTCGAGGACTCGGCTCCTGAATGAGAGCCCGCACGATGGCGAAGGGTTACACGCGTGGCCGCATCAGTCGTCTGCACAGCCTCCGCCACTCGCCGCTCAGCTCGGAAAGATTGACCAACCTTCAAGTGAGACGGGCCAGGCTGTGACCTGTCTCAACGAACCGAGCCGCCACGGTTCGTCTCAGCGAATCCAATCGCCGCAGGTTGACGGATCATTGTCGCGGGCCCGCTCCAAGGAGGCTTGTCTTAACGAAGTTAGTCGTCCCTGGTCAGTGGATCGGGGTCGACTGGTTTCGTTGAGACAGGACAATGCCGCGCGAAGGCGGCGGCAGCCGGCGAGCTCATCCACTTCCAGGAAGCTTCCACCGCCACCAGCCAGGAGGCCTACAACGGCGACGCCTTCCCCTGCGGCCACGCCATCTACCTCGCCCGGCTCGCTGAAGCCCACCTCGCAATGAGGGACGTCGACGCCGCTGTCGCCACCGCCCACGACGCCGTCGACCGGATGGGCGGCGTCACCTCCGCCCGCGGCACCCACACTCTCGTAGACCTCCACAACAAAATCGCCCGCCGCCGCGGTATCCCCGCCGTCGGTGCCTTCCTGCAGCCCGGGCTGCGAGACGCTTCAGCCGCTGCAGCGAAAAGACGGCGCTGAGCGCCGGCTACGAACTCGGCACCCCGTTTCAGCGGGTGGGGCCTGGGGCTCCGTCGAGGCCTCAGGTCCGGCGACGTCTGACCAGGCGACCTGCTCGGCTACGATCGCGACGCGCTGATCACCTGAGCCGCTATCACGCTTATGACCAGGCGTCTCGTCCGCACGAAGCAGCAGGAGTGCGGGCCAGCCGATCCGTCAGCCCGTCTCCCGACGAGGGAAGAAGCGTTTCGCCGCAGACGGTCACCGACTTCGCCTACGACGATCACCAGCGCAGCTCTCGCTGCACAGCCCGCGAGGCGCCGTCCTCTCCCTCCGCCATGCCCGTGGCCTGTTCACCGCCGCCATACTCGCCCGGCTCTGCTACGGCTTGCTGGGCCTCCCCTTGCTGCTGACCCTGCGCGACGCCACCGGCTCCTACGCCGTGGCCGGGTCGGCGGCCGGACTGTTCGGCCTGATCTCCGCTCTGCTCGGTCCGCCTCGGGCCCGGCTGGTCGAACGCCGGCCCCGGGCGCTGATGTTGCTGGCAGTCGGCTACGCCGGGATGCTCGCGGTCATCGCCCTGACCGGCGAACTCGGCACCGCACCCTGGATCGCCTTCGCGCTTGCCGCGGTGGCCGGTCTGTTCCCGCCTCCGGTCGGACCGCTGATGCGATCCCTCTGGAGCGACCTTGCCGCCGAACCGCAGCAGCAGCAATGCGCGCTCAGCCTGGACACCGTCGCTGAGTCCACAGTCTTCGCGGTCGGACCCGCCCTGGGCGCGATGCTGATCGGCGTCTGGTCCGCCCCGATGGCACTCACCGTATGCGCAGGCCTCGTGCTCGTCGGCTTCCGCGCGCTGACGCGAGCGCTGTACCGCACGTCCTCCCGACCGCACTCTCGACCGCAGTCAGCCACCGACCCCGACCGGAGCAACGGCGCAACGGGACAACGCCCGTTACGCAGGACCGGCTTCCTCGGTCTGCTGCTGCTGGTTCTGGGCTCGGCCTGCGCCCTGGCCATCGAGGAGATCGCCGCGGTGCCGCGCTGGGGTGCCGGAACGACCGGAGCGCTGCTGACGCTGTGCTCGGTCGGCGGGGTCGTCGGCGGACTCCTGTACGGGCGCCGGATCTGGCGGGCCGCCCCGTCCCGCCGGCTCCTGGTCCTGGGCGGGACCGGGACCGCCGCCCTCGCACTGCTCGCCGCGGCGCCGCTGCTCCCGGTCGCCGCAACGGCCCTGTTCGCACTCGGGGCCTGCCTGGACATGCTACTGATCACCGCGTACCTGCTGGTGGACCAGCTCTTCCCGGCCAGCACCCGGATGGAAGCGGGGGCCTGGGTGAACACCGCCTACAACCTGGGCTCCTCCCTGGGCTCAGCACTCGCCGGTGCCCTGCTGGACCGCCACGGCTCCGGGACGGCCTTCACCGCCGCAACTGCGGCGGCCGGGCTCGGCGTACTCGCGGCAGCGGCGACCGGACACTGCTCGCGCCGCCCGCCACGCCGCTCGCCGGCCCTGGTCGGGACTGCACCACGGTGACCTCGCCGGGCCCAGGGTCCGCGAGCTGATCGACAAATGATGCCGCGTCATCGGCGAGCACGCTGAACCAGCCGGTCCGCCGGACGGCGGCGGGAGGAGGTGCGCGGCATACCGCAGAGCGCGGGCCACCCGGGTGCGACGCACCCGCACGCACTGGGGTCAGCGGGGCGCATGCCAGATGCGGGTGACGCCTGGTGCGGACGTCAGGGTCATGATGGGAAGCGGGGACCATCACCAAACGCAACACCGTCGAACGGGCCATCAACCCTCTGAAAGGCTTCCGCGCCGTCGCCACACGCTACGAAAAGCGGGCCTATATCTATCTCGGCACCGTCACTCCCGCAGCACTCATCATCTGGCTCCGCACGTGTCCGAGAAACAGCGCCTGGGGGTCAACTGAGTTGTCTCATGGGATTGTTGTACCTTGTGTTGCGAGTGGGATTTCCGTACCATGATCAAGCAATCCCTCAAACGCCGGGCCGAACGAACGGCCCCGCTCAGGGGGGAACGATCGCCCCTCGTGCCCGCCCCGCGGCGTGCGGGCGGCTGTCGCACGCACTGTGCTCGGGGAGGAATTACGTGATCCGCATCCGCACCACCGTGACCGCTGGTGCCGCCTTCTTCGGCGCGCTCGCGCTTGCGCTGTCCGCCGCCAGTCCGGCCGCCGCCGCCGACGACTCCTGGCAGCAGGGGATCAGAACAAGCAACCCGGGCAGCGCTGCCCTCTGCGTGGGTTCGCCCGACAAGGCCAGGGTCTGCTTCAATCCGACCGGCGACAAGATCTACGTCTACGACGGTGACGCCGACAGCGCCTCCGCGGTCGCCGACTGGGAGAACTACAAGCACTGGAACGACACCAGCATCTACCGGACCGGCCAGTGCGTGAACTCGGAGGGCGCCGGCACCTGGGTCGTGTGCAACAAGGACTTCTACGAGGACGGCCTGATCCTCATGAGGGCGCGCACCTACGACCGCAGCGCCGGCCAGTGGACCGGCTCCTACGGCTACGAGTCCTTCAGCACCAGCTGATCTGATCCGTCTCCCGCAAAAAGCGGGGGGGGGGGGGGGGCGGGGAGGGGGCGGGGGGGGGGGGGGTGTGGGGGGGG
>NZ_JBHWEL010000047.1:46360-71557 GCF_042734135.1 Streptomyces sp. NPDC059668 | reverse complement strand
GCTCCGCGGCCTCCGTTGTTGTTGTTGTTATTGTTGTTGTTCCCGCCTCCGCCGTTGTTGTTGTTATTGTTGTTGTTGTTGGCTCCGCGGCCTCCGTTGTTGTTGTTGTTATTGTTGTTGTTCCCGCGACCTCCGTTGTTGTTGTTATTGTTGTTGTTGTTCGCACCCCTACCTCGGTTGTTGTTGTTGTTATTGTTGTTGTTGTTGCCCCGGCCTCGGTTGTTGTTGTTGTTATTGTTGTTGTTGTCGCTCGGCGCCGTCGCGTGAGTTCCTGTAGGTGCCGGAGCAGCGAAGGCGACAGTGGGCATGGTTGCGCCACCCGCAGCCAGGGCAACCGATGCGGTCAGCATTGCCGCGCGCTTGGCGATCTTGTTGAGCATGATGATTCCTTTCCGGTGTGGGTCCTGCCGATTCGCGACTCGATTTGGATTACGGGATTCATTCTCCGCAAAACGTGCGGCCGGCTCAGCGAGACGGCTTGGCACTCCCACCATTCCGGACTCCGGAATCCGTCTCGACAGACAACGGCACCCTTCGTATTGACGATGGAGCCGGATCAACTGCCAGAGACATTTCGGAGGCGCGGTTGCGCGGCATTCTCGGCGCAGGTCGGTTTGAGGCGCGGACCGGGGGCGACCCGGTTTCTGGAACTCCTTGGCCAGCATGCTCCGCCGCAACAGCGGACACATCGGGCGAACGCCCCAAGTTCCGCCGCGGTACACCCCACATGCCCTTCCGGCGCACCCCACATCCCGCCCCGGCGATCGCGACAGCACCCCACCAGCAGACCTGTCCCGCCCGATCTGGATCTTTTGCGCGGCTCCGGCCACGGAGGGAAAATGGCTGGTGATGGACCTACTAGAGCGAGAGGCCGTGCTCCAGGACCTCGCCGGTCACCTGAAGGCGGCCGTGAGCGGCCCTGGACGCTTCGCGCTTGTCCGAGGCGAGGCCGGTATCGGCAAGACCACCGTCGTCCACCACCTGGCCCAACTGGCCGATCCCGGCGTCAGGGTGCTGCTGGGCGCTTGTGACCCGCTGGCCACGCCCCGCCCCCTGGGACCCCTGATGGACCTGGCCCCGCGCCTGGGGCCGGCCGTGCGCAACGCCCTGACCGGGGTGGCGGCCGGCACCTGCCGTCCCGACGAGGTCTTCGAGTCCCTGCTCGCGGACCTGAGTGTCTGTCCCAGCCTGCTGGTCGTGGAGGACCTCCACTGGGCCGACGAGGCCACGATGGACCTGCTGCGGTACCTGGCACGGCGCCTGACGAGCGTTCCGGCGCTGGTGGTGGCCACGTACCGCGACGACGAGATCGGCCGCACCCACCATGTGACGGCTCTCCTCGGCACTCTGGCCAGGTATCCGTGGGTGTACCGCCACGACCTGATCCCCTTGAGCCGCCCGGCCGTGGCCCGGCTGGCCACCGGTCACTCCGTCGACGCCGAGCAGCTCTACCACCTCTCCGCCGGCAACCCGTTCATCGTCACCGAGATCCTGGCCGCCCCCGCCGAGACCATCCCGGCCACGGTGCGCGAGGCCGTCGCCGGCCGCCTGGCCGGTCTGTCGGCGGCGGCCCGCACGGTCGTCGACGTACTGGCCGTCCTGGGGCACCGGGTCTCGCCGCCGCTGCTGGCCGGCGTGCTACCGGCCCCGGAAGAAGCGCTCGAGGAGGCCGTGGCCTGCGGAATCGTCCGCACCGTCGGACAGGCGACCGAATTCCGCCATGAACTGACCCGGCTGGCGGTGCTGGAGGCCGTCCCCGCCGCCTTCCGCCTGCGGGTGCACGGGCAGGCTCTGGCGGCGATGCGGTCCGGCCCGGTCGCCGCGGACGACCTGGCGCTGCTGGCCGACCACTCCGAGGCCGCCGGGGACCCGGCCGCCGTGCTGGAGTACGCGCCCGCGGCGGCCGCCCACGCCGCCGCGACGGGCGCGTACCGGGAGGCGGCCGCCCAGTACGCGCGCGCCCTGCGGTACGCCGACCACCTGCCGTCCGACCAGCGGACCAGCTTGCTGGAAGGACACGCGCAGGCCTGTCTCCTGTCGAGCCGGCTGGACGAGGGGGTCGACTCCCGCCGTACGGCGGCGCGATTGCGCCGTACCGCGGGCGACCGGCTGCGGGAGGGCGAGAACCTGAGCCGGCTGTCGTACTGGCTGTGGCCGGCCGGACGGACCGCCGAGTCACGGCAGACCGCCCTGGACGCGGTGCGGGTGCTCGAAGAGCTGGGACCCAGCCGGGAACTGTCGTGGGCGTACCTGAACCTCTGTCAACTGGCCTGTTACGAGCACGAGGCGGTGGCGGTGACCGCCGCCCACGCCGAGAAGGCGATCGCTCTCGGTGAGCGCTTCGGCGACGCCGAAGTGGTCGTCCAGGCGCGCTTCCACACCGCGGTGGCACGGATGCTGAGCGCCGGGCACGGACCTGAGGGCGTCGAACACCGCGGCTGGGAGGACTGCGAACAGGCGGTGTCCCACGCGATGGCACAGGATTCACCGGCGGACGCGGCCTCCCTGGCACTCGTCATGTGCTGGTTCGCCGCACTCCAGCGTGACGTCGACCGGACCACCGCGGCCGTGAGCCGGGCGGAAGCCCACTGCCTCGACCACGACCTGCTGTTCCACCTGCTGTGCACCAGGGTCTGGGGCAGCTGGGGGCTGCTGAACCGGGGCCTGTGGACCCAGTCGGCCGACGCCGCGCAGAAGGTTCTGTCCCATCCGAACTCACCACCGGTCGTCCGGGCCCTGGCCTTCACCGTCCTGGGACTGGTGCGGGCCCGTCAGGGCAAGGCCCAGGTGTGGCCGCTGCTCGATGAGGCGGCGAACCTCGTCGACCCGGACTGCCTGATGGCCACGGGCCTCGGGTGGGAGGCCCGGGTCGAGGCGGCCTGGCTGGCCGACGACCACGAGCGGGTGCGGGCGGAGGCACGACGCGGCCTGGACGCGTTGGCGGGGCGCAGCCACCCCTGGTTGTCAGGGGCGCTGGCCTGCTGGATCCGCCGCGCCGGAGGCACGCCCCCGCAGGTGCCGGCGGCCGAACCCCATGCGCTGGAACTGGCCGGCGACTGGGCCGGCGCCGCGGCACTGTGGGACACGCTCGGCTGCCCGTACGACGCCGCGCTGGCCCGCCTGTCCGGCGACGCACCCGCGCTGCACCAGGCCCTGGCCGTCTTCGAGTCCCTCGGCGCCCGGCCGGCCGTGGCGCGCACCCGCGCCGTGATGCGTGCCCGCGGCGTCCGCCCGATCCGGCGGGGCCCGCGGGCGGCCACCCGTGCCAATCCGTACGGGCTGACCAACCGGGAACTGGACGTCCTGAAGCTGCTGAATGAGGACCTGTCAGATGCCGAGATCGCGGCCCGCCTCTACATCACCCCCAAGACCGCCGGGCATCACGTCGGCGCCGTACTGAACAAACTCGGCGTCCACACCCGTCACGAAGCCGCCCGCAAACTCCACCAGTCCGACCGCAGATAGGGCGGGCCCGACCCGCTTTTCCGTCCCACTGATCGATCCCACTGATCGACACCGGGGACGCGGAGATCATCCGACGGATGTATCCCCGCCGTGCGACACTGGACAAATCATTGCACTCGCAGCTTGCTTCAGCTTTCAGGGTGATGGGAATGAAGAAAGCAGCCTTGCGGAGTGTCGGTCTGACGGCGGCCTGCTGCTGTATGGCACTGGGCGCGTGGGGCGCGTCAGCAGGTGAATCCGACGCACTTTCCCAGAATGCGCAGACCGCGTCCACGACATCGGCACCGTCGGCACTTCGATGTTATGCGACGCACGGCAGCCCGAATGAGACCGTGTGCTACCGGAATTCCTGGAAGGCCGAGTTCAGACACGGGGAAGTGGTTTACGTCCCCATTCTCATTCAGGTGCCCGCGCCGTCGAATCCGCCGTCCGTGACGATCGTCGACAGTCTGGACGACATTCGCCCGAGCGCGACGGGTTCCGGCTGACCGCTCGGCCGGTGACCGCCCGCGCGTCCGTCCACGGCGGCGTGATCGGCTCCCCCTGCCTTGCGTACGGGAGGCGGAACACTCCAAGGCCGCCGGAGCGAGTCTCGAATGCGGGTTCGATGCCTACAGTTGCCGCATGACCGATGGCTTCGATGGTGTCCTCGCTCGCCTCGACGCGTGGCTGGAGGCCAACGCGCCCGCCGACCACGCCGCCTTGAACCCGCCTGCGGTACAGGACGACATCGACGCCGTCGCCGATCGCCGGTTCCCCCTGCACCCTGATCTGGTGACGTGGCTGGGTCATCACGACGGGGTGACCGCGACGAAGGGCCACGCCGGTCCCGGTGTCATCCTTCCCAAGGGATTCATCCTGCACAGCGCCGACGGAATGCGTGCCGGCCAGCGCTCGCAGGAGGAGGCGATCGCCGAGTGGGTCGACGAGAACGAGTCGGAGGACCCCGGGCTGCGGGACATCTATGAAGGAGCCTACGGGTACTTGTTCCACGTCCGGTGGGTTCCGATCGCCACGGACATCACCGGAGGCAAGCTCATCGTGGACCACCGTGAGGGAGACCGGTTCGGGAACGTGCTCCACGGTCTGCACGGCGGGGACAACGAGGGGCCGGAGAAAGTGTGGGACAACCTGTCGCACATGTTCGGAGACCTCCTCGTCGCCCTGACGGAGGGACGAGGAATTCGACTGCCCCGATGGGCGGATCCGTTGACTCCGCACCTCTCCGGTGCCGGCGACGACGTGTTCGTCGGGTGGGAGTAGAACGGAACGACGGTCCGAGGCGACGCCGTCGCGACGAATGCTCCGGGCGTCCTCACCCGTCGGCACGTCTGTCGACGGCGGACGGGATGGGGGCTGGGGTCAGTGGCGGGTCGAGGGCGTAGCCTTCCCGCGGAGGGATGTCATGTCCGCGTGGATGGTGTTGGGTTCCGGCTGCGTTTTCGTGCTTCTGGGCGTGCTGACCCTGAACGGCCGGGGAACCGCGGCGTACGCGCCGTCGCCCAAAACCGGCTGGGGCTGGATAGCGATGGCGGGCGGCCCCGTCCTGAACGAAGGACCCAGGCTCCTTGGCTTCTCTTCCGGAGCGACGATGGTGCTTTCCACCGTAGCTCTGGGGCTCGTGCTGCTCGGTGCGGTGCTTCTGGTCCGCGGCGGAGGGTTCGCCAAGGCCCGTCGCGCCGGCGACGGCGACTGAGCACCGCCCCTGATCCCCCTCCAGGACGACCGGTGCGGGCGACTCTTCCTCCACCCGACCGTCATCACGGCACGCAGCTCAGAGAGCTTCCCGGTTCTCCTTCGCAGCCCCACCGGACTCATGCACTGGAGGCAGAACGCTCCAGGCATCAGTGCCTGTGTGAGGGTGGTCGCGCAGACGCCATACGCACAGATCAGCGCTCCCCTCATCAGCCGGAACACGACGAACGCGAGGCCGGCATGTGCACGGCATCGGACCCCACAGGCCGTGGAGACACGGACGCGGTGGGAGATGCGGCGATTGTTGTCCCGGGTGCCGGCGAGGCAGCAGTCATGTAGGGCAAGTGGCCCTCTTCGTACCTGTGTTACGGGTATCCGAGGGCTCGTCAGGCACGTACGGCGTACGGCATGTGCGTAAGCGTTGTGGGTGCGCCGCCCTGCGCCGGATCAACGAATTCCTGAGCGGATCCTTCTGCCGAGTGATCGTCGGCGGAGGGTGCCCCTCCCGGCCCGTCGTGCTCACCGTGCCTGGGTCTCCAGTCGCCCACCTCCGCGCCCCGGATCCTCCGGTTCGGTCGCGGCACCCTACCGGGTGCGGTCTCGGTGGGGCGCACGACCGTCCAGGCGATCGCCCCGGCCGATGGTCGGCGCGGTGGCGCGTCTCCGCCGTACTGAATATGACGAACTGTCATAATACGTCCTATTCCGTCAAGCCCGGTCGAGAGGATTACTGTGACTACCTGTCAAACCGTGAGGGGGGTGGGCGCGCAGCAGACCCTCCCGTCGTCGGCGCCGCCTGATCTTCGAGTGCGTCGCTCGTGGTGGGGTGGGTTGCTGCGGACGCTGGTGGCAGGTCTCGTCGTAGTGGCCGGCCTGGCCGTGCCCATGGTGGCCCCGCAGCCCGCCCAGGCCGTGCCGCCCGGCACCTACGCCTACGTCACCAACTTCCACGCCAACACGGTGTCGGTGATCAACACACGGACGAAAACGGTGGCGGTCACGGTTCCCGTAGGCGCTGCGCCGTGGGAAGTGGCGGTGTCGCCGAACGGCACCCGTGCCTACGTCACCAACCGCGCCGATGACACGGTGTCCGTGATCAACACCGCGACCGACATGGTCGTCGCCACCGTCCCTGTCGGCCGTGAGCCCCTGGGGGTGGCGGTGTCGCCGGACGGCACCCGCGCCTACGTCACCAACTTCAGCGACAACACGGTGTCCGTGATCAAGACCGCCACCAACACGGTCGTCGCCACCATCCCCGTCGGCGCTGCTCCCATCGGGGTGGCGGTGTCGCCGAAGGGCACCCGCGCCTACGTCACCAATTCCGATGACGACACGGTGTCCGTGATCAAAACGGCGAAGAAGACGGTCGTCGCCACCATCCCCGTCGGCGCCTACCCGTTCGGGGTGGCGGTGTCGCCGAACGGCACCCGCGCCTACGTCACCAGTTTGAACGACGACACGGCGTCCGTGATCAAGACGAAGACCAACACCGTCGTGGCCACCATCCCCGTCGGCGATGCGCCCCAGGGGGTTGCGGTGTCGCCGAACGGCGCCCGCGCCTACGTCGTCAACGCCGATGACGACACGGTGTCCGTGATCAAAACGGCGAAGAAGACGGTCGTCGCCACCATCCCCGTCGGCCATGCGCCTCGAGAGGTTGCGGTGTCGCCGAACGGCGCCCGCGCCTACGTCACCAACGCCAACGCCGACTCGGTGTCCGTGATCAAGACCGCCACCAACGCCGTCGTGGCCACCATCCCCGTCGGCGACCTCCCGTTCGGGGTGGCGATCGGGGTCGTGCCCTGCCCGGGCCACGGAAAGCCCGACCACGGCAAGCCGGGTCACGGAAAAGCCAGGCCAGGACCGGCCGACCACGGCCACCGTCCCTGCCCCCGGTAACCGCACACCGGCATGACGAACGCCCCGGCGCCGGCCGCCCACCCTCGGACCACCGACGCCGGGGCACCCCGTGACCACGCGACCCCACACCACGGCCCGCCGCCCAAAGCCTCCGCCGGCCCTTCGCACCCAGCCGGACCACCGATCAGACCGCGCTACGTGACTCACTTGCCTGAACGGCCGAACTCGCGCTGACCCGCACGTTCTCTAGGCAACCCCAGATAGTGATCGAACCCGCGCCTCAGAACATGCATGCCTCTGGCGGGGCGCTCGGACTCCGGGATGGACGGGGCGCCGTACACGGGTGGCGGCCCGTAGGGGCGGGCGCCAGTGAGACGCCGGCAAGCACGCGTCGCCGCCTTCCGCCCTGCGACTAGAGGGCTTCCTTCGAGGGGGTGACCGGCTCGCCGGATTTACGTACTACAGGCAGAACGCTCCACGGGAAGTTGATCCACTGATCCGTCCGCTTCCACACGTACTCGCATTTCACCAGCGAGTGCGGCTTCTCGTAGATCACGGCGCTGCGGACCTCGGCGACGGTGTCGACGCAGAAGTCGTGCACGAGCTTGAGCGTCTTGCCGGTGTCGGCGACGTCGTCCGTGATCAGGACCTTCTTGTCGGAGAAGTCGATCACGTTGGGGACGGGAGCGAGCATGACGGGCATGTCGAGCGTGGTCCCGACGCCCGTGTAGAACTCCACGTTCACCAGGTGGATGTTCTTGCAGTCCAGGGCGTACGCGAGGCCGCCTGCGACGAAGACACCCCCGCGGGCGATGGAGAGCACTATGTCCGGCTCGTACCCGTCGTCGGCGATGGTCTGGGCGAGCTCACGGACGGCGGTCCCGAACCGCTCGTAGGTGAGGTTCTCGCGCGCTCCGGTCATGCTCACGCCCTCACACCTGGGTCCGGTGGAAGTTGAGGAAGGACCGGGAGGCGGTCGGTCCGCGCTGCCCCTGGTAGCGGGAGCCGTACCGGTCGCTGCCGTACGGGAACTCGGCCGGCGAGCTGAGCTGGAACATGCACAGCTGCCCGATCTTCATACCCGGCCAGAGCTTGATGGGCAGCGTCGCGAGATTGGACAGCTCCAGGGTCACGTGCCCGGAGAAGCCCGGATCGATGAACCCGGCGGTGGAGTGCGTGACGAGGCCGAGCCGCCCGAGGGAGCTCTTGCCCTCGAGCCGCGAGGCGAGGTCGTCCGGCAGCGTGATGACCTCGTACGTACTGGCGAGGACGAACTCCCCGGGATGCAGGATGAACGGCTCGTCGCCCTCGGGCTCGACCAGCCGCGTCAGATCCGCCTGCTCGATCGAGGGGTCGATGTGGGGGTAGCGGTGGTTCTCGAACACCCGGAAGTAGCGGTCGAGCCGCACGTCGATGCTCGACGGCTGCACCATGGATTCGTCGTAGGGCGCGATCCGCACCCGTCCGGCGTCGATCTCGGCCCGGATGTCCTTGTCTGAGAGAAGCACGCCCCGAGGATACGCGTGGGGCTGCCCACAATTGTGGACAGCCCCACGGCTACACGCTGCCGAGACCGCTCGGCGACTGCCGCTAGTGCTTCTCCAACGCCACCGGAACGACGTTCCGCAGCCGCGTGCACCGCGGACACCGGATCAATCGACCGGGTCCGAGCCGCTCGGCCTTCTGCATCGGGAACGAAGCGGTGCTGAACACGTGCCCCTCGGCACATCGGACGACGGTGCGCTCCATCAAGTCCACAGAGTCCCTTCCCCAAGAGCCTGCGTCAGGCACTGGCGTGACCGACGACGAAAGCCACATTACGGGATGAACGGGACGGCTCTCCAGGCGGCACTCCGACCCCGCCGGGCCCCTCGCCCACGCCCTCACCGTACGCCCCAACTCCGTTCCCCCGCAGCCGTGTCCACCCCCCGAAACGCGCACCGGCCCCACGGCTTCAGCGCCGGGGGCCAGGCATGAGGTAGAGTGAGCGGGCATTCGACACCGGCTCGGCCGGCGTCTTACGCGGGTGTAGTTTAGTGGTAGAACATCAGCTTCCCAAGCTGAGAGTGCGAGTTCGATTCTCGTCACCCGCTCCAGGCAAACCGATGAAACCCCCAGGTCGACGACCCGGGGGTTCTTTGCTGTCCGGACCGGTGAGCGAGGCGCGCCCTCGGTCCCGTTGTCCCCGGCGGGAGTCAGGGAGTGGCGGGTGGTCCCGATCTCACGAGTCCCGACTGGTAGGCGGCAACGACGAGTTGGGCTCGGTCGCGGGCGTGGAGTTTGGTCATGGCGCGTTGGACGTGGGTGCGGATGGTCAGCGGGCTGAGACAGAGGGTGTCCGCGATGTCCGTGTTGGACATACCGCGGGCGGCCATGATCATCACTTCTCGTTCGCGTGCGGTGAGGGAGCTGATCTGTTCCGGCAGCCCCGTGTCGGAGGCCGGCTCAGGTGTGACGAGAAAGCGGCTGACGAGCATCTTGGTGGCGGCCGGGGACAGCAGGGCGTCGCCGTCCGCGACGGTGCGGATCGCGGCGAGGAGCACGTCCGCCGTGACGTCCTTGCCGAGGAACCCGCTCGCTCCGGCGCGCAGCGCGCGGGCGACGTACTCGTCGGTCTCGAACGTGGTGAGGATGAGGATGCGTACGCCCGAGAGGGCGGGGTCGGCACAGATGGCGGTCGTGGCGGCCAGGCCGTCGGTGCCGGGCATGCGGATGTCCATGATGACGATGTCGGGGTGGAGACTCCCCGCGAGGGTGATGGCTTCCGCGCCGTCGGACGCCTGACCGACGACTTCCAGGTCGTCGGCGGAATTGATCAGGATGCGGAAGGTGTCCCTGAGGAGGGCGTGATCGTCGGCGAGGAGCACTCGGATGGTCATGGGGTTCCCGGATCAGAAGTTGAGGGGGAGCTCGGCGACGGCGGTGTACCCACCGTCGGGGCGGGGACCCGCGGTGAACCGGCCTCCGGCGGACAGGGCGCGTTCCCGCATGCTGATGAGTCCGAACCCGGAGTTCACGGACGCCGGGGCGGTGGTGGCAGGGTGTCCTCGCTCGTTGGTGATCTCGATCTTCAGTACGTCGTCCGTATAGGTCAGGGTCACTCGTGCCGTAGGGGTTCCAGCGTGCTTGGAGACGTTGGTGAGTGCCTCCTGGATGATCCGGTAGGCGGTCAGGTCCACGGCCGGGGAGAGCGGCTGGACCACTCCCTCGGTCGTGACGGTGACATCGAGTCCCGCGGTCGCGAGGGCCGCGACCATGGTGGGGAGCTGCTCGAGTTTCGGGGCCGGCTGGAGAGGCGAGTCGGAGTCCTCCGGGCGGCGCAGCAGCCCTACCGTCGCCTTCAGTTCGCGCAGGGCGGTGGCGGTCGTGCCGCTCAAGCCGGTGAGCAAGTGCTCCGCCTGTTCGGGGTCGTCGCGGATGAGGTGCGCGGCGGTGGCCGCCTGGGCGTTGGCGAGGGTGAGGTGGTGGGCCACGACATCGTGGAGTTCGCGGGCGATGCGTACACGTTCCTCCGCCACTCGGCGCAGTGCCTCCTCCTCGCGGGTGTGTTCCGCGTGTTCGGCGCGGGCCCGCAGCGAGTCGGTGAACGCGCGGCGCAGCCGTAGAGCGGAACCCCAGGCGACGGGGAGGAGCAGTGCCAGAGCGGGGTTCAGGGTCACGATGATGAAGCTGGCGTAGCGCGGCGCCCGCACGATCGCGATGGGGACCATGAGCACCACCACCCCGAGGCCGAAGAGGTGGGCGGTCCGGCGCTCGTCGAGGAGCGCCAGCCAGAACAGGGCCACCATGACGGGGGCGAGCAGAAGCATGGTGGTGAGGTAGCCGAGGCTCACCGCGGCGATGGCGCAGGCCCCTGTGACGACGACGACCGGACGAGGGCGGGTTCGTCGCCACAGCAGGGCGGTGGTGGCGACGACGCCCAGGACCAGCCCCGGCCACCAGGCGATCGGTTCCCTCACGTCCCAGGTGCCGAGGAAGCTCGCGGAGGCCACGCAGGCGAGCACGGAGGTCAGCAGGGCCGCGTCGATGACGTGCGGGTGGTCGAGAGCGAAACGGCGGGCGGCGCTGGGCATCGCGGTCTCCG
Organism: Streptomyces sp. NPDC059668; assembly: GCF_042734135.1. Taxonomy (NCBI): domain Bacteria; kingdom Bacillati; phylum Actinomycetota; class Actinomycetes; order Kitasatosporales; family Streptomycetaceae; genus Streptomyces; species Streptomyces sp. NPDC059668. The sequence continues at coordinate 60,450 of NZ_JBHWEL010000047.1, read as the reverse complement.
GTTGCAGTGGCTGTCGGACTCATGGTGGAGCATCCACCGGTGAAGGCCGGTGAGGGCCGCCCGACGACATCGGGCGGCCCTCACCCGGGTGTACTCAGATCCCGGCGGTTTCCAGTGGCTTCTCGTCGTGCTGTGTCGCGGGGGTGTCGCTCCGGGTGAGCGCTTCGCCTTCGACGTCGACGCGGGGGACGATGCGATCGAGCCATCGGGGCAGCCACCAGGCCCGGTGGCCGAGGAGGGCGAGGACAGCAGGTACGAACGCCATGCGGACGACGAACGCGTCGAAGAGAACGGCGATGGCGAGACCGAAGCCGATCATCTTGATCATCGACTCCCCGGCGGTGACGAAGCCGGAGAACACACTCGACATGATCAGTGCCGCCGCGACGACGACGCGGGCGCTGTGGCCGAAGCCGGTGACCATGGCGCGGCCCGGGGTCTGGCCGTGGACGTAGGCCTCCCGCATGCGGGACACGAGGAAGACCTGGTAGTCCATGGCCAGGCCGAAGACGATGCCGACGAGGAAGATCGGCATCATGCTCATGATCGGGCCGGTCTGTTCGACGCCGAGGAGGTCGGCGGCCCAGCCCCACTGGAACACCGCGACGACCGCGCCCAGTGAGGCCAGGACGGACAGGAGGAATCCGACGGCCGCCTTGACGGGCACCAGGACGGAGCGGAAGACGACGAGCAGGAGCAGGAAGGCCAGCCCGACCACGACGGCCAGGTAGGGGATCAGCGCGCTCTGCATCTTCTGCGCGACGTCGATGTTGGCCGCCGTCGTCCCGGTGACCTGGAACGTCGCGTCCGTCGCCGTCTCCAGTCCCGGGCGCTCACCGCGGATGGTCTGGACGAGGTTCTTCGTCTCCTCGCTGGTGGGCGAGGTGGACGGCGTGGCGGAGATGATCGCGGTGTCCCCGGCCTGGTTGAAGCGCGGTTTGGACACGGACACGACGCCGTCCGTCGAAGCGATCCTCTGCGCGATGGTGTTCACCGCTCCGGCCGCGTCGGGGGCGCGCTGAGCGTCGACCACGATGGTCAGCGGGCCGTTGAAGCCGGGGCCGAAACCGTCCGCGAGGGCGTCGTAGGCACGTCGTTCGGTGGTGGAGGTGGGCTTGGCCTCGTCGCCCGAGGTGCCCAGCTGGAGGTCGGCGACCGGCAGGGCGAGTGCTCCGAGGCCGATGACGGACAGCAGGAGGACCGGCAGCGGGCGACGCAGCACGAAGCGGGCCCACCGCGATTCCTTGATGCCGGCTGCCGCTCCTGTGGCGGTCGCGAGGTGCGGCTCGTCCGGTGTTCCGGCCTCGCGGTTACGCCGGCGCAGATGCCGGGGCAGGACCGCGTTGGGCCAGAACCCGAGCAGCGCGGGAACCAGCGTCAGCGCGATGATCACGGACAGCAGGACCGCGCCGGCGGCCGCGAGCCCCATCTTCGTGAGCATGGGGACGCCGACGATCGAGAGTCCCGCGAGGGCGACGACGACGGTGAGCCCGGCGAAGACGACGGCGGAACCGGCTGTACCGGTGGCCCGCCCGGCTGCCTCCCCCGGGGCATGGCCCCTGCCTCGCTCCTCCCTGTACCGGGAGACGATGAACATCGCGTAGTCGATTCCGACCGCGAGGCCCAGCATGGTGGCGAGGGTTCCCGTCGCGGACGACAGGCCGAAGGCACTGCTCAGGGCCGTGATGGCGAGCATGCTGGTGGCCACGCCGATGACGGCGGTCAGCAGGGGCAGTCCGGCCGCGGCCATGGATCCGAAGGTCACCAGAAGGACGAGCGCGGCCACCAGCACACCCGCGGCCTCGCCCACGCCGCCGGCCTCCGTCTGCGCGCCCACGGCGCTGCCGCCGGTCTCGACGGTGAGGCCGGCCTCCTTCGCGTCGCTCAGCGCCTGCCGGAGCTCGTTCCTGCTGCCGTCGGAGATGTCTTTGGCCGTCACTCCGTAGGTGACGGTCGCGTAGGCGGTGCTCCCGTCCTTGCTGACCGCGTTCGCCCGGAACGGGTCGACCGCGCTCGCGACCTGGCTGCCGGCAGCGGCATCGCCGACCGTCCGCTCGATGGCCCGCCGGTTGCCGGCGGCCGTGACCTTCTGTCCCTTGGGCGCGACGAAGACGATGCGTGCGCTCGCCCCGTCGGCCGCGGTTCCCGGGAAGCGCTGGTCGATGAGGTCGAAGGCCTTCTGGGATTCGATCCCCGGCATCGACGACGAGTCGTCGGCACCGGCGGCGGCGGTGAGGCCCTTGAAGCCGACGACGGCCACGACGGCCACCCACAGCAGCAGGACCCAACGGCGTTTCCGGAAGGCCGTCCGGCCCAGCCGGTAGAGGAAGGACGCCATGACAGGGAATCTCCACATCTGGTCTCGGGAATCTTCCACAAGACTCCAAGACCAGGGCTGTTCCGTCGTCGTGCGCCTGCTGGCAATCCCTTCTACTGCACGCGCACTACTCCGGTCCGCCGGATCGGTACCGGAGAAGGACCCACCACCCGGCCCACAGGTCATGCGCAGGCAAAATGCCAGGATCCGGCCACTCGCCCGAGGGGTGTCCGAACGTCACGTGTGCCGCGCGTCCATGACCCGCGGCTCGATGACGCACGCACAAGCCTCTCCGAGCCTTCGCCCACCGTCCCCGGAGAGGTCCGGCCTGATCGCCCGCCAGTCCTCGACCGGCGACGTCTACCTCTGCGAGGCGACGAGCACGGGCACGTTCTCCGCCAAGGTGAAGATCGCGTCCAAGTGGACGGGGTACCAGAAGGTCGTGGGTGCCGGTGACCTCAACGGCGACGGTCACGGAGACCTGCCGGCCCAGGGCAGGTCGAACGAACAGTGGCGCTACGACGGCACGGCGAGCGGCACGTTCAGGGCCCGCGTGAAGGTCTTCGACGACTGGGGCTCGTCGTACGACGTGATCGTGGGCGTGGGGGACATCACCGGCGACGGCAGAGCCGACGTGGTCTCACCGCGACACCTCCGGCAACGTCTGGCGCAACAACGGCAACGGCGCCGGCTCCCTCGGCGGCCGTACGAGGACCGCCACCGGCCGGCAGGGATACAAGGGCCTGTTCTGAGCCCGGCTCCGCCACCGCACGACGGGCCCGGACGACGCGTCTCGTCCGGGCCCGTCCCATGCCCGACGTCCCCGGCACGTCCCACGCGTCGCGGAAGGACAGGCCGGCGACGGCCCGGGCGCCGGCCGTCCCCGACCACGGCACGGGGACACCGGTGCGGAAGGGGCGCGGCTCCGTTTCCGGGACGGCAGGCCCTACTGTGATCCCCGTGAGGCAGGCAGGCGCTGGGGAGGATGATCGGCGATGACGCCCCTGAGCAGCGGGGACCCGGAGTCCATAGGCGGGTACACCCTTCTGGGCCGGCTCGGGGCGGGCGGCATGGGAGTCGTCTATCGGGGAGTCTCCGCCTCGGGGCGGCAGGTCGCGGTCAAGCTCGTGCGCGGGCCGTACGCCCAGGAGGAGGAGTTCCGGACGCGCTTCCGGCAGGAGATCGAGGCGGCGCGCAGAGTGAGCGGCGCCTTCACCGCGCCGGTCGTGGACGCCGACCCGGACGCCGACCAGCCGTGGATGGCGACGCTCTACGTGCCGGGCCTCAGCCTTGCCGAAGTCGTGCAGAGGGACGGCCCGTTGAGCCTGCGGGAACTGCGCGCGCTGGGGCTGGGGCTCACCGAGGCGCTGCGCGACATCCAGCGGGCGGGCCTGGTGCACCGGGACCTCAAACCGGGCAACGTCCTGATGACCGAGGACGGGCCGCGCGTCATCGACTTCGGCATATCGCGGGCCGCCGACCACCAGAGCCTCACCACGACCGGGCGGATGATCGGCACTCCGCCCTTCATGTCACCGGAACAGCTGGCCTCTCCCCGGGACGTCACCCCGGCCTCGGACGTGTTCTCGCTGGGCTCGCTGCTGGTGTTCGCGGCCGTCGGCACGGGACCGTTCGACGCCGACAGCCCGTACATAACCGGCTATCAGGTGGTGTTCGGGACCCCGGACCTCGGCGGCGTGCCCGAAGCGCTCCTGGGCATCGTCGAGCGCTGCCTGGACAAGGACGCGGCCGCACGGCCGGAACTGACGGACATCCAGCGCATGCTCGAGGCGCTGCCGGAGTCCGACGCCACCGGGTCCCCGAGGACCGGGCAGTCCGCGAAACCCCCGCGCGGACCCGCTCCCGGGAGCGCGGCCACCACCTCCGCGGGTGCCGCGACCGGCGTCGGTACCGGCAGGCGACGCCGGACCCGGACGCTGCTCACCGGCCTCGGTGCGGTGCTGGCCGTCACGGGGCTGTGCATCGGGGTGGCCGACTTCGCGTCCGATTCGGGCACCGCCACCGCGAGCGCCACCGCCACGCCCGGCGCCCGGGCCGCGTCCCTGCCCGACGGCTGGCGGCCGTGGCGGACGAAGCTGCGGTACGACGTGAAGGGCGTCCCCCTCGACTACGACAGCCCCGGATGCGTGGCGGAGCGCAGCGCCCTGTTCTGCGGCGGTACGGGTTTCACGGCCGCCAGGATCGACGCGGCCTCCGGTCGCACCCTGTGGCGGACCGGCACCCGCCCTCAGGGGGCGCAGCCGGTCGGCGTTCGCGACGGACTGGTCTACGTGTACGAGGAACCGGACGACCGGACGAGGCGCGTGGTGGCCCTCGACGCCGGTACCGGGCACCGGCGTTGGCGACGCGACGTCAACCCGTCCGAGGAGGCGGTCCTGTACGACGGCGGTCTGCTGACCCTGTCTCCCGACTACTCGACGTTCGTGGCCTACGGGTCTTCCGGCAAGGAACTGTGGCGGACGCCCTCGCTGGACGAGTACTGCACTCCGTCGGCACTGGGAGGCGCCCCCTACGCCCTGTGCTCGCGGGGCAACGAGCCCGGCCGGGCACCGGTCGAGCTGATGAAGCTCGGACCCGGCAGCCTGACCGGGACGGCCACACTGCCCACGAAGGCGGAAGCGCTCGGCGCCGTCGGCGGGCAACCCCTGTTCCTCGCCCCCCAGACCGCGAAGGACGTGTACGAAGCCGGGTACGAACGGCCGTACAACGCGCTGCTGCGGGTGGCCCCCGAGACCGGGCAGGTCAGACGGATACCGCTGGCGCACCCGCTGACCGGCGCGGCCACCCTCGTGGACGGCGTCGTCTACTTCGTCCGGTCCGACGGGTCGGTCACCGCGGTGTCGGCGGACGACGGCAGAACGCTCTGGCAGAAGGGGACGGACATGGAGAGTCTGTCCGCGCCCACGGTGTCGGCGAGGTACGAGCGGGTCTATTTCTCCAACCGCTTCGGCCGTCTGCTGGCGCTGGACAGTCGCACCGGAGCGGAGGTCTGGCGCACCTCCGCGCTGGACGACCCCGGGGACAAGGTGCAGAGCTACCCGCCGCGCGTGCTGCTCGTCGAGGACGCGCTCGTAGCGACGGCCGGTGACACGGCCTTCTCCCGGGGCCCCGACCGGCCCGCCTGACCGGCCCCGGCGATCACCACGCACCGAGCGGACCGTCCACCGGACCGCCTACGGTGCCTGTCGAGGCGGCGTGCACGACCGCACCGTGGGACGGTCTGCCCGGACGAACGGTCCGTCCCCACGTACTGGGCCCGCGCCCCGACTGGGACGCCGCGCGGGAGAGCCGGGACGACGAGGACGAATGGCGGTGGGCCGCCCACGACCTCGCCCCGGACATCGCCCGCTCCCTCGGTGCCGGCCCCCTCGACATCGGTGCCGGCACACCGTCGCGAGGCACCGGCGTCATCGCCCTGACTCCGTACGGCGTCGCCCATGGCGTGCCGGCGGACGCCCACCGCGTCCGAGCGGCGGGACTCCGCCGTCCGGCCCCGGCGCGGTTGTCCGTGAACGTCTCCGGGATTGTCCGTGATCCGTAACGGGCGCATCCCGTGACCGGCATCCGTCGTCCTGCCGAGTGGTCGCGACGCGATCGGGGATCGACGGGGCACTGGGCGAAAGCGGGGCGGACATGGCGCGGCACGGCGGAACGCGGGGCTGGTACGGCAAGGTGGTCGGGGCGGCGCTCGGGGTGACGGTGTTCGCGGTCGGTGCCTCGGTGTGGACCGCGCAGGCCGGCGCCGTGGCCGGCGCCTCGTCGAAGGCGACCGCGCCCGCCGCGCCGGCCAGTGCCGTCAAGACGGTCGCGATGACCATCGCGCACGCATCGGACAAGGGCGCGCGCGGCGTCAACATCACCGTCGACGACGGCCCCGACCCCGAATGGACCCCCCAAGTCCTCGACGTGCTGCGGGAGTACGGGGTGAAGGCCACGTTCTGCATGGTGGGGACGCAGGCGCAGGCCCACCCGGACCTCGTGAAGAAGGTGGTCGCGGCCGGGCACCGGCTGTGCGACCACACCGTGTCGCACGACACCACCATGGACAAGAAGTCCCCGGCCTACCGCTCCCAGCAGATCCTCGACGCCGAACGCATGATCACCAAGGCGTCCGGGGGCGTCCGGCCGATGTACTACCGGGCCCCCGGCGGCGCCTTCACCCCCGACAGCCGCAAGCTCGCCGCCTCCCACGGCATGCGTCCGCTCGGCTGGAACGTGGACACCAAGGACTTCGAGCGGCCGGGCACGGACGCCATCGTCACCACCGTCCAGCAGGAACTCCCGAACGGGCCGACGCTCCTCTTCCACGACGCGGGGGGCGACCGCTCCCAGACCGTCGCGGCGCTGCGCCGTGTCCTGCCCTGGCTCAAGGAGCAGGGCTACTCCTTCGGCTTTCCCGTGCGCTGAGCCGACGGGCCGTCGGAAGCACCGGAGTCATCGGAACCACCGGAGCCGCCGGCCCCGGCCGGTGCACCCCGGCTCGCCCTCCCTCGCGTACCCCCGCAAGGCGGCGCGTCGTCCAACCGCCCTCCGCAGCCGAAGTGTTGCCGTGTCACGGCCCTGCCACGACGGCGTCCGGAAGGGACGACGGCCGTGACCTGCGGACCTGGGAAGCCCTCATAGTCGACACAGAGCGGGAGACCGGCGACGCCGTCGGCTCCCCACCGCCCCGCCGGAAGGAACCTCCCGTGATGAACCGCCACCTGCGCAAGGCCGTCCTCGCCTCCGTCGCGATCACCGCCGGGCTGCTGATGACGGCGTGCCAGAGCGGCACGGACGCCAACTCGTCCGGAAAGAGCGGAACGGGCGCCACGGCCGTCGCGGAGAAGGTCTCGGACTCCAAGAACTCCAAGAACTCCAAGAGCTCCACGAGCTCCAAGGGCGTCAGCGGGTCGTTCAAGAACGGCAAGGTCAGCTACCTCGCCCCGGGCAAGTACATCGTGTCCGCGCCGGGCAAGGAGGACCAGCAGTTCTGGGTGGCCGACGACACCGAGGTCTACGGCACCGGCACGATCTGCGGCGAGGCGGGAGCCAAGGTGGACGCGCCGTGCACGCTGGACCAGTTGGAGGCGGCGGCCAAGAAGGCCGCGGTGGGCGCAGACGTGCAGATGAAGAACGGCATCGCGACCCTGGTGACCGAGCGGCGCCCCGCCCAGCAGGGCTCCGGCTCGGGCTCGGGATCGGACTCCGAAACCGGCTCCGGATCCCGCGACACCGCCGTCGAGGGCATCGACAAGGGCAAGGGCGTCAACGGCACCTGGCTCGGCAACGTCTCCTTCCTCGCTCCGGGCAAGTACACGGTCTCCGACATGAAGGGCGTCGAGCAGGAGTTCCTCGTCGCCGAGGACACCGAGATCGTCGGTTACGACGACATCTGCGGTGCCGCAGGCGAAGCCGGCCAGGACGGCACCAAGTGCACCGAGGACGAGCTGGAGACGGCCGCCAAGAAGGGCTTCAGCGCCGAGGTCGTGATCAGCAACGGCATCGCGACCAGCATCCGCGACGACCACTGACACCGGCGGCGAACGGGGCTCGGCCGGCCGGGTGCGCTACCCCTCGAGCCAGGTCATGAAGCGTGTTCGCTCTTCGCCGCACCGGCCGCTGCCGGAGGCCTCGCCGTTCGGGCTGAACGTGGAGCCATACGGCCCGGGGGTGATCGCGCAAGCTTCCCGCACGGGCTGCAGAACGCAGTAACCGAGCGCGGCCGATCCCACGACCAGCAGGGCGGTCACCAAGCAGCGGCGGCTTGTCGGGGAAGGCATCCTGGGCTGCTATCGGTGCGACACATGCACCGGAGGCCAACTTTCCTCGTGGGCTGATCAGTTGGTCCGGCACATGAGTGAAGCCCCTGGCCGTCGGATCGGGAGCCGTCGGCGCCGGCTCCCGGCGACGGTGGCGGCCGGGGACGGCGAGGTCTTACGGAGCGGTGACATGACCGGCGCGGCGCTGCGACGACGCAGGTCCGGGGCCTAGCGTGCGGAGCATGCGTGTACTGGTCACCGGCGGTGCCGGGTTCATCGGGTCCCATGTCGTCGAGGCGCTGGCGCGAGACGGCCACGAACCCGTCGTGTTCGACCTGCGCGACGGTCTGGACGTGCGCGACGCCGGGGCGGTGGCGTCCGCGCTGCCGGGCGTGGACGCCGTGTGCCATCAGGCGGCGATGGTCGGGCTGGGCACGGGGTTCGGCGACGCGGTGGAGTACGTGTCGCGCAACGACCTCGGTACGGCGGTACTGCTGTCCGCCATGGCGGAGGCACGGGTACGGCGGCTCGTGCTCGCCGGTTCCATGGTGGTGTACGGGGAGGGGCGGTACGCGTGCGAGTGGCACGGGGTGGTGCGGCCGGGGCCCCGGAGCGTGGCCGACCTGGACGCGGGACGGTTCGAACCCCGGTGCCCACGGTGCGGTGAGGAACTGACCCCGGGGCTGGTCGGCGAGGACGCGCCCGCCGACCCCCGCAACGTGTACGCGACGACCAAGCTGGCCCAGGAGCACCTGGCGGCGGCCTGGGCCCGGGCCACGGGCGGTTCGGCGGTGTCGCTGCGCTACCACAACGTGTACGGCCCGGGCATGCCCCGCGACACCCCGTACGCGGGCGTCGCCTCCTTCTTCCGGTCCGCCCTCGCCCACGGCCGGGCCCCGCGCGTCTTCGAGGACGGGGGACAGCGGCGGGACTTCGTGCACGTACGGGACGTGGCCGCCGCGAACGTGGCCGCGCTCACGTCCGGATCCCGGGACGGCGCGCTGACCACGTACAACACCGGCAGCGGGGAGCCGCACACGGTCGGGGCGATGGCACGCGCGCTGGCCTGCGCGTACGGCGGGCCCGAACCCGTGGTGACCGGCGAGTACCGCCTCGGGGACGTACGCCACATCACCGCGGACTCCTCCCGTCTCCGCGCCGAACTCGGCTGGAAGGCCGAGGTCGGGTTCGAGGACGGGATGAGGGAGTTCGCCACGGCGAAGCTCCGGGGGGAGTGACGACCGGATCGGGCCGCCCTTCACGGACCCTGATCGCGAACGGCCCCCGGCCCGCTCACACCACGCCGTCCCCCACAGCGCCCGCAGCGCCTTGCATGAGCCGGGCCGCCTCCTCCTCCGTGGCGGTGGGCGGCACCACGACGAGGTCCCAGCGGCCTCGGCCGGGAGCCACCAGACAGACGGTGGGCGGGGCGTGCCGGGCGGTCGTCCGGCGCAGGCGTACGACCTCGCCGGCGACGAGCAGCCGGCCCGGGAACGGGGACCACTCGGCCCCGTCGACCAGAACGCCTTCGATCCGCCCCCAGGAGCGCGGAAGTCCCGCCAGCAGCCGGGGCAGTTCGGCGGTCAGGTCGTACGAACGGGGCCACCATGCGCCGTCGATGGGCCGGGGCATGCGGCCATGCTCGGGCTGGGCCGCCAGGCACAGGCGGACACCCACCGGGGAGAGGGGCCGGGGCGGCGGGGCGAGGGCCATCGGAACTCCTGGAGCGCGGTGGGAGCGAGTGGGGTGCGGTGGGAGATGCGGAGGGACGTGAGAGGTGCGAAGAGAGGTGCGAAGAGAGGTGCGGAGAGACGTGCGCGGACGGGGATCTGGGGTCGGGGATCGGGGATCGGGGTGGCTTCGGCGGCCGCGCCGTTCAGACGGTCTCGCCCCGGTGGGTACGGTCGGCGGACGGCCTGCTCGTGTCGAGCCAGGGACGGAGCGGACCGGCGGCGTGCGAGGCGTCGAGCGTGAGGTGCAGCCGCGTGCCGGTGCCCGCGGGGCCGTCCGGATAGCTGCGCTGCTCGTCACCGGCGAACAGGACCCGGAGCGCGTCCGCGACACGACGGGCCGCTTCGGGGTCCCGGGAGGTGATGCGGACCTCCACCCGGCCCGGCGCGTCCGTCGGGGCGTCGGCGTGCGGGGAGGAGTCTGCGCGCTGCGGACCGGGCGGCCGATGTGCGCCTTCGGATGTCATAGGGCGGAACCTGCCCCGGACCGGAGCGGCCCGTGTCTGCATCGCGGCGAGGACGAGACCGGTCCGACCACCGGCATACGAGTTGCCCTCGGCCTCCCCACGGTACTCCTGCCGGTCGCGACGGCCGCCGCGACACCGGGCGCTTCCGGCACGAGGAGGCCGGGGCCGGGAGGAGTACGGTGAGGTGTACCGGGAGTATTCCGTGCACCGGCTGCCACGCCGGGGTCGTTCCCGGCGAGTGACGAGACCCGGACCGCGGAGCCAGGGCGGCCCGGGGGGTCCGCCTCATGTCCGCGACCTTCGAGCCGTACGCGACCTTCGAAGCGACGTGCCACGACCTGCGGCTGTCCACGGAACGGAGGCGCCATGTCCCTACCGCGTCTGACCATCTACCGGCACGACCGGCGGAACCGGGCTCTGATCACCCTGGCCGGTGAGATCGATCCGGCCACGGCGCCCCGGGTGCGCGCCGCCCTGGAACGGTGCCTGGACGACGGCATCAGCACCATCGACGTCGATCTGACCCCGCTCGGCTCGTGCGACGACAGCGGTCTGAAGGTCTTCCTCGACGCGTCGGAGCACGCCACCACGGCGAGCGCGTCGCTGCGGCTGCACCACCCCTCCCCGCAGACCTCACGGCTCCTCGCCCGCACCGGCGCCGCTCCCCTGCTCCTCGGACCGCCCAGGACTCCGGTGCCGGCGCCCCTCCTGCGCGACCTCCGCAGGACGGCTCCCCCGTCGAGTCCGTACGGCATGTGAGACGGCCGGACGCGCCGGAACGGAGCAGAAGGGCAAAGGGGCGGAGCAGGGCGGCATGCCGTCGGGGCCCGTCCGGATTCCCCGGGCGGGCCCCGGCGGGGCTGGGCGCGCGCCGGCCCGAGCGGCCGGCGATCACCGTGTACGGACAGCCGTACGTGAACCGCCGTACGTGAACCGCTGTGAGTGAACCGCCGTACGTCGATCGCGGTCGTCGGCGGACGCCGCGCGTGGACCTCAGTGGGCCGCGCGCGTGAACCGCTCGAAGACGTGGCTGAAGTACCAGGTGTCCTGGGCGATTCCGGAGCAGGCGTTGGCGCCCGCGGTGCCCACGCAGCCGCCGTTGTCGCGCTGGAGGGCCCAGAAGGAGAGTGTGTTGATGCCCCTGGCGGCGGCCCACTTCTCGACCGTGACGGCGTCCTGGGTGGTGAAGGTCTCCTCGGGGCCGAAGTCGTCGATACCGGGCATCGCGGTGACGCCGATCGTGTTCCACAGCTTCGCCGGGGACTTCTCCGGGTGCAGCGCGGCCAGTTGGTCGTGCAGTCCGGTCGCGGCGGTCCTGGTGTCGGCCGCCATGTCGTGGGTGGCGCCGTCCCAGTAGTCGAAGGTCATGATGTTGACGACGTCCACGCGTGCGCCGTTGTCGACCGCGTTGCGCAGCAGGGCCACCCCGCTGGGCGCGAGACCGTTCGCGAAGGTGGGCAGGGTGTAGGAGAACTGCACGTGGTGGCGGGTGCGTTCGGCCCAGCGCTGGACCTTCGCGATGGCCTTGTTGCGGCGGTCGACCCCGGCCGTGTTGTTGATCGAGTCGGCCTCGATGTCGAGGTCGATCCGGGTGATGCCGTACGTCGTGACGAGGCTCTCGTACACCTTGGCGATGGCGTCGACGCTGGTGCAGCTGTCGGCGAGTTCGGTGCCGGTGGTGTCGGCGCTGTAGCCGCCGAAGGACGGGATGACGTTGCCGCCGCGGGCCTGGATCCTGGCGATGTCCGCTCCGAAGGACGCCTTGTCGATCGGCTGCGCGGTGGCGCCGTTCCAGTACGCGGTGCACGAGCCCGGCGCGTCCGTCTGGAGGAAGGCCATGGTGAGGTACTTGTTGCCCGACGCGGCGGCGAGCGCCGCCGGGCTCTCGCCGGTCCACGCCTCGAAGTACGGCGCCGCCACGTGCGCGGGGAGCGGCTTCGGGGCGTGCGAGGGGGCCGGTGCCGCGGCCAGCGCGCCGCCTCCGCCGAGGGCGACCAGCCCGGCGGACAGGGCGGTCACGGTCATGCAGGACAGCAAGGTGCGAAGCGGACCAGGTCGTCTCATTGACGCTCCCATGGTGGAAAAGAGCAGGCGGGAAGAGCGGAAGGGCATCACCGCGGGAGTCCTGCCGGGCAGGTGCGCGCCGGAGGGCTCCCGCTGGACCAGGGGCGAACAGCGACCATCGTTGGACTAGACCAATCGACTGTCAAGGTTCTTTACGGTGAACTGACCCAATCCGCGGGGGTGATGCTCCCGACCCACGACGGGCGACACCCCCCGACCGCGGGCCCCACCGCACTCCTTCGCCCGCACCCGGACGGCCGACTCCGCGCCCGAACCGCCGACTCCGCACTCAGGCGGGCAACTCCATGAGGGCGACCGGTGCCGACGTCGGGCGGGCCGAGCCGCCCGCCGGTTCCACCGTGATGCCCACCGCGGAGGCCCCGCCGGGCGCACCGTCCAACAGCACGGCCTGCGTGGCCCGGCCGGGGTCCATCAGCCCGGCCGGCCGCATGGTTCCGGAGTCGTCGAACCAGAGTTGGTAGACCTTCCCCCGGGGCGGTACCGCCATCCCGGAGACCACGAAGGCCGCCTGACCGCGACTCCTGGAGAGGAGGAGCGTGCCGGCCGCCCCGTCCGGAAGGCGTACGTGGCGGGATCCCACGTCGGGGGCCGAGAGGACCGCCGCGAGGTCGTCCGCCCGCTGCCGGGAGACGCTCGCCCGCCGCCCCGCGTCGTCGGCCCTGGTGTGCTGCCAGACCGTGGTGCCGGCGAGCCCGGCGGCAGCGGCGACACAAGCGGCCAGCGCCCAGTGTCCGAGCCGGCGGGAGAGCGCGCGGGACGGGGCGGGCAGACGTACCCGCGGGACGTCCTGGCGGACGGCGGGGACCCGGGCCATGACCCGCGCCTTCATCGCGGGGTGCGGCGGAGCTGCGGCGGCGAGCCCCAACCTGACCGCCGCGGCCGCCAGTTCGCCCACCTCGTCGGCGCAGGCCGCGCAGTCGGCGAGGTGTTCCTCGAACTCGGCGCGCTCCTGGTCCGGGAGGGCGTGGAGGGCGTACGCACCGGTCAGGGTGTGCAGGTCGGCGGTGGTCGTCATGCGCTCACTCCCAGGCAGTCACGCAGTCGGATGAGACCGTCGCGCAGACGGGTCTTGACCGTCCCCAGCGGCAGGGACAGTTGGGCAGCCACCTCGCGGTACGTCAGTCCCCGGTAGTAGGCCAGCGTCACGGACTGGCGCTGCAGTTCCGTGAGCGTGCGCAGGCAGCGGCGCACCTGCTCGCGTTCGAGCCGGATCTCGACCTGTTCGGTCACCTCGTCGTACTCGGGCAGCCGGTCGAGCAACGCCGCCCGGTGGTCCCGGGCGGCCGTGGCCTCGGCGGAGCGGACCCGGTCCACGGCGCGGCGGTGGGCCAGGGTGAGCACCCAGTTGATGACGGTGCCGCGCCCCGCCTCGAAGCGGGGCGCGGTGCGCCACACCTCGACCAGGACGTCCTGGGTGACCTCCTCGGACTGGGCCCGGTCGCGCAGCACCGCGCGCACCACGCCGAGCACCGGGCCGGCGACGGCGTCGTAGAGACCGGCGAAGGCCTGCTCGTCACCGCAGGCCACGGAGCCCATCAACGCTTCCAGGTCGGGGCGCCGGGACGGATCGCTCCCGATGTACACGGCTTCTCGCACTTGGCCATCCTTCGGAGCACAGGGGCACGCTGACGGGTGTCCGGGTGGCCGCGTGGTCGGGGGGGGGGGGGGGGCCACGCGCTGCGCGCCCACACTACGGGCCATGTCGAGGCCGGCGGCTCCCCACCGTACG
>NZ_JBHWEL010000047.1:0-46350 GCF_042734135.1 Streptomyces sp. NPDC059668 | reverse complement strand
CTGTGCCCCTCGGCCGCGCCCGGGGGGGGGGGGGGGGGTGGGGGGGGGGGCGGGGGGGGGGGGGGGGGGGGGGGGGGCCGCCCCCCCCCCCCCCCTCCCGCTCCTCCCCGTCACGGGAGTCGCGGCACGGCGTCAGCTCTTCGGCATCAGCACGGTGTCGACGATGTACACGTTGGCGTTGGCGGTCTTGACGTTGCCGCAGACGACCTTGGAGGCGTCGTTGACCGTGTAGGACTCGCCGGAACCCGCGGTGGCCAGCTTGGACTTCTCCAGCGTGGCGTAGGAGCCGCTCATCAGGTCCTTGGGAGCGAGCTTCTGGCCCACGACGTGGTACGTGAGGATCTTCGTCAGCTGCGCCTTGTCGGCCAGGACCTTGTCCAGGGTGGCCTTCGGGATCTTCGCGAAGGCGTCGTTGGTCGGCGCGAACACCGTGATGTTCTGGGCGGTGTTGAGCGTGTCGACCAGACCGGCCTTCTTCACCGCGGTGACCAGCGTGGACAGGGCCGGGTTGTTGGACGCGGCGGTCGCCACCGGGTCCTTGGCCATGCCGTCGAACGAGCCCGCGCCGTTCTTCGGCACCGTCGCGCAGCCCGGGCCGAAGGGCTGGTCGGCACCGGTCATGTCGCCGGAGCCGGTGGTGGCGCTGTCGGTCGCGGTGTCGCTCGCGGCGGTCGAGGACTTGCCGTTGTCGGAGGAGGCGCTGTCCTTGCCGCTGTCGGAGCAGGCACTCAGGGCCACGGGCAGGACGGCTGCCGCGGCGACGGTGAGGGCGGCACGGCGGAAACGGGTGTTCATGGAGTTCTCCTAGGACGACGCGGCAGGGAAGCCGCGTTCAAGGGGGGAAATTTCAACGGTGGTTCGAGGGGTGTTCGGGTGGGTGGAGCACGCCGGTACGTCCGCACGGGTGCGGGGGTCCGGCTTCGGGGATCCGGCTCCGGGAGTCCGGCTTGGGGAGTCCGGCTTCAGGAGTCCGGCTTCGGGGCCTGTCGGTCGATGGGTCAGTCGACGGTCACCACCACCGAGTGCCGGCCGCTGGCGCCGTCCGGGATGGTCCGGGCGCGTTGCGCGGTCTGCACCTGGCCGGTGCCGTCGGTGGCCCGGACGGTCAGCGTGTGGCCGCCCTTGGTCGCCTCCCAGGGGAAGGACCACTGCCGCCAGGTGTCGACGGTGTCCTCGGCGGCGAGGCGGGCCCGCTGCCAGGGCCCGTCGTCGACGCGCACCTCCACCTCACGGACGCCGCGGTGCTGGGCCCAGGCGACACCGGCGACCATCACCGTGCCCGCCCGGGGCCGGGCGAACGGCTTGGGGGTGTCGATGCGGGACTGGGTCTTGACCGGTGCCCGGCGCGCCCAGTCCCGCTTCACCCAGTACGGGTCGTAGGCGTCGAAGGTGGTGAGTTCGAGGTCCTGGATCCACTTGCAGGCGGAGACGTAGCCGTAGAGGCCGGGCACCACCATGCGGACCGGGAAGCCGTGCTCGAAGGGCAGCGGCCGGCCGTTCATGCCGACGGCGAGCAGCGCGTCCCGGCCGTCCATGACGTCGTCGACCGGGCTTCCGATCGTCATGCCGTCGACCGAGCGGGCGACCAGCTGATCGGCCGGACCGCCCTTCGAGGGGGGTGTCACCCCGCACTCGGCCAGCAGATCCGCCAGCCGCACCCCGATCCAGCGCGCGTTGCCCACGTAGGGGCCGCCGACCTCGTTGGACACGCAGGTCAGCGTGATGTCGCGCTCGATCAGTGAACGGCGCAGCAGGTCGTCGAAGGAGAGCGACACCGGCCGGGTCACTCCCTTGCCGTGGATGCGCAGCCGCCAGGTGGTGGCGTCGACCTTGGGCACGACCAGGGCGGTGTCGACCCGGTAGAAGTCCTTGGTCGGTGTCACGAACGGACTGACGCCGGGAATCCGCAGCCCCGCGCCCCCGGGCACCGGGGTGGCCGGGGAGCCCGGCGCGGGCAGGAGCACGTTGTCGCGGGAGGCCACCGCGTCCCGGCCGCGGCTGCCGTTGAGCGAACGGCCCAGGACCGCGGCGCCGGTCGAAGCCGCCGCGGCCGCGGTGGCCGCCACCAGGAAGCCGCGCCGGTCCCAGCCGGATTCCCCCGGCGTGGCGGACGGGCCGACGGTGTCGTCGGCCACCACCGGACGGTCCCCGCCCGGCCGGACGGCCGGCGCGGCGTCGAGGGGACCGGTCACGGACGGCCGGCCCGCGAGCCGGTACAGCAGCAGCCCGCCCACCAACGCGCCCGCCACGGACGGCAGGGCGTCGGCGACGCTCGTGGAATCCGGCCGGCTGAGCGCGGCCGCCGCGCCCACGACACCGAAGACGAGTACTCCGGCGGCCCCGGTCCTGCGACGGGCGAGCGCCAGCAGACCGAGCAGGATCGCCAGGACGGCGAGCGCGGCGAGAATTCCGAGTTGCAGAACGAGTTTGTCGTCCGTGCCGAAATGACGGATCGCCCAGTCCTTCACGGGCGCCGGCGTCCGGTCGATCGCCGCCGACCCGACGGCCACGACCGGTCCGGCCTGCGGCCGTACGAACGCGGACACCAGCTCGGCGAACGCCAGCGCCGCGTAACCGGCCAGCAGGCCGCTCAGCGCCGCCCGCGCCCGCCGCACCCATCGGGTGCCGCGCCTCGACGTACTCGGATCTTTGCTCACGGCCGGAATCCGAAGCAGAACGGTGCCGCGGATTGGTCATTCAGCACATCGGAGGAATTTTCGTTCCCGACCAATCCGCGCCGCGTTCGGCTTCGAATAAAGAGCCGCGGAAGAACCGCGAAAGAGCCGCGAAATGGCCATGAAAGAGCTGCGGCAGAGGCGTGGAAGGGCTGCGAATGACCGGCGAATGAGGCGCCGGATTCACCGGAAAAAAGGACGGAGCGCACGCGGACGTCACGCGGACGCGGCGGATGGGGCGCGGGCGGCACGCGGACGGGGCGTCACATCCGGGCGTCGCAGCGGTCCAAGGCCCTCACGGCCGTGTACGGACACGGGACCCGCCCCTGCTTCCTGGACCTGCTGACCACTTCCTCACATGTCCCGTCCAGGATGATGATCATGTCTTTCTCCATCAACCGCACGGGCGGTGTCCGCGCGGGGCTGTCCGCGGTGGTCCTGGTCCTGTCCGTCGCCCTCACCGGATGCGGAGGCGGGACCCGGTCCACGGGCGGCGCGGGGTCGCCGGCCGCCGGCACGGACGCCCCGGCCGCCACGTCCGGCACGACACAGGCCCGGCCCTCACGGCCGTCCGCGGACACCGGAGCGTCCGGCAGCGCCGATCCGGCGCGGCTGCCGGGCCTGGGCCCCCGCACGCTCGCCGCCATACCCGGGAAGGCCCGGCAGGTCGTCCTGGTCACCGGCCGCGGCAGGAACTCCCCGGTGTCGAAGGTGGCGCTGTACCGGCGTACGGACACGGGCTGGGAGCCCGGAGCCGAGTGGGCCGCCCACAACGCCCTCAGAGGCTGGACGGACGACCACCACGCCGGCGATCTCCGGTCCCCGATAGGCGTGTTCGCCCTCACCGACGCCGGAGGGCTGCTGGCCGACCCGGGCAGCAAGCTGCCGTACGACCGCTCGGGGGGCTTCACCACCGTCGGCACCGGCTTCGAGGGCGAACCGCTCGTGGGCTCCTTCGACTACGTCGTCGCCATCAACTACAACCGCCGGCCCGGCACTTCGCCCCTCGACTGGACCCGCCCGCTCGGCGCGGGCCGCGGCGGCGGCATCTGGCTGCACGTCGACCACGGGGGGCCCACGCACGGCTGCGTCAGCCTCGCCCAGCAGCACATGAAGGAACTCCTGCTCACCCTGGACCCCGCCCAGCATCCCGTGGTCGTCATGGGTGACGCCGCGTCCCTCACCCGCTGACACCGGGGCGGCGTCCGGACGGGGGCTCTCCCCCCGCGCCCGAGGTCAGCCGGGGTGCGCCGTGCGGGTTCTCAGGGGCGTTTCGAGGGTCCTCTCGGTCAGGGGGTCGAGGAGTTTGGCGGGAGCCGGCGGCGCGGGGCGCGGGGTGTCCGGCGTGTTCGGTGAGTTCGGTGAGTTCGGTGAGTTCGGTGAGTTCGATGTGCCCGCCGTTTTCGGCAGATTCGCGGGTCGCCGGGTCTCCGTGTCCTTGGTGGGGTCCGGGGTGCCGGTGGGGTCCGGAGTGCCGGGAGTGCTCGGAGCGCCGGGACTTCCCGGCAGGTTCGGCACGGCGGCGGGCTTCTCGCGGGCGCGGCTGCCTCCGGGCGGGGGGCCGACCAAGGACCGGTACGTCGCCGGGTGGATCACGAAGAACATCATCGCCGCGTGCAGCGGGGCCAGCAGGGGAGCCGTCAGCCGTTCCGTACGGCTCAGGCCGGGCCGCAGGACCGCGTACAGCAGTGCTTCGGCCAGCGTGAACACCCCGACGCCCGCCAGGGCCTGGAGCAGCGGGGCCGGGGAGCCGGTGCGCCGTACGTCGGCCACGAGGCCGAGGGACAGGAGGGGCAGCAGGGCCCCGGCGCCCAGTTCGACCAGCCGGGCCGTCCTGGCGGGCGCCGGCAGGGCGAGGAGTTCCCAGGGGGCCAGCCGCCTGACCGCCCCCGCCCGGCGCCGCTGCTGCCGGTAGGTGTCACCGATGGTGGCGGGCGCGTCGGCGGTGACGTAGGCGCGGGGCACGGAGACCACCCGGCCGCGCGAGCGGGCGTAGCCGCACAGTTGGCGGTCGTCGTCACCCCCGTCCTCGCCCGAGGCCACGTAGTGGTCCAGATGGTCGGACAGGACCGGTTCCCGGTACAGCGAGAGTCCACCCGGGGCCGGGCGTGCCGCTCCCACGGCGGAGCGCAGTCCCCGGCCGAGCACGCACAGGACGAACAGTCTGAGGTCCGACAGCCGGGCCGTGAGGCCGGCCTGCCGGTTCCGGGTGAGGACGGTTCCGGTGCAGGCCTGGACGCGGGGGTCGTTCAGGACGCGCAGCATCTGCCACACCGCGTCCTTGTGGACCTCGCCGCCGGCGTCCACGGTGAGCACGTAGTCGAACGGCTCCCCGTGGCCGCGCAGATGACGGACCACCGTGGCACGGGCCGCGCGCCTGCCGCCGCCGGGCGCCCGGTGCCAGGTGACCGAGGGGTGGTCGAAGGGAACGACGGGGACGGCCGATCCGTCGTCGACGACGTGGACGGCGTCGACCGGCCGGGACTGACCGGTCAGCGAACGGACCGTCGCGTACAGACGCTCGGCGGCACTCCCGGCACCGTCCCCCGCGCCCTCGCTCCCGCCCTCACCTCCCCCAGGGGCTCCATCAGTGGCCCCACCAGGGCCTGCGTCAGGGCCCCCGTCCGAACGTCCGGCAGGACCTCCGCCCGTGCCCTCGCCGACGCGCACGGAGACGATCGCCACCACGCGCCCCGGCGCGGCGCGTTTGTGTCTGCTGCCCGTCGGGAGGGCGGCGAGACCCGTGCACAACAGGACCGCCACCGCCAGCAGGACGGACCATGACTCAGCCGGCATGCCGCTTCTTCCCCGCGGCGCGGCGGTGGCCCAGCCCGCCCGCGATGATCAGCACGACAGCGAACAAGATATTCACACTTCCCCCTCGGTACCCGCCCAAGGCTTCAGCAACGGCAAGGCCACGGACGGCCCTGTTGCCGTTTCGCGACATACAGGTGGTTGCGCGGATAAATGCGCGCCCCTCGCGCACGCCTCACACGCCGCACGTCCCCACCCTCACCGCCGCACCCGCACCCACTTCAGAGCCGTGTCGCGAGTGTCAGGAACTGTCGTCTCCGCGTTAGGTGAAGGCCAACACCGTGGCCCCGCCGTCCTCCCGGCGCGTTCCATGGGATCCGGATGCCCGAGTGGACGTACGCCGAGGGGTGGACCAGCGATGAGCGAGGGAGAACGGCGACGCGTCGTGGTCGGGGTCAGCGGCTCGCTGGGCAGCCTCGCGGCCCTGCACCGGGGCGCGTTCGAGGCGCACCGCCGGGGTGCCCGGCTGCTGGCCGTGGGCGCCTGGGAACCGCCGCGGGGAGCGCTCGCCCACCCGAGTTCGATGCTCGCACCGCCCATGGCCGAGTTCCGGCAGCTGGCGGACGAACGGCTGAGTACCGCCCTCGACGCGGCCTTCGGCGTCGACGGGCCGGGAGTCCCCCTGCGGGTGGTGGCCGTGTGGGACCGGCCGGGGCGCGCCCTGGTCCGGGTCGCCGACCGCGCCGGCGACCTCCTGGTGATCGGCGCGGGACGCCGCGGCAGGATGCGCCGCGCGCTGTTCCCCTCGGTGGCCCGCTACTGCCTCGCGCACGCCGCCTGTCCGGTGCTGGCCGTGCCCCGCTCGCCCCTGCACCGTGAACTCGCCGCGGTGCGGCGCCGCGTCAGCCTGCGCCTGCCCCTGAACGCCGGCGAGCTGACGGACGACCGCCCCTGAGACCGCCCCCTCGGAGGCCGACCGCCCCCGGGCCCGGGAGTCCCGCCCGGCCCGGCCCGGTCGACGGCGCCCCGGGGCGCGCCGCACGTGACCTGTGCCGACGTGCCGCCGGCCTTGCTTGCAGACGCAAGGATCACGCGCCTATGTTGGCGCGCATGCAGTCCTACACCATCGGCCAGGCCGCCCGGCTGCTCGGCGTGAGCCCGGACACCGCGCGGCGGTGGGCGGACGCCGGGCGCATCACCACCCAACGCGACGAGGGCGGCCGGCGCGTCATCGACGGGCGCGACCTCGCGGCCTTCTCCGTCGATCTGGCGAGGACCGGCGAGGAGGACGAGACCTCCTACACCTCGGTGCGCAACGCGTTCCCGGGCATCGTCACCGCCGTCAAGCTCGGCGACGTGGCGGCCCAGGTGGAGATCCAGGCCGGACCGCACCGGCTGGTCTCCCTGCTGACCCGGGAGGCCGTCGAGGAACTCGGCCTGGAGGTCGGCATGGAGGCCACCGCCCGTGTGAAGTCCACCAACGTGCACATCGACCGCACCTAGCCGGAGGGGGACGTCGGGGGGCGGTGGCCCCGCGTGCTCAGGACGTGGCCGTCGGGGCCGCGGCCGTAGCGGTGGCCGTAGCCGTCGAATAGGAGTGCGCTCCCGTGCCCGCGAGTCCGCCGCCGTCGGCGATCAGGTACTCGTCCCGGATCGGGGTGCCGTCCAGCCACGATTCCAGGATCTCGCGGGTGCCCGCCGCGTACCGGGCCTGGGCGGAGAGCGACGAGCCGGAGATGTGCGGGGTCATGCCGTGGTGCGGCATGGTGCGCCAGGGGTGATCGGCGGGCGCGGGCTGCGGGTACCAGACGTCGCCCGCGTATCCGGCCAACTGTCCTTCACGCAGGGCGCGTTCCACGGCGTCCCGGTCCACGATGAGGGCCCGCGCCGTGTTGATCAGATACGCGCCGCGCTTCATCGTGGCGAGCAGTTCGTCCCCGAACAGCCCCTCCGTCTCCGGGTGCAGGGGCGCGTTGACGGTGACGACGTCGCAGTGCGGCACCATCTCCGCGGTGGTCGGGTGGAAGGTCAGTCCGAGCTCCCGCTCGACCTCCTCCGGCAGCCGGTGCCGGTCGGTGTAGTGCAGCTTCACGTCGAAGGGCGCGAGGCGGCGCAGCACCGCGAGCCCGATGCGTCCCGCGGCGACCGTGCCGACCTGCATGCCTTCGAGGTCGTACGAACGGGCGACGCAGTCCGCGATGTTCCAGCCGCCGTCCAGGACGACCTGGTGCGAGGGCAGGTAGTTGCGGACGAGGGAGAGCGTCATCATCACCACGTGTTCGGCGACGCTGATGCTGTTGCAGTACGTCACCTCGGCCACCGTGACGCCGTGCTCGATGGCCGCGTCGAGGTCGACGTGGTCGGAGCCGATGCCCGCCGTGATCGCCAGCTTCAGGTTCTTCGCGGCGGCGATCCGCTCGGGGGTCAGATACGCCGGCCAGAACGGCTGCGAGATCACCACGTCCGCGTCGGGCAGTTCACGGTCGAAGGCCGAGCCGTCGCCGTCCTTGTCGGAGGTGACGACCAGGGTGTGTCCGCGTTCCTCCAGGAAGCGCCGCAGACCCAGTTCACCCGTCACGCTGCCGAGCAGCCGGCCGGGCGTGAAGTCGGTCGCCTTGGGGGTGGGTGTGGTCTGGCCGCCGGGATAGTGGTCGATGACGGGCAGGTCGTCGCGGGCGTACGTCGTCGGGTATCCGTCGGTCGGGTCGTCGTACAGCACGCAGAGCACCTTGGCCATGGCGCGGCTCTCCTCAACTCCGGTTACGGAAGGTTCCCTTCACCATCCTCGGGGTCGATTCCCCAGGTCAAAGCGAACGTCGCTATGCGGAGATAGCCCGCGGCTATCAACTCCGGCCGGCACCCAGGTAACTGGTCAGCAGGGCGTCCAGCGCGTCCCGCACGCCCGCCTCGCGCGCCACCGTCAGCAGCGCCTCCGCGAGCACGGACGGGGGGTCGTCCCGCGCCACCACGAGCCCCACCCGGGGTCCGTGCGCGGGCCCTTCGAGCGGCACCACCCGCATGCCCTCCGGTACGCCGAACATGTGCAGCCACGCATGCGATATCACGCTGGACCAGCGGCCGTTCGGCAACTGCGCGTACAGCCCGGCCACGCTGTCGGACTCGATCGTGGGCAGGGCCGTCGCACCGTCGGCGGCGAAGCACTCGTCGATGATGCGCCGGTTGCGCATCCGGGGATTGAGCAGGCACAGCGGCAGGTCCGCCGCCCGCGACCAGCGGGCCGTCGACGCCGTGGCCAGCGGACCGTCCACCGGGGTCAGCAGCACGTACCGCTCCTCGTACAGCGGGAAGCGCCGTACGTGGCGCAGCCCGTCGTCGTCGAGATACGTCATCGCCGCGTCGAGCTCGAACTCGGCGAGCCCGTGCGTGATGTCCACGGACGACAGGGATTCGAGGCTGACCCGGGCCCCCGGGTGACGCTCGCAGAAGGGGGTGGTCAGGAGCGAGGCGGCGGGCAGGGCCGTGGGGACGATGCCCAGACGCAGGGTTCCGGTCAGACCGCCGCGCAGCGCCGACAGTTCCTGGTGCAGGGCGTCGCGCTCGGCGAGGATGCGGTGCGCCCAGGCCAGCACCACCTCGCCCTCCGGGGTCAGCCCCTCGTACCTCCGTCCCCGGCGCACGATCGGCACGCCCAGTTCGTGTTCGAGCCGGCGGACCGCGGCGGACAGCGAGGGCTGCGAGACGAAGCAGGCCGCCGCCGCCCGGGCGAAGTGCCGCTCCCTGGCCAGCGCGACCAGGTACTCCAGCTGACGCAACAGCATGCGCGACCTCCCGCGAACGGCGACCCGTCGAGCGCCGGCCGCGACCCGCCGGCCGCCGGCGGGTCAGGGTCGCAGACGGGTTCGCGTCACGTCCATGGACGCGCGGGACCGTAACGGCCGTCCACGTGGATGGTGTCGATGCGGCTGATGTGCCGGGCACCGCAGCGGTCCTGGGGCAGCACCAGCTGGGGGCCCGCCAGGTCCAGCCGGGTGCCGTCGGCACCGACCGCGAGGAGGACCGGGGCATGGGCGAAGTCCGGGTCGATCTCGGCCCAGGTGAGCAGCGCGTGATGGCCGTCCGCTCCGCCGACCGCGATGAGGAAGCGCAGACGGTCCTTGCGCCGGGCCGGGTCGAAGCCGGGACCGGCGTCACGCAGCACGTCGTACAGCAGGGGGCCCTCGAAGCGGTGCTGCTGCACACCGCTGGTCGCGCACTCGAAGCTCACCCGGGCCCGGTGCTGCGGCCACGCCAGCAGATCGGGCACGGTCAGCCGGGCCGGGCGGTCGAGGTCCCCGGTCAGGGCGACCGACGCGAGCGAGTGGACCGGCGGATGTGTCAGGAACGGACTCACTGGGCACCACCTCCCGGAAACCGTACCCAGAGCGCCGTCCCGTACAAACGCACATGCGGACACCCGGTCGTTGATCGCGCGGCTCATGCGATGTGACAGGAGACTTATGGCTCGCATCTGCGGAAGTATGATCAGCGTAAGCATGCCTGAGGCCTCCGAGGGAGTACACCCGTGATGACCCGATCCGCGCGCCGAACCCGCCGTACCGGCCGGATGCTGCAGGTGGCCGGTGTCGGCGCCGCCGCGCTGCTGGCCCTGAGCGCCTGCTCCTCCGACTCCGACAGCTCCACGAAGTCCGACAGCTCCACGAAGTCCAGCTCCTCCCCGAAGTCCGACAAGCTGTCGGGCACGGTGACGGTGTTCGCCGCCGCCTCCCTCAAGGAGAGCTTCACCACCCTGGGCCAGGACTTCGAGAAGGCCCACCCGGGCACGAAGGTGACCTTCAACTTCGGTGGCAGCGACACGCTCGCGGCCAGCATCACCGGAGGCGCCCCGGCCGACGTGTTCGCCGCCGCGAGCCCCAAGACGATGGCCATCGTGACGGACAAGAGCGACGCCGTCGGCACGCCGGCCACCTTCGTGCGCAACCAGCTGGAGATCGCGACGCTGCCCGGCAACCCGGACAAGGTCGCCTCCCTCAAGGACCTCACCAAGTCCGGCCTGAAGGTGGTGCTGTGCGACAAGACGGTGCCGTGCGGCGCGGCCGCGCAGAAGGCGCTGGACGCCAGCGGCGTCAAGCTCACCCCGGTCTCCTACGAGCAGGACGTGAAGAGCGCCCTGACGAAGGTGGAGCTGAAGGAGGCCGACGCCGCGGTCGTCTACAAGACCGATGTGAACGCCGCGGGTGACAAGGTGGAGGGCGTGGAGTTCCCCGAGTCGGCCAAGGCCATCAACGACTACCCGATCGCCCTGCTCAAGGACGCGCCCAACGCGGCCGCGGCCAAGGAGTTCATCGCGCTCGTGCAGTCCCCCGAGGGCCAGAAGGTGCTGACCGCGGCCGGGTTCCTCCAGCCGTGACCGAGCCGGACCAGGCGGACGCCGGGGTCCTCCCGCGGGGCGACGCCCCCGCCGGCGGACCTCGGCGGACGCGTGTCCGGCCGCCTGTCCGGTCACTCGTCCGGCCGGGTGTCCGGGGCGGGGTGCCGCTGCCGCTGCTGCTGCCGGCCCTCGTCGGCCTGGCGTTTCTGCTGCTACCGCTGCTCGCCCTGCTCGTACGGGCTCCCTGGCGCGGTCTGCCGGACCTGCTGACGAGTACCGAGGTGTGGCAGGCCCTTCAGCTCTCCCTGGTCTGCGCCACCGCCGCCACCGGCGTGAGCCTGGTCCTGGGCGTCCCCCTGGCCTGGCTCCTCGCGCGCACCGACTTCCCCGGACGGGGCTTCGTCCGCGCGCTGGTGACCCTGCCCCTCGTCCTGCCGCCCGTGGTCGGCGGTGTGGCGCTGCTCCTGGCGCTGGGGCGCAACGGTGTCGTCGGGCAGTGGCTGGACGCCTGGTTCGGGATCACGCTGCCGTTCACCACGGCGGGGGTGGTGGTCGCGGAGGCGTTCGTGGCGATGCCGTTCCTGGTCATCAGTGTGGAGGGCACACTGCGGGCGGCCGATCCGCGGTACGAGGAGGCGGCCGCGACGCTCGGCGCCTCCCGGTTCACCGCCTTCCGCCGGGTCACGCTGCCGCTGATCGCGCCGGGCATCGCGGCGGGCGCCGTCCTCGCCTGGGCCCGCGCGCTCGGCGAGTTCGGGGCGACCATCACCTTCGCGGGCAACTTCCCCGGCCGTACGCAGACCATGCCGCTCGCCGTCTACCTGGCCCTGCAGAGCGACCCCGACGCGGCGATCGCGCTGAGCCTGGTGCTGCTCGTCGTGTCGATCGCGGTCCTCGCCGGACTGCGGGACCGCTGGATGACGGGGGCGTCATGACCGGCGTGAACCCCGCGACGGGGCGGACGCCCACACCGGACCAGCACCCCGCACCGGTCAAGGACACCGCCACGGCCGGGGACACCGCGTCCGACCAGGGCCTCGACGCCCGCCTCGTCGTCGACCGGGGTGTCTTCCACCTGGACGTGACGCTGAGCGTCGCCCCCGGCGACGTGGTCGCGCTGCTCGGGCCGAACGGCGCCGGGAAGACCACCGCGCTCCGGGCCCTGGCCGGTCTCACCCCGCTCTCCCCCGGCGGCCGGCTCCGCCTGGACGGCGTCCCCCTGGACCGCACGCCGCCGGAGTCCCGTCCGGTCGGCGTCGTCTTCCAGGACTATCTGCTCTTCCCGCACCTGACGGCCCTGGACAACGTCGCGTTCGGGCCGCGCTGCCAGGGCGTGCCCAAGGCGGAGGCGCGGGCGCGGGCCGCCGCCTGGCTGGACCGGATGGGCCTGGCCGACCACGCGGGCGCCAAACCGCGCCGGCTCTCCGGCGGGCAGGCACAGCGCGTCGCCCTCGCCCGCGCGCTGGCCGTCCGCCCCCGGCTGCTCCTCCTCGACGAGCCGCTCGCCGCGCTCGACGCCCGCACCCGCCTCGACGTGCGCGCCGGACTGCGGCGCCATCTCACCGAGTTCGAGGCCGTGGCGGTGCTCGTCACCCACGACCCGCTCGACGCGATGGTGCTGGCCGACCGGCTGGTCGTCGTCGAGCACGGCCGGGTGGTCCAGGAGGGGACCCCGTCGGAGATCGCCCGTCACCCGCGCACCGACTACATCGCCCAGCTGGTCGGCCTCAACCTCTACCGGGGCACGGCCGAAGGACACACCGTACGACTGGACGCGGGCCCGGCGATCACCACCACCGAGGAGCTGGCCGGCCCCGTCCTCGTGGCCTTCCCGCCCGGCGCCGTCACCCTGTACCGCGACCGGCCCACCGGCTCCAGCGCACGCAACCTGTGGCGGTGCGAGGTCGCCGGCCTGGAGACGCACGGTGACCAGATCCGTGTGGACCTCACCGGCGAACTGCCGCTGGCCGCCGACCTGACGACCGTGGCCGCGGCCGAACTCGGCCTGCACACGGGCGCACCGGTCTGGGCGACGGTCAAAGCCGCCCAGACACACGCGTATCCGGCGTAGGGCGACCGGCGTCGGTGTCCGTGCCGTGACCGGCGCCGGTCACGCGGACGCGGCCTGCGGCACGGCGTCGGCACGGACCATCACACAGTCGAACTCGACCACCCGGCCGGTCGTCTCCTCACGCGTCACCGGGTACATGCCGCTGATCTCGAACCCGGCCTCCTCGTAGGTGGCGATCGCCTCCCGCATCCGGGGGCTGCCTTCGTAGAGCCGCAGCGCGGCGACCTCCGACTGCATGCCGACGAAGTCCGCGATCCGCCCGCCCGCACCGGCGAACACCTCCAGGTCGTAGCCCTGGGTGTCCATCTTCAGATAGGGGCGGGGGTCGGTGATGCCGTCCAGCGCCTTCTCCAGCATCCCGTCCAGCCGGCGGATCTCGATGTCCTCGGTACGGGTCTTCGCGAACCGGAGGTAGCGGTCCTTCCCGTAATCACTGGGCGGGAGAAGGGAGTTCATGGTGTTCCAGCCCACGTGGATGGACTGCGCGGAGTCCTCGCGCCCCAGCCCGACGTTGAACACCTGCCACTCGTCGTCCTTGCTCGCCGCGCGCTCCAGCTTCTCGAAGGCGTCCGCGGTGGGTTCGAAGGAGACGATGCGACCGGTGTAGCCGAGCCTGCGCAGCCGGCGGCCGTACTGGCCGGCGTTGGCACCCACGTCGAAGACGCAGTTCACCCGGTACTTCTCCAGCAGCGCCGTCACGTGCTGGGTACACAGGTACTCGGCCGCCGCGATCTGGAAGCGGCGCTCGTCGGCCGCCGACGCCGTCTCGTCGACGAGCAGCCGGCCGCCCGACTCACCGAAGGGCACGCTTCCCCAGGCGTCGCCCTGCGCCGAGGACTCCCGGGCGACCACCCACATGTCGGCCTTCTTCGCCGGGCCGACGGGCGTGACCTCGTAGCGTCCCCCGCCGCGGGCGATCAGATCGGCCGCACGCCCCACGGGCACACGCGTGCGGCTGCCGCGTCGGTAGACCACCGCCGCGCCCGAACCGAGATCGAGGACCTGCACACCTATCCGGGGGAGCAGACCGAGCATTCTTCTGTAAAGGGTCGGCATCCCCACACCCTTTCAGAATCATGCGGGTCACGGGAGTTGCTCGAACAACTTTCGTGGGGACGAACAGCGGATGACCGTCAGTGGAACCCGTAGGCCACGATCACCCCGTGCGCACCTTCCCGCACAGGAAGACCGGCAGTGACCGTCTCCTGTACACCGTTGGCGGGTTTGTGACCCCGATCGCCGGTTGCCGATCGCCGGGGGCGGGCATCACCCGGGGGCAGGACCGCCGCGCGCCGTTTCGCGCGGGGCCCGGCCGGCGGGGGTCCGGCCGCCGGGTACCTGGTGTCCTGGGAGGGGAAGTGAGGTTGTCATGCGTGCGCAGCAGCGCGCCGTCCGGCAGACCGCCCGCGTGGAGTACACCCTGCCACGCACGGCCGTTTCGGCAGGCAGGGCCCGTAGGTTGACGTCGGCGTTCCTGACCCGGCCGCGTCCGCGGACGGTGCCGCCGACCGCCGACCAGGTCGACGACGCCACGCTCATCGCGTCCGAACTCGTCGCCAACGCCGTCCGGCACGGCCGTACCGGCTGCCGGCTGCGTCTCCAGGTGGGGCACGGCGGCGAAGTGACCGTCGAGGTCCACGACGACAGTCCGGGCCGGCCCCGGGTCGGCCTGGTGGACACCGACGCGGAGAGCGGCCGCGGCCTCGCGATGGTGGAACACCTCGCCCACCGCCTGGAGGTCGTCAGCACGGGCATCGGCGGCAAGACGGTCCGCGCGGTCCTGGCCGTGTAGCCCCGGCCCCGGCTTCCGCGTCGTCCGGCCCTCGGCGTCCCTCCCCCGAACCCCACCGCCGGACCCACGTCTCCGACGCCCCTCCTCGCCCGTCATTCGCCCGTGCGACGAGCGGTGGCCGCGTCCGCCGGGTGGGTGACCCGGGACGGCCCGGCCCCGGGAGTCGGCCGGTGGACGGACGGCCCGCCTGTAGAGACGTGCCATGCGCTTCTTCCCGGACTCCCCGCGCTCCACCCGCGAAAGGCCGCCGAGGAGCCGGCGCGCGGCCGTCGGCGCGACGGCGCTCGCGGCGGGTGTCGTGAGCGTCCTGCTGCTCCTGCTCCCCGGGGGCGAGGACCCGACGCCCCGTGCCCTCTCGGCGGACGAGGCCCAACGCATGGCGGTAGCCCGGTTCCGCGCGTACGAGGCCAGCCCCGCGGAGGTGACGGTGCGGCTGCCCCCGGTGGGGGAGGAGACGGGGACCGTGACCGTGCGCGCGGTGGTCGACCATCATCTGCGCCGGGCGGTGGGGGCGTACGAGCTGGTGGACGGCACCCGCACGTCGCGGGGCCTGCTCTCCTGGGACCCGGGCGGCGTCGCCGAGGTCCGGCCGCGGGCTCCGGCGTCCGGCGGAGCGCCCGGCCCCACGACGCGGGCCCCCGCACGGGACGTCGTGACGACCGCCGCGCAGGCTGTCCGCAGGGCACGCACCCTGGAGCCCGGCCGGTGGACCCGCCGCCCCTACTCCACCAGCCCGCTGGACCGCGCGCTGCGCCTGGTGCTGTCCGTGGCCGAGAGCCGCCCCGGCGACGCGCGGCGGCTCGCCCGGTCGGGCCCGTTGTGGCTGCGCGAGGAGGACCTCGACGGCCATGGGTACGGCGTCTTCTCCGGTCCCCGCCCCACCGCTTCGCCCGCCGACACCTCTCCCCTCACCTACTGGATCGACGCCGAGGGCGACCTCCGCCGCATCACGGCCCGCGTCACCCCGGGCCACTACGCGACGGTGGACTTCGTGGCGGCGAGGGTGTCCACGGGGGTGCCGGGCACGCCCTGGGCGAAGAGGTGAGGAGGTGAGGCGGTGAAAGAACGGGGAGGGGGAAGGAGCACCGGGACGGAATCCGGGGGAACGCCCCGGGAGGGGGAGCCCTTAGGCCGGATCGGCCCAGCTGGGTACGGCGGTCCGGGCGGGCTCGGCGGCGGGCCGGCACACGAAGCCGAGCCGGGTGAGCGCACGGGCCACCTCGGCCTCGGTGAAGTCACGCCGGTCCTGCCGGGTGATGACCTCGCCGACCTGCTTGACGGGGTAGGCGTGCGGGCCGATGACCACGGACGCGCCGGTGACGGACTCGGGCTGGACGTCCGCCATCGAGTGCTCGACCTCGCTCTTGATGAGGTCGAAGGGGAAACGGGCGATCACACAACGCATGGTGCCTCCGCGGGATGAAGTTCCGTGGCCCGAAAACTGGGCGAGGCGGGCCGGAAAGTGGACACGGCGGACAGAAAATTCGCCGGAAATTCAATCCGGGACGAAACCAGCCGGGGAACGAAACCCGGGGGGAAACCAAAAAGCAGGTGGCCGGGGCCCGCACCTCAGGGTGCAGGTCCCGGCCACCTTAAGCATCAGCCGACTCAGAAGTCAGGCGTCAGCGGGTCCCGGACTAGGCGGGGACGATGTTCTCCGCCTGGGGGCCCTTCTGGCCCTGCGTGACGTCGAAGGTCACCTTCTGGCCTTCCTGGAGCTCACGGAAGCCCTGGGTGGCGATGTTCGAGTAGTGAGCGAAGACGTCGGCGCCGCCGCCGTCCTGCTCGATGAAGCCGAAGCCCTTTTCCGCGTTGAACCACTTCACGGTGCCAGTAGCCATGTCAATCTCCTTCGGGGCAAAGCTCGAGGACCCACACTGTGCGGGTCCGCGTCGCCGCGATGTTGCCCCCTCCGGATAAAACCGGAAATTCAGAAGCGACCGACCGGTACGGACCGGAAAGTACGCTCCAAGACTTTGGGAACCACAACTGCAACTGATATCGACACTAGCACGCCACGGCTCCGGAAGGGCGGCGCACTATCTCACCGCACTCCGGGGAATAAGGAACCACCCCCTCGGCCGAGTCATTTTCTATCGCGGCCATGACAGATATTCCGCGCCCTTCCGCACCGGATCTCCCGCCCGGGGCCAGGCGCCCCTTGCGGACCGGGGCGGTGCCGGGCCTCACCGCGCGCCCTGTCCCCGAGGCGGTCCCGGCGCCCCGCCGACACGACCGGACGGCCTCCGCCGGGCGTGTCGCGGCCGACCCCCGAAGATCCCGCCGAGCCCCGCCCCACGCGCCGGCCCGCCCACCGCGCCTCCCCTTCACGCCCACTCACGCCCACCGCATCTCCCCTCCCCTCCCTCCTCTCCGCGCCCACCACCCCGAGTTGCCGCCCCGCGACGACCGGTGTGCGCTGGAGACCGGCCGACGACGGCCGCCCGGCCGGCAGGACGCGTCCGGTACGGGACGGGATGCGCCTCGTACGACGGGGGCGCGGACGGGCGCGCGGCCCTTACGACGCAGGAGAGCCCAGGAGGGCCCATGACGAGCGAGCCCGGTGCGGTGTCCGAGACCTTCGCGTTCGCCTGCCGGAACTGCGGGCACACCTGGGAGGCGACGTTCCAGGTCATGTTCTTCACCGATCCGACCGACGCCGCCGGTCTGCACACACAGGAGTACGTCGACGAGGACGGCGTCGCGATCAGGTCGCCGCTGGCCGACGCGGTCTGCACACGGTGCGGAAGCCGCAAGGTACGGGTGGCGACGCCGGGCGCCGGACGGCCTGCGCACGACCCGGCCGGCTGACGACCGCGCGGCCGGTCACCCGGACGGGCCCGGTGCGCTGGTGGTGCGCCGCACCCGGTGGTGGCGTGGACGCAGACATCGCGCCCGCCGTCAGGAGGCTTCCGCCGTGAACCGTCCGCCGCACCGCCCCGCCTCCGCCCTGCCACCGTCCCCCGTGCCCCGGCTGCTGGTCTGCGCCCTGACGGTGGGCGTGCTCTGGTCGGCGACCGCGTGCTCGAACGGCGGCGACGGGGGTTCCGGGCACACACTCCCCGCCGACCCGCTGGCCGCCGCGTCGACCTCGTCGTCCGCCGGCACGCTCACCGAGGCCCAGGCCAGGACCGCGCTGATCACCAACGCGGACCTGCCGTCGCAGTGGACGGGGACGTCGGGTGCGGCGACCTGGCGGGACGGCCTGCTCAAGAGCAAGGTCGACGCGGCGGGCTTCGGCGGGGACAAGAACGCCGCCGCCGACTGCCAGAAGCTGCTCGACGGCCTGTACGCCGAAGAACTGCTCGGCCCGGCGAAGGGCACCAAGGCCGTCACCGGTTTCGACGACAGCAACAACCAGGCCCAGATGCACTACCAGGTCGCCGAATACGGGCAGCCGGAGCTGACCAGGCAACTGGCGTGGGTGGCCACGCTGCCGCAGAAGTGCGCCGAGTTCACAGCGGTGGACGGGCAGGGCGGTCAGCAGAACGTCCAGGTCGTCTCGACACAGCTGCCCGACGAGGGGGACGCCCGGCAGGGGCTGATGCTGACCATGAACGGGCAGCTGGACGGGGAACCCTCGACCCTGACCCTGGACATCGCCGCCGTGCGGGTCGGCGACAGCGCCCTCTTCCTCACCAACGGCGGCCTGGACGGCGCCGAGACGGACTCCACGACGCAGGCCGTCCAGCAGGGCACCTCGCGGCTGCGGCAGGTACTCGAAGGGAAGACGCCCGCCGCCAGCCCGACGAACTGACGAACCCGACGAACTGACGAACCGGCCGGCCGGCGGACCCGCTGACCGACGGACCGCGGCCCCGGTGGGTCCGGGCAGCGGGCGCACCGGGTGCACCGGGCGTCAGTCCATCCGCTCGACCGCGTCCTTCGCCTCCTTGAGGCCCGCCCCGGTGAACTGCCGGTACGCCTTGATCGCCTCGATCTTCCTGCCGTCGCGCACGAGCGCGGCCACCTGCTCCAGCTCCGGTTCGGTCTCCCGGACGCCCAGGTGGTCGAGGATCAGGTCGAGTTTGCGCTCGACGCGGGCGATCTTGCGGTCGGTGCGTCCCAGTCGGCCCTCAAGTCCCGCGTAGCACGCGAAGACGATCATGACGAGGACGAAGAATCCGAGTATTCCCATAGGACCGACTCTAGGGAACCGTCCCGGCGTCCATGCCCAGTCGGCGCAACAGGCCCAGCAGCGTGACCCGCTCGCCCTCGTCGAGCGGAGCGAAGGACGCGGTGAGCACCTCGACCGCGACGGCACGCCCCGCCTCCAGCGTCCGTTCGCCGGCCTCGGTGAGGTGATGCTCGATCCGGCGGCCACGGCCGGGACGCCGCTCGACCAGGTGCTGGGCGGCGAGCCGGCCGGCCAGCGTGCCGAAGGACTGGTCGCCCTGGAAGGTCGCCACCGCCAGCTCGTGCGCGGAGGCACCGGGTGACCGGCCGATGGCCCGCAGCGCGTCCCACTGGGCGAGGGTCGTGCCGACCGCCGCGAGGCGGGTGTCGAGCGCCCGGTGATGCCGGTACTGCGCCTCCTTCACGGCCCGTCCCAGTGCTTCGAGGTCGACCGCACCGCCCTCCCGATCGTCCACGCGCCTCTCCCGCTCACTCGTGCCACCAGTCATGCCGTGATTCTAACGTGCCGAATACGCTTGCGTATATACGTATGCGTAGATACCGTGTGGCGCATGGCTGACACCAAGAGCACCAGGACCCGTACCGTCCGCACCCGCCCCGACCTCCCGCTCACCCTCACCGAGAGCGGCCCCGAGGACGGGCCCCTCGCCCTCGTCCTGCACGGCGGTGGCGGCCCCGCCACCGTGGCGGGCATCGCCGCCCATCTGGCCGCCCGCATGCGGGTCGTGGTGCCCACGCACCCGGGCTGGAACGGCACCGGACGCCCGGACTGGTTCACCGGCGTGGACGACCTCGCCCTCGCCTATCTGCACTGGCTCAAGGACGAGGACCACCGCGACGTCCTCGTCGTGGGCTCCTCGCTCGGCGGCTGGACCGCCGCCGAGATGGCCTTCCGCGACGACGGCGACCGCATCACCCGTCTCGCGCTCGTCAACTCCGCGGGTGTGGACGTACCGGGCGAGCCGGTCCGCGACATCTTCGCCCTCGACCCGCGCGAGATCGGCACGTACTCCTTCCACGACCCGGCCCGCTTCGCCGTGAACCCCGCCACCCTCACCGAGGAACAGATCACCGCCCAGAAGGCCAACATGGTGACGCTGCGGGCGCTGTCCGGCGACCCGTACATGCACGACCCGAAACTCATGAACCGCCTCGGACGGATCCGGATACCCGCGCTCGTACTGTGGGGCGAGAGCGACCGGATCATGACGCCCGCGTACGGGCGGGCGTTCGCGGCGGCGTTCGCCGACGCGCGGTTCGTGTCCGTGCCCGAGGCCGGCCACCTCCCGCACATCGAACAGCCCGCGGCGACGTTCGCCGCCCTCGACGCCTACCTGGACGGAATGGCCGTGGCGACGGGCTGACGGCCCGACGAGGGCTGCGCGGCGCCCGTGCCACCGGCGTCCCCGGCGTCTCCGACGTCGACGACCGCGCCCAGCTCCAACCGCCCGTACAGCCACTGCGCGTCGGTCTGCCGCAGCCCGATCCAGCCGCCCGTGATGTCGTAGTTGCCGGGGGCCTTCTGGTCGACGGAGAGGGCGCCGATGAAGTTCGTCGTGCCGTCGGCGGCGCGCAGCTCGATCACCCAGGGCACCTTCAGCTCGAAGGCGTTCTTCATGTCCAGTTGCACGGCGGGGACCGTCCGGACGCCCTGCTTCGCCACGACCGTCATCCGGCCCGTCGGCGTGGGGTGACCCGGCATGCCCACGGACACCGGCATGTCGCGGCCCCCGGCCGTCAGCACCCGGCGGGCGGGATCGACGGTGGCGGCGACCGCCACGGGTGTACGGGGCGGGGCGGTGGGACTCGCGGCCGGGGACGGACGCTCACGCGTCCCGCCGTCACCGAGGTTCAGGGACAGCAGCAGCCCCAGGCTCGCCGCGGCGCAGGCACCGGCGACGGACACCGCCACAGCCGTACGGCGGCGGCGCCGGCGACGTACCGCCCTGAAACGGATCCCGGCCCCGGACACCGGCGGCTGCGTCTCGCCGGATGCCGCCAACTCGCGCAGATCGCAGGCGAGTTCCGAGGTGAGTTCATCGGACACGGTCGTCCTCCCTCCTCGCCTCGTCCGCAGCGTCGCCGGCCGTGGCGGCCGAGGCCGCCGGGCCGGCGGAGGGCTTCGCGGTGTTCGCCCGCCGCCCCGCGTGCGTCTTCTTCCCCCCGTCGGCGGCCTCCCACTCGTCCGCCGCCAGTTCCCGGGCCAGCGCCGCCCGGCCGCGGGACAACCGGGCCTTGACGGTGCCCACGGGGGCCCCGGTTTCGGAGGCTACCTGCTCCACGCTGAGGTCGCACAGATGGTGCAGGACCAGCGCCATCCGCTGTGCCTCGGGCAGCGTGCGCAGTGCGGCGACGAGCGCCGTGCGCTCGGGACCGGGTCCCGGGGTGTGCTCGGGCGCCGGGGCGCGGCGCACGAGTTCCAGCCAGCGGCGCGCGCGACGCCAGCGGCTCACCGCGAGCCGCATCGCCACGGTCCGGATCCACGCCTCCGGCGCCCCGTCGGCGAGGAACTCCCGCCGCCGGTCCCAGGCGCGCACGAACGCCTCCTGGACGACGTCCTGTGCCTCGCCGTGGTCCCCGGTGAACGCGAAGAGCTGGCCGGTCAGCCGGGGGAACGCGGCGGCGTAGAACGCGTCGAACTCTTCCTCGGTCATGCCTCCCGCAGCTTCCTCGGTCGTGCCCCCGCCGGAGATTCCGGAATTTCCGTGGCCCCGTGCAACCCGGCGGAACGTGCCGTGCGTACAGGTCCCGTACGCCGCACATCGAAACACACCACAGGGGGAACACGATGACGAGCGGAGTCAGGATCCGTCGCCACGCGGCCGGTTGGTCCGTGGCCGTGACGGCCGGGTCCCCCGTCCGACTGCCCGTTCCGCACGTCGACGTCGCCGGCGGGCGGACCGCGGGTGCCGGCATGCCGACGCCCGTCCTCTTCGACCACGCGGGACCGTCCTCCCAACGGGCTTGGGCGGGACTTTCGT
This sequence comes from Streptomyces sp. NPDC059668, assembly GCF_042734135.1. Classification (NCBI taxonomy): domain Bacteria; kingdom Bacillati; phylum Actinomycetota; class Actinomycetes; order Kitasatosporales; family Streptomycetaceae; genus Streptomyces; species Streptomyces sp. NPDC059668. The sequence goes on along the minus strand of NZ_JBHWEL010000047.1, from coordinate 24,611 downwards.
TGAGGTCCACCGCCTCTGTCGGGGACCCCTTCCGCGACGAGGTGGTCCTCGGCAGCGACGGCGACGGTGACTGCGACCACGGCGACGACGACCGGAACGCGAGACGGACGCGCAGGCGGGCGGCCACCGCGCTCGAACAGCCGGGCCCGGGGTCCGGTCGGCCACATGCCCCCGCCCCGCCCGGAGTTGTCCGCTCATGAACGCCCGCGGCACCGGGGCCGAGGTCCGCGCCCGGTCCGGGCCGCGCTGAAACCGCGGGCGGGTGAGCCGAGTTGTTCAGGTCCCGGCTCGCCCGCACCGCACCTCCCCCACGTACCCGAGACTCCGAGGGACCGCCGGCCGTGCCCCACACTCCATCCGACGCCCCGTCCGCCCCGCCCGCCGGTGAAGGCGGCCTCTCCGCCGCCCCCGGGCGTGCGGGCGACTTCACGACGTACGCCGCCGCGGCCTGGCCCCGCCTGGTCCGCACCGCGCACCTGCTCACCGGCGACCCCCAGGAGGCCGAGGACCTCGTCCTGGCCGCGCTGGCCCGGGTCCGCACCCGCTGGCGGCGCATCCCGCGCGACGACGTCGCCTTCTACGTACGGCGCACGCTGGTCGAGCACCACCTCGCCCGCGCCCGCAGGAGACGCGTCACCCGGCCGCGGCCGCCCTTCCCGCGCGAGCGGGCGTCCCGCGGCGCCGCCTCCACCTCGCTCACGGCGTCCACCTCGCTCACGGCCCCCGCCGCGGTCCCGGCCCTCACCGTGCTGTCGGCGCTCTCGGCCCGGCAGCGCGTCGTGCTCGTGCTGCGCTTCGCCGAGGGCCTGAGCGAGGCCGAGACGGCCCAGCTGCTCGGCTGCTCCGCCGGCACGGTCAGGGCGCTCGCCCGGCGCGGTCTGGGGGCCCTGCGCGCCGATCCGTCCTTCGCCCTTCGACGTCTCACTCCCGGAGCCCGCCCATGAACCGTCACCGCAGGTCCGCAGGTGTCCCGGCCGAGGCCGAGCGATTGCGCGAGATATTCGCCGACGCCGCCCGCGACGTGACTCCGTCGCCCGTCCCCCTGGCCGCCGTCGAACGAGCGGCCCGGCGGCGCCGTCGGCGCCGCGCGGCCGTCGTGGCGGGTTCCGCCTGCGCGCTGCTGGTGGTCCCGGCGGCCGCGGTGGCGCTGCGCGGGGGCGCCGGCTCGGGGGCGGACGCGACGCGGTGGACGGGCCCGTCCGCCGACCCCCGGGGCACGGTGCGGGTGGTGGCGCCCGGAGAGCGGGTGCGGATCGCGTCCGGCATCAAGATCTGGCTCACCGAGGACGGCGCGCACTGGACCACGCCCGGGAGTGCCGCACCGCGCTTCCGTGGCGTCGAGCACGGCGGCGTCGGTCCCGGCACATCCGCCGTCACCCTCCAGGAAGAGGCCGACGGCGACCAGGGCCGCTTCGTGTCCGGCGTCTACCGCGGCAGGGGGGACGCGGCGCGCGTGCGGGTCGAGACCACGGCGGGCGACGTCGACGGCACGGCGCTCACCCTCGCGGGCAGTCCGCACTGGGGCGTCTGGTACGCGCTGGTGACGGGGCCGAAGACACCGAGGACACCGAAGACACCGAGGACGACGGGGGAGCCGCGTTCACCGAAGGCGCGGGAGGTGCCAGGGGTGCCCGCGGTGCCCGGGGTGTTCGGGATCCCGACGAAACGACGGTTCCCCGACGGTCCCACGCGAAGAGTCACGGTGTACGACTCCGCGGGCAGGGTGATCGCGACCACGGGGTTCGCGACGTGAGCGGCGAGGACATGGAGACGAGCCGCCCCGGGCGGACCGGCGCGGCGGACCTGTCCGGACGGCCCCGCGAGGGCCTCCGGCCGGCCGGACGTCCTCACGGGAGCCCTCACAGGGGTCCTCACGAGGGTCCTCACGGGGACCGGAACCGGAACTGGAACCGAAACCGGCACCGGCACCGGAACCCGGACGCGGACACGGCCGCAGGCACGGAGGCGGGAACGGACGCGGGCGCGGAGGCGGGAACGGACGTGGGCGCGGCCCCGAGCCGGAGGTGCGGTGGCTCACGGGGCCGGCGCAGGCTCCGGTCCGGTCTGCGGCGCCGTATGGCCGACCGCCGCATCCGCGTCCGCCGCACGCGCGGTCGGCGTCTGCGCCGCGCGCTGATCGTCCTGCTCACCGTCCTCGCCCACCTCGTCGCCGCGGCCCTCGTCGCGTACCACCTCACGGTCATCCCCGAGCCGCACCCCGAGACGGCGATGCAGAGCACCGTCTTCGTGGACGACGACGGCGACTACCTGGGCCGGCGCGGCCCCGTCGACCGTCAGGAGATACCTCTCTCGCAGGTGCCGGGGCACGTGCGGGAGGCGGTGATCGCGGCGGAGAACCGCACCTTCCGTTCGGACACGGGGATCTCGCCGAAGGCGATCGCCCGGGCGGCCTGGGCGACGGTGAGCGGCGGCGGCCGGCAGGGCGGCTCCACGATCACGCAGCAGTACGTGAAGAACGCCCTGCTCACCCCGGAGCAGTCGCTGTCCCGCAAGGCGCGCGAGGCCCTGATCGCGATCAAGCTGGACCGCACCCGGTCGAAGGACGAGATCCTGGCGGGCTATCTCAACACGGTCTATTTCGGCCGGGGCGCGGCCGGCATCCAGTCCGCAGCCCGGAACTACTTCGGCGTGGACGCCAGGAACCTGACCGTGAGCCAGGGCGCGGCGCTCGCGGCCGTCATCAACATCCCGTCGTACTACGAGAAGGCCGGCTCGGACCCCGCGGTGACGGCGAAACTGGTGGACCGCTGGGACTGGGTGCTGGACGCGATGGCGGTCAGCGGCGCCATCACCGCCGCCCAGCGCGCCGCGGCCCGCTTCCCCGCCTTCCGCTTCTATCCGCCGGGCGACACGGACGGCCAGCGCCAGTACCTGATCGACGTGGCGTCCGCCGAGGCCGCCGACCGGCTCGGCATCACCGAGGACCAGCTCGCCCGGGGCGGCTACACGGTCCGTACCACCTTCGATCTGACGGCACAGGACGCGACGGCCGAGCCGGCGGGCGACGCACCGCCCGCCGAGGGCGGGGCCCGGCTGCACACGGCCGTGGTGGCCCTGGTCCCGGGTGACGGCGCGGTCCGGGTCCTGTACGGCGGCGCGGACCACGCCCGCCAGCCCTTCAACGACGCGGTGGACGGCGCGGTGGAGGCGGGCACGGCGCTGGAGCCCTTCTCCGGCACGAAGCTGCTGCCGCCGCTCGCCGCCCTCGCGCGCACCGCCGCCCCGACGCCGCTGCGGCTGGCCTCGGCGTACGCGGCGGGGGCGGCGCACGGGACGTACGCGAAGCCGTACACGGTCGCGCGGATCACCCGCGGGGGCCGCACCCTCTACCGCGCGCATCCGAACACCAGTACGGCGATGGCGAACGGCGGCGCGGGGGTGTTGACCAAATTGATGCAGAGCGGGGCCGAGGGTCTCCCGGTCGTCCTCACGGGCGCCGCGGGCCGGCGCACCCTCTGGCGGACGACCTACGACGAACACCTCACCCTCACCGTGGCTCTCTTCGCGGAACACCCGGCCAAGGGCAGGAAGGCGGCCTTCCCGGCTCCGCTCCCCGGCACCGCCGAGGGGCTCTCCGCCCACATCTCGGAGAGCGTCTGGGCCAAGATCACCGGCACCTCCGTGGGCCCCTCTCCGGCCGAAGAAGGAAATCCGGGGCTTCCGATCGGCCAAACAAAGCCCATACTGGCTACACGATGACGAAACCCTCCGCGCCCCGGCGCCACCTGCCCACCAGCCCCTTCGCAGCCCCGGTCGTCCCCGTGGCCAAGGAATTCAGCCTCGGAGACCGTGTCTCCCACGACCAGTTCGGCCTGGGCACGATCATCGGCGTCGAAGAGGGCATCGCCATGCTCGTCGACTTCGGCTCCCGCCAGGCCCGCATCCTCAGCCCCTACACCCGGATGGACAGGCTCTGACCTGCACATTGCGCAGTACCCGCACCGCCGTCACCACCCACGACGCGTGCAGTACCCGACCCGACTGACACCACCGGACCCGGCCACCTCACCCCGCGGCTGCCCCATCCGCAGGTTGCCGGGTTTTCGGTGTGCGACGGTCCAGGTGCCTCACCGGCTCCCCGCCCGATGACCCCTTTCCGGGCCCCACCACCCCCTCGAACGGCCCACCCCACTGGTCCCAGGACGAGGTCCCGTCGAGGGTGGGGTCATGGATGCCGCGGGCGAAGAGCTGCCGTTCGAGGATCTGACCGACTTCGAGAACGCGGATCGCGGGTTCATCGCGGCCCTGGTTCCCGGCGTGGTCCGGGACGCCGGAGGGCGGGTGGTCCATGACGCGGACGCCTACGCGTTCCTCGCGGACGACTGTCCGCCGACCGCGCACCCCAGTCTGTGGCGGCAGGCGCGGCTGTGCGCGCGGCAGGGGTTGTACGAGGTCACCGAGGGCGTCTACCAGGTGCGCGGGCTCGATCTGTCGAACATGACGCTCGTCGAGGGCCGCGAGGGTGTCGTCGTCATCGATCCGCTGATCTCGGCGGAGTGCGCCGCCGCCGCGCTCGCCCTCTACCGCGAGCACCGCGGACCGCGCCGGGTGACCGGGCTCGTCTACACCCACTCGCACGTCGACCACTTCGGCGGCGCCCGCGGTGTGCTGCCGCACGACAGCGAGAGCGGGGTGCCGGTGCTCGCGCCCGTGGGTTTCCTGGAGCACGCGGTCAGCGAGAACGTCTTCGCCGGCAACGCGATGCTGCGCCGGGCCGTGTTCATGCACGGTGCCCGGCTGCCCAAGGGGCCGCGCGACCAGATCGGCACCGGGCTCGGCACCACCACCTCCGACGGCACCGTCACGCTCGTCGCCCCGAACGTGGACGTCACCCGGACCGGGCAGGAGGAGACGGTGGACGGCGTGCGGTTCGTCTTCCAGCTCACGCCGGGGACGGAGGCACCCGCCGAGATGAACTTCCTGCTGCGCGACCAACGCGCGCTGTGCGTGGCCGAGAACGCCAGTCACACCCTGCACAACGTGCTCACCCTGCGTGGCGCCCCGGTCCGTGACGCGCGCGTCTGGGCCCGCTACCTCGACGAGACCGTGGACCTGTTCGCCGACACCTACGACGTCGCGTTCGCCTCCCACAACTGGCCGACCTGGGGGCGCGAGAACGTCGTCCGGTTCCTCGGCGAGCAACGGGACCTGTACGCCTATCTGCACGATCAGACCCTGCGCCTCCTCAACAACGGCCTGACCGGCACCGAGATCGCCGAGGAGCTGCGGCTGCCGCCCGCCCTGGAGCGGTCCTGGCACGCGCGCGGCTACTACGGCTCCCTCAGCCACAACGTCAAGGCCGTCTACCAGCGGTACATGGGCTGGTACGACGGGAACCCGGCCCACCTCTGGGAGCATCCGCCCGCCGAACTCGCCTCCCGTTACGTGGAGTTGGCGGGCGGTCCGACGGAGGCCCTGGTGAAGGCGCGGGCGTACGCGGACAACGGCGACCTCCGTTTCGCCGCCACCCTCCTCAACCACCTGGTCTTCGCCGACCCGTCGGACAGCGCGGCCCGGGAGACCCTCAGCGGCGTCTACGAACGGCTCGGTCACGGCGCCGAGAACGGCACCTGGCGCAACTACTACCTCACGGCCGCCCTGGAACTGCGCGGGGTCACGGTCGACACCGACATCGACACCACGGGCTCCGAACTCACCTCCGCGCTCACCGTGAGCATGCTCCTCGACTCGCTCGCCGTCCGTATCGACGGCCCGCGCGCCTGGCACGAGCACCTCACCCTCGACCTCGTCGTGACCGACGAGCAGCGCCGCCACCGCGTCAACCTCCACCACGGCGCGCTGACGCACCGCGGCATGCCGGTCCACCACGTCCCGAAGCCGCACGCGGGACTGACCCTGACCCTCACCCGGCCGGAACTGCGCGCCGTGCTGGAGGGGCGGGGCCTCGCGGGCATCGAGACGGACGGCGACCCCACCCTCCTGGACCGCCTCCTGTCGTACGCCACCGAACCGGACCGGGCGTTCCCCGTCGTGACCCCGTAGGGCCCCGGCAGCGCCCCCGCGGGGCCCTGTGGAGGCCGTACGGGGGTGCCGGGGCCCCGGGGCCGGGTGGCGGGTGCGGGGGCGCCCTCCGCGCCCCCGGCGGCCGTCAGAGCGGTGGCTGCGCGGGGGCCGGGCCCAGGGTGGTCGTGCCGGGGGCCGTGCGGTGGCCCAGGCCCGTGCGGTAGGCGTCGAGGGCCGCCTCCACCCGGCCGGTGCGGCGCAGGAGGTCGCCGAGCAGGCGGCAGAGGTCGGCCAGGTCGCCCGCCGCGCCGGCCCGCTCCAGCAGGCTCAGCGCCCGGACGTAGTGCTCCTCCGCGGTCTCGGTGTCGCGGGCGTCCTCGGCGATGATGCCGAGCAGCCGGTGCGCGCCCGCCGAGTGCACGGCGCCGCGTTCGGGGCTGAGGTCGCCGAGCACCTCGTGGAGGAGGACGGCCGCCTCCGTCGACTTGCCGCGCCGGTGCAGCACGTCCGCCAGTTCCACGTTGACCTGGCTGGTGTAGAGGGCGGCCCGCTTGGCCGACAGCATGACCTGCGCCTCACGCAACTCGCCTTCGGCGCGCTCCAGTTCCCCGTTCTGCGCGTACAGGTACCCCCGCATCCAGTGGCAGTTGGCGAGCTCCGTACGGATCTGGAGCTGCCGGTAGAGCTCGGCGGCCTTGGCGAGGGACGCGTCGGCCTCCGTCATCCGGCCTTCCGCGATCATGGTGCGGGCCACCGAGCGGTGCATCCGGGCGACCAGCGCGGGGTCGCCGACCTGCGGGGCGAGCGCGAGCGCGAACTCGGCGGCCTGGGCGGCGCGGGCGTGCGCGCCCATGTCCATGTAGGGCGCGATGACCCCGGTGTAGAGAAGCAGCAGGGCGTCCGGGTCGTGCATCCCGGTCCGGTTCAGCTCGTCCAGCGTGGACTCGAACAGGTAGCAGGCGTACCGGAGTTCGCCGGCGAGGTAGTGGGATACGGCACGGCCGCGCAGGGCGGGCACCCGCTGGGGCAGCGGGGCGTCCCCGAGGCGCCGCTCCGACGCCTCGAACCGTTCCCGGGCGGTCTCCAGGTCCCCGTTCTCCAGGGCGCATTCGCCGAGACCGAGCAGTGCGGCGGCCTGCTCGGCGACGAGTCCGTGCGTGTCCGCCTCTTCGAGGAGCACCGTGTACTGCTCCGCGGCGACCTCGGCCTCGCCGGTGGCGAGGGTGCGCTGCGCGTCGGTGAGCCGCAGCCGCAGACCGGTGGCGAGGTGGGCCGGCCGGCCGGTCGCCAGCTCCTCGTACGCCACCCCGAGCCGCTCGGCTATGTGCCGCAGCGCGGGCTCCGAGGCGCGTACCCGCCCCGCCTCCAGCGTCGAGATGTAGGCGGGCGTGTACGCCGGTTCCGCCAATTGCCGCTGTGTCAGCCCGCGTTCCGTACGCAGCTGCTGGACCCTGCGCCCGATGACCTCCGGGCCGTCACGCTCCGCCATGGATTAAGCATGCCATTAAGTCCACTTAACCCGAGACGACTTTTGACTAATATCCAACTCCCCTTGCGCCCCTTGCTCTTTGGTGCTCCGAGCCCCTACGTTAAGCGACGGGTTAAGCCTGCTTAATACGCCGCTGTTGTTGCGAGGTCGCCGTGCTCCGACGTATTTCCGCGCGCTACTTCCGAGTGCTCGGTGCGGCAGTCACCGCCGTGGCCGCACTGGTCCTGGCGGCGAACGCGGGTCCCGCCAGGGCGGCCGATCCGGCCCCGGCCCTCCACCAGCAGGGCTCCGGACCCACGGACACGGCGTACGGCACCCCTTCCCGACCGTAGCGGCCACGGCGGCAGCGCGGCGAGGGGCCGCCCCGTTCCCAGGAGACCCGACCGTCCGGCAACCGCGTCCTCCCCCGCGGCGGACGGCGCGTACGGCCGCCGGCGGAACTCCCCCCGTTCCGCCGGCGGCCTCTACTCTGACCCGGTGAACTCCCCTGCCGCACGTACCGCGCTGGACCTCACCGCCGACCTCCCGGTCCCCGCCCTGGAGGACTTCTACCGGGATCTGCATCGGCACCCGGAACTGTCGATGCGGGAGCACCGCACGGCCGCCGCCCTCGCCGACCGGTTCCGCACCGCCGGGTTCGACACGGTCACCGGCATCGGTGGCACCGGTGTCGTCGGAGTCCTGCGGAACGGACCGGGACCCACCGTCCTGCTCCGCGCCGACATGGACGCGCTGCCGGTCCAGGAGGAGACCGGGCTGCCGTACGCGTCCACGACGCCCGGCGTGATGCACGCCTGCGGACACGATCTGCACGTCACCTGGCTGGCGGGCGCGGCCCAGGCGCTCTCCGCCGGGCGCGACACCTGGTCGGGCACGCTGCTGGTGCTCGGACAGCCCGCCGAGGAGACCGGCGAGGGCGCGGCGGCGATGATCGAGGACCACGTGTACGAGCGGTTCCCGCCGCCGGACGTACTGCTCGCCCAGCACGCGGCGCCCGGTCCGACGGGGCTCTACGCCCACCGGCCCGGTCTCATCATGTCCGCCTCGACCGACGTGGACATCGTCGTGCACGGGCTGGGCGGGCACGGCTCGCGACCGGAGTCGACCGTCGACCCGGTCGTCACCGCCGCGTACCTGGTGACCCGGCTGCAGACCGTCGTCAGCCGGGAGATCGCGGCGCGCGAGCAGGCCGTCCTGACGGTGGGACGGATCGAGGCGGGCACCCGCAACAACATCATCCCCTCCGAGGCCCGGATCGCCCTCAACCTGCGGACCCAGTCGGACGAGGTGCGGGACCGCATGATCGCGGCGATCCGGCGGATGGCGGCCGGCGAGTGCCTGGCGGCCGGCTGCCCGCGCGAGCCCGACGTCACCGTCGGCAACAGCTTCCCCGTGACCGTCAACGACCCGGACACCGACCGGCGGATCGCCGCCGTGCACGGCGAGGTCTTCGGCACCGGGACGATCCTCGACCCCGGCCCGGCGATGGGCAGCGAGGACTTCCCGAGGCTCGCGGACGGACGGATCCCGTACTCCTACTGGTTCGTGACGAGCACCCCGGCGGAGGTCTGGGACGCCGCGCCGGGCGACGACCTCATGGAGAAGTTCGCGGCCGTGCCCAGCAACCACAGCCCGCGCTTCGCGCCCGACCCGAGCACCCTCGCGCCGGGCGTACGGACGCTGGTGTCGGGAGCCCTCGCCTGTCTCACCGCCCCGGCAGGATCCGCCTGAGCGCCTTGTCCAGTCCGGCGGCCAGCTCCGCGTCGCCCGGCGGGTCCTCGCCGAAGAGCCCGCCCAGTCCGGTGGCGAAGGTCTGGGTGAAGGCCCCGTAGAACGGGGTGCGGGGACGCTGCACGGCGCGCCGGAGCGCGGGCAGCAGGATGGTGCGGGCGTACCGCGGACGCCCGTGGTCGTCGCGCGGCATACGGTCGGCGCTCTCCGCGGACGGCGACGCCGGCGGGGACGCCGAGGCGGCGGGGGAGGCACCGGAGGTCCTGGCGGTGCCGCAGGTCACCCCGTCGTCCTGGTAGGCGGACTCCCGGGTGGCCGCGAACCCCGCGTCCAGCAGACAGCGTTCGCTCTCCGCGCCGGTGAGGAAGCCGATCAGCTCCTTCGCCTTCTCGGCGCGCAGCGGCGACTGCGTGGTCACCGCGAGGTTCTGGCCGCCCAGCACCGCCCGGCCCGGCAGCGGCGCCACGCCGACCTGCGCCTCGCCGAGCGACTGGTGCAGGGTGCGGTACGCGTACGGCCAGTGGCGCAGGAACGCCGTACGGCCGTCGGCGAAGTCGGTGAGCGACTCGGTCTCGTCGGAGCGGAACGCGTCGCCGAGGGTGTACGCGGCCTGGGCACGGGCGCGCAGTTGCGCCACCCCCTCGGTCAGCTCCGCCACGGTCGCGGTGTAGCGGCCCCGGTCGTCGGTGAGGGCGACACCGCCACCGGCCGAGAGGAACGCCTCGACGCCGTTGACCGTACGTCCCTCGTAGGGGCCGAGCTGCGTGGTCCAGCCCTTCTCGTACTCCCGCGGCCGGGGCACGCCCGGTGCCTCGACGGTGTCGGTCAGATCCCGCAGCCGCTGCCAGCTGACGCCCTGGCTCAGGTCGGTGTCCCGGATGTGCGCCCGCTCCAGGTAGTCGCGCCGGTAGTAGAGGAGCCCGACATCGCTGTTGAACGGCACCGCGTAGACCTTCCCGTCCCAACGGGCCGTGCTCGCCACCGACTTGATGACGTCGGCGTCGACCAGGGTGTCCGGCAGCGGGCGTATCAGGTGCGCGGCGGCGAACTCCGGCACCCACGTCACGTCGAGGTTGACGACGTCGTACTCCGCGCCGCGCGACTGCAACGCGCCGAGGAGCTGGCTGCGCTGTTCGTCGGCGGAGCCGGGGAGTTCGACCAGGCGGGCGTGGACACCGGTGTGCCGCTTGTCCTGCCGGGCGTTCCAGGCGTCTATGAGCTGCTGCCGGATGCCGCCCTTGCCGGTCACGTCCCGGCCGCTGGCCACGATGATGTCCCCGGGGCCGCCGGCCGGGGCGGGCAGACCCGACGGCGCCGGGCCGCCACCGGTGCAGGCGGCGGTCAGCAGGAGCGTCAGGGCCAGCCCGCACCCGTACACCCGCCGGGCCACCGCGCCCCCGTACGCCCGTCCCCGCGTCACTCGTCCCCCGTTCCCGTGCGCGCGACCTCGTTGCGCAGGCCCGCCACGAGGTCGCCCCTGGTGTCCAGACAGCGACCGCCGCTCGCCTCGGACACCCGCTGGTCGGGACCGCCCTTGGCGCAGCCGCCGCTCTCCAGGGACGCCATGACCACCGGAACGCCCTTGTCGCCGAGCGTCTTGAGCAGTTCGCCGAGGTGATCGTGCGCGGTCAGGCGGTTGTTGTCCTCGTCGTCGGTGAGGAGGACGATCAGCTCGGGACGGTTGTCGTCCCTGCCCTTGCGGGCCATGGTGTCCAGCGCGGCCGTGAGCGCGCCGTACGGATCGGCCTCCGCGTCCTGGACCACGGCTCCGCGGTCGACGGCACGCTCGGCGTCCCGCCGCTCGTGCGGGCCGAACGCCAGAATCTCCCGGTACGGGCGGCTGCCCGCCGAGGCGACGGACCAGACGCCGTACTCGTCCCGGTCGCCGAGCCCGGCGAACGACTGCTTCAGGATGCCGGGGGCACCGCCGGGCCCCTGCCACAGGTCGGCCATGGAGCCGGAGCTGTCCAGCAGGAAGAGCACCCGGCCCGGCCCGTTCGCGTTGCGGTACCGCTTCAGGGCCGTCTCCATCGCGCCGGCACCCGCCGCCCCGGGAGACCGGCCGGGATCGGCGATCAGCCCGGAGTCCGGGACCCGCGACGAGAGCAGCGCATGAGCCCCCGACGGGGAGCGGAAGCCCTCCTTCCCGAAGACCGCGAGCCCCCCGCCCGGCCCGCCGCCGGTGGCGTGCCCGTCCCCGCCGCTCCCGCCACCCGGATCCGTGAGCCAGTCGTGGAACGACCGGACCGCGTCGTCCCGCGCCGCGCCGTCGGCGTCGCCGCCCGTCCAGCGGACCCGCACGAAGAGCGGGGCGAGGGCCGGCACGTCGTCGGGGTACTCGGCCATCCGCAGCGTGCGCGTCGTCCGGTCGCAGCCGACGCCGCTCACCATCAGGAACTCCGGTACCAGGGCCGCCGTACCCCGGTCGGTGTCCGCGTCGTCGGGCAGCGTGCAGAGCAGGTCGCCGGCGGTGGGGGAGACCGGACCGGTCTGGTCCACGCTCTCCTCGGCCCGGCTCACGTCGGGCTCCCCGGCGCCGTACAGGCCGACCGTCGCCAGCAGCGCGGAGTCCGTGTACGCCGGGTCCGGGCGCCGCACCTCGGCGTTCCCGTCCCGCCGCGTCAGCTTCTGCCGCAGGCCCGTGAGCGAGTCGCCGGTGCGGTCGGCGACCGAGGCCTCGGCGATCTCCTGCGGCACGGACAGCACCACCGGGGAGTACGCGAAGGGCGCCGCGTCCGGCTCCAGCGACACGTAGCTGCGCTGGAGCCCGGTCGGGCGCGCCCGGGCCGCCGTCGCCGCCGTGGCCGGGATCCAGATGTCGGGCTGGGGCCCGATGTCGCGCTGCGGGTCGATCTCGTCGCCGACCGGCCGCTGCCAGGGGTCCGACTGGTCGCGCAGGCCCGCCACCACGGCCGCCGAGCCAGCGCCGTACACCGTGATCCCGCTGCGCCGGCAGCCGTCGTCCGTGGTGTTGGCCGCCGAGGTGAGGTAGGTGTCGGCCGCCTTGCGGACGGTGGGTTCGAGGTCGGGATCGGTGAGCAGGCGCAGTTCCAGGGGCGGGGCGCAGGACGCTCCGCCGGACGTGCCGTCGCCGAGGAAGAGGTAGCTCGTGAGACCGAGGACGGCGACGGTCAGGCCGGTGGCGGCGACGGCGGTACGGCGGGACGGGCGCCGCAGGGAGCGCCAGGGGCCGCGCGGGAGCGGGGTCCGGCCGGGCGGCCGGGGCTCGGCGGGGCCGGTGGCCCGGGCCGGGCCGCGGGGCGGATGGACACGGGCCCGTACGGTACGGACGGCACCGGCCGCCGCGGCGAGGAGACCGCGGACCCGGAACGTGGGCGCTCCGCGGCGGACCGGGTCCACGACCGTCCCGCTGGACCCGCGGGGTCGACCGGGCCCGACGGATCCAGCGGGTCCGCTGGATCCAGCAGGTCCGCTGGATCCAGCAGGTCCGACGGATCCAGCAGGTCCAGCGGGTCCGACTGGCTCGGCTAGCCCGGGAGCCGTCGGGGGTCCAGCAGGTCCAGCGGGTCCGGCTGGCTCGGCTAGCTCGGAAGCCGTGGGGGGTCCAGCAGGTCCGACTGGCTCGGCTGGTCCGGGAGCCGTGGGGGGTCCGGCGGGTCCGGCGGGTCCGGCGGCCACGGTCTCTCCGGAGGCCCGGGTGGCCCCGGCCGCCCCCGCGGCTCCGGTGACAGCAGTGCCTCCCGTGCCTGCGGTACCAGCGGGGCCTCCGGTGCCTGCGGTGCCTCCGGCAGGCCCGATGCCCACATCTGCGGTGCCTGCGGTGCCTCCCGTGTCGACACCGGCTCCCGTACCAGCGCTGCCGGCCGCCGCACCGATGCCCGTGCTGTCCGCGGAGCCGCCGACGGCCCTGGTACTCCCGGCGGCTCCAGGCGCGCCGGTACCTCCTGCGACTCCCGTGCCCGCGGAGCCGACGGCGGCCCCCCGCCGGACCGCCAACAGCACGTCCACCGCCGGGTTCTCCGTACGGCTCTGCGGTTCCCAGGGCTCCCCGCGCTCGGTGCGGTGGTGGGCGGACATGTACACCCTGAGCGCCTCCGAGAGGGCCAGGAAGTGGATCTCGTCGCCCTGCCCCTCGACGCCGTCCGTCAGCAGGTCCACCAGCCGGGCGGTGAACGGCGTGGGGGTGTCGCCGTCCCCCGCGTCGATGCGGTGGTTGGCCTGCACGCCCATGAGTACGGAGACTCGCCGTCTGATGTCGGGTCTCTCCACCGCCTCCCACACTCGGGCCGCGTTGCCCGCGTTGCAGCAGTCGAGGACGACGACGATCCGCTCCGCGCCACTGTTGGCGAGGATCCTCAGCACGTTGGTGAACGGGGCGGCCCCCTCGAACCCCGCCGTCCCGCCCCGGACTACCTCCGCGTCACGCATCTGGAGCCACAGCTCGTCGCCCGCGCTGGGCACGGCGCCGTGTCCGGCGAAGTAGAGCAGGAGCAGCCCCTCGGCGGCCTCGACGGCCGCGCGCAGCGCCTGGCGGAACTCCCCCAGCGCCGGGGAGTCCGCCACGGTGATCTCCCCCGGCCCGACGACTCCGCCCCGCTCCAGCGCGCCGGCGAGCAGCGGGAGGTCGTGCGCGACGGCGGGCAGGGGGCTCGGGACGCCGTGGCGGTGCTCCGGCCGCGTGAACTCGTACTCGGACACCCCGACGAGCAGGGCCCGGTTCACTCGTCCGCGCGGGTCGAAGCGGTCCACCCGACTACCTCTCGTCGGGGTCCACGGAGTCGACGCGGGCATCGGGCGGATCACCGTTCTCCACGGAGCCGCGGTTGTCCCGCCAGGCCCGCACGGCGCTCTTCACCTGGGCGAGCAGCTCCTTGAAGAGGGTCTCGGCGCCCGCGCCGATCAGCACGAGCACGATGTCCATGCCGACGCCCATGGGCGTGCCCTGCGCGTCGGTCCCGGCGCGTTCCTCGATCCTGAGGTCGCCCCTCCTGACCAGCTCCTCCAGGGGTTTCTCGCGCTCCAGCCACTTCTTCAGGGCGCCGACGTCACTCTCGCCCGCCGTCCCGTCCAGACGCACACGGACGGCCCGGGCCGCCACGCCCTCCCCCTCAGCAGTCATGACTCACCATCATGGCACCGGAGCGGACGTCCGGGGAGGCTCTCGACCGGGGCAGCGCGGTACGGGCACCGCACGGACGTGGCCCCTGTGCTCCCTGTCGTTCAGGGGCGACCGGGCCGATCAGGCCTCCAGCCGGCTGAGTTTGCGCTGCACATGGTCCAGCGCCCCCTGCCGGCGCCCCGGCACGCGCAGCCGCAACCCGGCCAGCGCGAGCCCCAGTTCACGGGCGCGCAGCGGGTCGCCGACCCGGCCCCACTGGTGGTGGGCCCGGTCCACGGCCGACTCCACGGACGGGGCGTCCGCGGGCTGCCCCGCGTCCAGGCGCGCGGTCGCCACCGCCAGCCAGACCCGGCAGCTGCCGGCCGCGTCACCCGCGAGCATCGCCAGGTCCGCGCGGACCTCCGCCCAGTGCAGGGCCTGTTCGGACGCGGCGCCCCAGGTGCGGACCGCCTCCTGTTCCCAGCGCCCGGCCAGCGCGGCGGCCTCGGCGTGCCGGCCCGCCTGCGCGGCGGCGGTGATCGCGGCGTGCGGGTCCGGCGCCGCGGGCACCCGCGCGTCCACCGCCAGGACGATCCCCGGCTGCCCGCCCTCGCCCTCGGTGCGGGCCAGCGCCTGCTCGTGCAGCAGCGGCAGTGCGGGCCGGTGGCCGCTGCGCAGGATGGTGGCGACGGCCTTCATGTACGCCGGGGACGCCAGCGTGCGCCGGGGCGGCGGCGGGGCGACCCTGCCGTACAGGCCGACGCCCGTCCCCACGGTCAGGGTGGTGGTGGCGAGGTACTCCCAGCTCTCCGCGTCGGCGTGCAGGTCGACCAGGAGCGCGGTGGTGCCCGGCGGGCGCAGCCGGAGTTCCTCGGCGATCCAGTGCCAGGGGAAAGCGGTGTAGCGGACGGTCGCGGGGGTGGTGCGGGCCAGCGCGAGGTGGGGGAGGTGCTGGCGGCGGTCCAGTTGGAGCTGGCCGGTCACGAACACCGTCAGCGGGCCGGGGGCCGTCGCCGCGGCCCGCAGCCGGGTCAGGACGGCCTGCGGCTCCAGTGGGTCGGCCAGTTCGACCACGTTCGCCGTGTCCGTGCCGGACAGCACCGAGGGGGAGACGGCCGCGAGCACGGGGAGCACGGACGCCGCGTCCACCAGGCACCCCTTGCCCACCGGCGAGGCCGCGAGGAGCAGCACGGTTCCGGGCATGGTTCCCTCCCCATCGATCACGTACGCCAGCACCGTAACCGCTGCGCCTGCAAAGGGGGGACGACAGACGCGCAAACGCCCCCTATGGCTGGCTTGTGCCGTTGTCCGTGGCGTCGCCGCCGGTCCGCCGCCGTACCGCGAAGATCGTCGTGTCGTCGGAGAGGCGCCCCCCGCAGTGCCGCAGCGTGCCGTCGCGGACGAGTTCGACGAGGCGTTGCGGATCGGCGGTGGCCGGGTCCGCGGCGAGGGCGCCGGCCACCCGGTCGCGGAGCGGGAAGAACACGCCGTCGGCGTCACGGGCCTCGGTCACCCCGTCCGTGACCAGGAGCAGGGTCTCGCCGGGTGCCAGCACGACCGTCAGGACGAGGGGCCGGTCGGTGGTCAGGGCGGCCAGGCCGAGCGGCAGGCCGTGGCCCGGCGGCAGGTCGCGCACGCCGTCGGGGGCGACCACCAGCGGGGGTTCGTGGCCGAAGTTGACGAACTCCACGGTGTCCCGGTCGTCCTGGGGGAAACCGACGAGGACGCCGGTGGCGAAACGTTCCCAGTCGTCACGGTCGAGGGCCGCCCGGTAGCGCACGTGCCGGAGCATGCGCACCTCCAGCCGGTCGGCGACCGTGTCGAGGGCGGGCTCGTGGTACGCCGCCTCCCGGAAGGTGCCGAGCAGCGCCGCCGCCGCCTCCACCGCCCCGAGCCCCTTGCCCTGGACGTCACCGAGCAGGAGCCGGGTGCCGCGGGGGCCCGGCTGGATGTCGTAGAAGTCGCCGCCGACCCGGGCCTCGCTGTCCGCGGCGAGGTACACGGCCGCGTGGTCGAGGCCGCCCCAGCCGGCCGGCATCGGGCGCAGCACGGTGCGCCGGGTCGTCTCGGCGACGTCCAGCATGTGCAGCATGCGCCGTTCGCTGCGGACCCGGACCACGCAGGCCAGGATCGCGAGGAGGCTGCCCAGGGCGACGAGGATGAAGTCGGCCAGCCCCGTCCGGTACTGGTACGACCAGGACCTGTCCACCGCGAAGTAGGTGAGCATCGAGAGACAGGCGAAGGCCGCCGTGCCCCACACTCCGCAGAGCGCCGCCGCGATGCCCGGGACGAGCACGATCCACGAGATCATCCGGAACGCGCCCGAGGTGTTCCAGTCGGCGGCGGCGATCCCGCCGAGGAGCACCGCGGGCGGCACCCAGGCGACGCTGCGGCCGCGGAGCCTCAGGACCTTCTGCCGCTGGACGGGATCGTCCCGTCCGGCCGGGGACGCCAGCGGGCCGAGTGGGGGTAGCCAGTCGCCCACCTCGCCGTACCGCCTGTCCTTGTCGGCGCGCGACGGATGTCAGTACGCCACCGACATCCGGGCACGTGGGTGGGTGGGCGTCTCCAGCTCGTCGACGAAGGCGACCGCGTAGTCCTCGGCGCTGATCCGGCTGTTGCCGTGTTCGTCGGTGAGCATCCGGTCGCCGTCGGTCCGGAACCGGCCGGTGCGCGGGCCGGGGCCGATCTCCGCGGCGGGCGAGACGTACGTCCAGTCGAGGTCGTCGAGGGTGCGGTAATAGGTGAGGGTGTCGCGGTGGGCGAGCGCCTCCGCCAGCAGGGTCTCGGGGAAGCCCGGCTGGTCGCAGAGTTCCTGTCCGGCCGTGACCTCCAGACTGCCCGCGCCGCCGACGACCACGAGCCGGGGCACGCCCGCCGCGCGCGTACCGTCCACGAGCGCCCGGTTGAGGGCGAGGAAGGGGGCCGTGAGATCCGCGGCGTCCCGCGGTGGCACGCACGCCGAGGCGACGACGTCCGCGTCCGCCGCCAGTTCGGTCACCTTCGCCGCGTCGGAGGCGTCCGCCGCGGTCGCGGTGACCCCGGGGACCGGGGACTGCCCGGACCTGCTGACCGCCAGGACGTGGTGACCGCGCTCCGACGCCTCCGTGGCGATACGGCTGCCGACCATGCCGGTGGCGCCGAAGAGTACGAGCTTCATGGAAGTCAGCGAAACACGGGGTCAGGGCCCCCGCATCCCGACTTGCCAGGCGTCCGGGCGGGGTGTGCCCTGGAAGGCAGGGGCGAGGAGAGAGGAGTGCTCCCATGGTTCACGCGGCACCTGCCTCATCGGCGTCCGGGACACGGCACATGCCACGGACGGCACGGACGCCACGGCCCTCGGACGTCTTCGACGCGCGTACCCACGCCGTCGCGCTGCTGGCGGTACCCGTGCTCGGCGGGCTCGTCTACGGGTTCTGGGCGGCGGCCATCAACCGCGGCGGCGGACCGATCACGGGCTGGAACATCCTGTTCGGGTTCGTCAGCGCGATCGTGTTCGCCGCGGTCTGCGTCGGTGTCCTCATGGTGGCGCCGCTGATGCGGCGCGAACTGCACGCGGTGCTGTGGGCCGTGTTCGCGGGCCTCGCGTTCGGCTTCATCTACAGCCAGGCCGACCACAGCGTGTGGCGGTCCACGATGATGTCGCTCGCGGTCGCGTTCGGCGTGTTCGCGGTGAACTTCTACCGCTACTACACGCACGAGGACGGCGCGGGCCGCCCGGTGGGCTGACGTCCCGTCCGCGTCGTATGTGGTGCACGAGACCCCGGCGGCCGCCGGGGTCTGCTCTGAGTGTGTCTCTCGTTTTTCTCTACTCCATCCCCTCCTGTCTCTCTCTATCTCACACCACCACCCACAAAAACCCCCCCCGGGGGGGGGCCCCCCCCCCCCCCCGCCACGGGGCGTGCCGGCCACGCCTGTTCCTTCCAGGTTCCAGGAAACACCCGTTCGGGTGAGCCCTCCACCGGAGCGGGCGGAGCCCGTGTGCCGCACGGGTCTCGGGGCTGCCGTCCGGGCGCTCGTTCGGCTTGCCGCATGCGTCCATATGCAGTCACACCGCTCGCGCCCGGCCCCGGCGGGGCTTTGCCTGAGGGGGTGTCCCCTCGTGCCCGGAGCGTCCTGTCGGCCGTTCTGATCGCCCTCGCCTGTCTGCTCGCGCCGATCGGCGCGCTGTCGGGCTGGGTGACGTACGGCATCGGCGACAGTGGGCGGTACGAGGCCACGGTGGCGCCCCTCGCCTCCGACTCGGACGTGCGGGAGGCGATCGCCGCCGCCGTCACGAACGGGATCCTGCGCGAGGTCCACGTGGGCGCGCCGCTCCAGAAGCCGGTGAACCACTTCGTGCGGGACGCGGTGCGTTCGTTCACCCAGACCCCGGCGTTCCGTACGGCGTGGCAGGCGGCGAACCGGGTCGCGCACGACGCCGTGATGCGGGCGCTGCACAGCGACCGCGAGGAGGCCGTGACCATCGACCTCGCGCCGGTCGCCGAGCGGGTCAAGACCCAACTCACGGTCGAACACATGCCGTTGGCGAACCGGATTCCCGTCGAGCACACCGAGATCACGGTGTTGCCGTCCGAGGACCTGACCCAGCTCCGGAAGGGGTTCCACGTGCTTGAATTCGCGGGCTTCTGGCTGCCGGCCGCGGCGGCCGTCCTCGCCGTGACGGGCATCCTGGTCGCCGTGTGCCGCAGACGGGCGGTGCTGGCCACCGGGCTCGGTACGGCGCTGGGTGCCGCGCTGCTCGGTGTCGCGATCGCCGTCGGCCGCCGGCTCACGCTCGCCGACCTGCCGGCCGACGTGTCCCCCAGCGCGGCGGGCGCGGTCTACGACGCTCTCACCGGCACCCTCCGCCTGGTCTCCTGGCTGCTGCTCGCCCTCGGCGTCGCGGTGGCGTCGGCCGCGCTGCTCACGGCCGCGTACGGGCGACGCAGGCGAGCGTCCGCAGCGCTCGCGCAAGCTCCGTCGGACCGGCCGACGCGAGTCCGAGCCTGACGGCGTCCGGGGCGCCGGTGCCGGCCGCGAACGCCGAGCCGGGGGTGACCGCGATCCCGTGCGCCGCTGCCGCCGCCGTGAAGGTGTCGGCCCGCCAGGGCGGGGGCAGCTCCCACCAGGCGAAGTAGGACCGCGGGTCGGCCCGCACGCGGAACCCGGCGAGGTGCCGGGCGACGAGCCGCTGCCGGGCCGCCGCGTCCGCGCGTTTGGCGGTGACCAGCCGCTCCACCGTCCCGTCGGCGATCCAGCGGACCGCGGCCTCCAGGGCGAAGCGTCCCGCCGTCCACGCTCCGGAGCGCAGGGCCGCCGCGACGGCCTCGACGCGCTCCGGCGGGACCACGAGCATGCCCACCGTCAGTCCGGGCGCGACACGCTTGGAGAGGCCGTCCACGACGTGGGTGCGCTCGGGGGCGTACGCGGCCAGCGGGTCCGGGCCCCGCCGGCCGTCCTGGAGGAAGGACCAGATCCGGTCCTCGACGAGGGGGAGGTCCGCGCCCCTGGCGACGGCGGCCAGTTCCCGGCGCCGGGCGTCGCCCGCCGTCGCCGACGTCGGGTTGTGCAGGGTCGGCTGGACGTACACGGCGGACAGCGGCGTCGAGCGGTGGGCCGCCGTGACCGCCTCCGGCCGCAGGCCCTCGTCGTCGGTGGCGAGCGGGACGAGGGTGATGCCCAGCCGGGTCGCGATCTCCTTGACCAGGGGATACGTCAGCGACTCGACGCCGACGCGGCCGCCCGGCCGGACCAGGGAGGCGAGCGCGGCGGCGACGGCCTGGCGCGCGTTGCCCGCGAAGGCCAGCCGGTCCGGGGCGGGCCGCCAGCCCGGGGTGGCGAGGAGGGCGGCGGCGGCCTCGCGGGCGGCGGGCGTGCCGGTGGCGGGCGCCGTGCGCAGGGAATCCGTGAGCAGGTCCGGGCGCAGCAGCGCGGAGAGAGCGGGGGCGAGCAGTTCCGACTGGCCCGGTACGAGCGGGTAGTTGAGCTCCAGGTTGACGGACGCGGCGGGCGGACGGCCGAACTTCCCGGGCGGGTCCGGGACTTCGGGGGGCGGTTCGGCGAGGGCGCGGCCCGAGGGGACCGGGGCGGCCCGGACGAAGGTGCCGCGGCCGACCTCGCCCACCACCAGTCCGCGCCGCACCAGTTCGGCGTAGACCCGCCCGGCGGTCGACCCGGCGATACCGCGCTGCCGGGCGAACGCCCGCTGCGGGGGCAGCTGTTCACCCGACCCGAGCCGTCCGGCGGCGATGTCGTCGGCGAGCCGGTCGGCGATACGCCGGTAGTCCTCCACGCGAGCCTCCACACATTGCACCGAGGGCAAAGATCTTATTGCACCGAGGAGTTGGCCGGACCTAGGGTCGTGACCATGGCACCCTTCCTCGCGTACGAGGACAAAGGGGACGCCGCCGCGTCGGCGCTGCCCCTCGTCCTGCTCCACGGCCACCCCTTCGACCGCACCATGTGGGCCCCCCAGATCGCCGCCTTCTCGGCGGAGCGCCGGGTGATCGCACCGGACCTGCGCGGCTACGGCGCCTCCCCGGTGACCCCCGGCGTCACCCTCCTGTCCGCCTTCGCCGAGGACGTCGCGGCGCTCCTCGACGAACTGGGCGTCGCGCGATGCGCCCTCGCCGGGCTCTCCATGGGCGGCCAGATCGCCATGGAGTGCTACCGGCTGTTCCCGGAGCGGATCGGCGCGCTGGTGCTCGCCGACACCTTCCCCGCGGCCGAGACGCCGCGGGGCCGGCAGGCCCGGGCCGCGACGGCCGACCGGCTGCTGCGCGAGGGCATGACGGGATACGCCGACGAGGTGCTGTACAAGATGGTCGCCCCCTACGCCGACGCGCACGTCGCGGCACACGTACGCCGCATGATGACCGGCACGCCGGTCCAGGGCGCCGCGGCCGCCCTGCGCGGGCGCGCGCTCCGCCCCGACTACCGTGACCTGCTGACCCGCGTCGGGGTCCCGGCGCTCGTCCTGGTGGGCGCCGACGACGAGTTCACCCCGGTCCACGACGCGGAGGCGATGCACGCGGCGCTGCCCGACTCCACGCTGTGCGTGATCGCGTCGGCGGCCCACCTGCCGAACCTGGAGCGGCCCGAGGAGTTCAACGCGGCACTGGCCGCCTTCCTCCACCGCCTCGACGCCCCTTCCCCGGCCCACCCGGAAAGGTGACGCTCGTCCCCGCGTGAGCGCGCCACCCCTCGTCCGAGGGAGGATTCGGGCATCCCACACGGACGAGCGGAGGGCCGGGCGTGGACACGGCGGAGGCGGAACGGGCGGAGGACCGGCGGCCACGGCGGCCGACCGGACGGCGGGCCGGACCCTGGACGTCCGGCGCGCTGCTCACCGGCCTGAGCGTCGTCGTGGGCTGCCGGGCGGCCGACACCGACGGGATCACCCCCGTGCCCCAGCTGCTCGCCTTCCTGCCGTGGCTGCTCGCTCCCCTCGGCCTGGCCCTGCTGCTCGCCCTGTTCGCGCGCTGGCGGACCGGGATGGTGTGGGGCGTGGTGGTGCTGGGGGCGATCGCCTGGTTCACCGAGCCGTACGGGAGGACCCGCGAGCCCGTCGGCAGTCCCGTCGCCGAACTGCGGGTGCTGACCTCCAACGTGCAGTTCGGGAGGGGAACCCCCGCGCTCATCGCGACGGTCCGCCGGGAGCGGCCCGCCGTCGTGTTCGTCGAGGAGTGCGAGCACGTCTGCTCCCGGGCCCTGCGGAACGCCTTCCAGCGGACCGGCGGCCCCTATCCGTACCGGGAGTCCGTCGAGGGCGCCGGCTCCGACGGGTCGGTCATCATGAGCCGCTACCCGCTCACGAAGGCCGACGGCATCCGCGCCACGATGGGAATGCCGGGAGCCGTCGCGGACGTCGACGGCCACCCCGTACGGCTCCAGCTCGCGCATCCCATGCCCCCGCTGCCGGGACAGGTCGGCCTGTGGCGCCACGAACTCGGCGAGCTGCGCGCCTACGCGGCCGCGCGCGGGGCCACCCCCACCCTGATCGCCGGGGACTTCAACGCCTCCCAGGACCACGCCGCCTTCCGCCGCCTCCTCGACACCGGCCTGCGCGACGCCTCCCGCCTCGCGGGCGCCCCCCGCACCCCCAGCTGGCCGGCCCGCACCACCCCCGCCCTCGGCGCCCAGATCGACCACGTCCTGGTCTCCCGGGAGTTCTCCGCCACCGGCGCCGCCTTCCTCCCCGTCGCCGGCAGCGACCACCGCGCCCTGCTCGTCGATCTCACCCTCCACAGCCCGGACGAGTCGGGGGACGGCTCCGCGAAACGGTCATAATGGGCCCATGCCCCGCCAGTTGCCCAGTGTGCTCACCCCTCCCGACTGGCTGGTCAGGAACCTCCGCCCGCAGAACGCCCCCGTCTCCCGGGCCGCCGTCGTCCGCGCCGCGGTCGCGATGTCCCTGCCACTGGCGATCGGCCTCGCCGTGGGCCGGCCCGCCTACGGGGCGCTCGCCTCCATGGGCGCCCTGTCCGGCGTCATCGGCGACACCGCCGACGCGTACCGCATGCGCGTCCTCACCATCGCCGTCCCCCAGCTCTTCGGCGCGGCCGGCGTCGCCATCGGCGCGGCCGCCTTCGGCCACGGCTGGGTCGCCGTCTGCGCGGTCACCGCCGTCGCCCTCGCCTCCGGGATGTTCTCGACGATCGGCTCCGTCGCCTCCGTGTCCGGACTGCTGCTCCTCCTCAACTGCGTGATCGGTGCCGGCCTGCCGTTGCCGGGCGCGTGGTGGGTGGCGCCCGTCCTGATGTCCGGCGGCGGCCTGCTGGTCCTCGCCCTCGCCCTGCTGGCCTGGCCGCTGCGCTCGGGCGTACCCGAACGGGTCGCCGTCGCGGAGACGTACCGGGCCGTGGCGGACCTGCTCGCCGCGAGCGGCACCGACGCGTACGACGACCGCCGCCACGCCATCACCCAGTCCCTCAACCAGTCCTACGACCTCGTCCTCGCCCGGCGCGCCCGCCACCGCGGCCGCAACCCGGACCTCGCCCGGCTGCTGGCCCAGCTGAACGCCGTCACCCCTGTCGTGGAGAGCGCCCCGGCCGCCCACCAGTACAGCCGCCGGCACGCCGAGCCGCTGCCCCCCGAGGTGCCCGCCGCCGTACGCCGGCTCGCGGACGCCGTCGAGACCGGTCACACCGGCCCGGTACGGCTCGGGCTCCCCGTCCCCACCAACGAGACCGCGCGCGCCGTCGACCACGCGCTGACCCACGCCGCCGACGTCGTCACCGGCCGGACCCCCGACACCCGCACGGCCGACGACCCCCTCGGCCGGCCCGCCCGCCTCGGCGTCCGCGCGGCGCGCTCCGCCCGCGACGTCCTGCTGTCCCCCGGGTCCTGGCGTTACGGACTGCGGCTGGCCGTCTGCATCGGCATCGCGCAGGGCCTGGTCTCGCTCGTACCGGTGGCCCGCTCGTACTGGGTCGCCCTCACCATCACCTTCGTGATGAAGCCCGACTTCGGATCGGTCTTCTCACGGGCGCTGATGCGCGCGCTCGGCACGGTGGCGGGGCTCCTCGTCGCGGCCGTCGTCCTCGCCGCGGTGCCGCTCGGCTGGTGGGACGTGCCGGCCCTGGTCGTCCTCGCCCCGCTCATCCCGGTCCTCGGCGCACGCGGCTACGGCCACCAGACCGCCGCCGTCACCCCGGTGATCCTGCTGCTGTCCGACGTCCTCAACCACCAGGGCACCGCGCTGCTCGTCCCGCGGCTCGTCGACTCCCTGATGGGATGCGCGATCGCGCTCGTCGCCGGCTATCTGCTGTGGCCGGAGAGCTGGCACACCCGGGTCGGGGACCGGCTCGCCGACACGGTCGCGGACACCGCCCACTACGTCGAGTACGCCTCCCGGGAGGACGCCGACACCGGCGAACGCGCCCGAATGCGGCGCCGGCTCCACCGCGACCTGTCCGGCATCCGCACCGAGTTCCAGCGGGCCCTGAGCGAACCCCCGCCCAACGGCCGGCGCGCCGCCGCCTGGCTCCCGCTCGTCGTCGCCGTCGAGCGGATCGTCGACGCGACCACCGCGGCCGGGGTACGGATCCGGCACGGCGCCCAGCGTCCGTCGGCCGCCGAGTTCGCGCAGGTGGTCCTGCAACTGCGGGAACTGTCCGAGGGGCTGCGCGAGACGGACGTGCTCGTCGCCGTCCGTACGGATCTCACCGGGCCGGCCGGCAGCGTGCTCGAACCCCTCCGGCAGGAGGTCGCCGCGGCCCGCGCGATCGCCTCACCTCGCTGAACGACGCGAAACGGACCGGGCACGGACCTCGCCCCCGCCGTCGCCTTCTCCTTCGCCCCGGTCCCGGAAAGAACGGCGGGGGGGGGGGGGGCGCGCGGGGGGGGGGGGGCGGCGCGCCGCCC
>NZ_JBHWEL010000046.1:26861-73161 GCF_042734135.1 Streptomyces sp. NPDC059668 | reverse complement strand
TGTGGTGTTTTTTCTAACACCCCGCCCACCCCCCACCCCCCCGCGCGCCCCCCGCCCCCGCCCCCCCCCGCGCCGGGGGGGGGGGGGGGCCCGCGGGGGGGGGGGGGGGGCCCCCCCCCCCCTTGGGGGGGAAGGACCACACATGACGGCACTGGGGGACGGGCCCGCGTTGCTGTACGACACCGGGTCGCCGGTGCCGGGGCCGGGGGGGATCCCGGTCACCTACGAGCAGTTCGCCACGGGGACACTGCCGGTCGTCGGCGCCGGAGTCGAGGTACTGCCGGTACCCCGACTCAGCTCCGGGCTGAAACTGCACGGGGAGTACCAGGGATCGGGTTTCACCGACCCGAAGTACATCGCACGCCGCGGAGACGGCCAGGTGGTGCAGCTGTCCCGGCTGCTGTACCTGGTCGCCTCCGCGATCGACGGCGTGCACGACATCGAGACCATCTCGCACCGCGTGAGCGCCCGCTACGGGCGGGAGCTCAGCGCGGAGAACGTGCGCTACCTGATCGAGGAGAAGCTCGACCCGCTGGGCGTCACGGTGCCGGAGGGGCAGGACGAGGAGGAGATCACCGCGCCGCGGTCCGATCTGCTGCTCGCCCTGAAGGGGCACCGGATCATCTTCAACGAGCGCCGGGCGGCCCGCATCGCCCGCTCGCTGGCCTGGCTGCACCGGCCCACCGTGGTCGTGCTGATGCTGGCGGCGGCCGTGGCCATGGACGTCTGGCTGTTCGGCTTCTTCGGCGCGGTCGAACCCGTGCTTCAGGTCCTCGACCAGCCGGTCCTGATGCTCGTGGTGTTCGGACTCACCGTGGCCTCACTCGTCTTCCACGAGTTCGGTCACGCCTCGGCCTGCAGATACGGAGGCGCGCGGCCGGGATGCATCGGCTGCGGGCTCTTCCTCATCTGGCCGTCCATGTACACCGACGTCACGGACATCTACCGGATCGGACGGGCCGGACGGCTCCGCACCGACCTGGGCGGGGTGTACTTCAACCTCGTCTTCATGCTCGCCATGACGGGCGCGTACTTCGCCACCGGCCAGCAGTTCTTCCTGGCCACGGTGTATCTCGGGCACTTCGAGATCCTGGAGCAGCTGATGCCGGCCGTCCGGCTGGACGGCTACTACATCCTCGGCGACCTGGCCGGCGTCCCGGATCTCTACGGCAAGATCAAACCGATCCTGCTCAGCACGGTGCCCGGACGGCGCGGCAAGGCGGCCCGGGCCGAGGTCGTCGGGCTCAAGAAGTCGTCCCGCACCATCATCACCACGTGGGTCCTCACGATGGTGCCGCTGCTGATCGGTGAACTCGGGTACGCGCTGTGGAACCTGCCGCGGATCGTCGCCACGATGGTCCGCTCGCTCACCGCGCAGGTCGTGGGCACCGGTGACGCCTTCGTCAACGGCGAGATCGCCGCGGGCCTGATCGGCGTGATCGGCTGCTTCATGCTGCTGTGCCCGATGGCCGGCGTGGTCTATCTGTCGGTCAAGATGGGCGGCCGGGTCTTCCGCGCCGCCAAACGCTCGACCGACGACAAGCCCCGGCTACGGGTGGCGCTGTGCGCGCTGGCCCTGGTCGGTCTGGGCACGCTGAGCTACGCGTGGGTCTCCGGGGTGACGCCCGAGCCGCTGCCGAAGCGGCCGCCGATCGCCCCGATCCTCCAGCCCGGCGTCTCCACGGCGCAGCCGCCCGCCCGGCAGGCGACCGCGCCCGGACCGGAGGCGTCCCCGTCCGGCACCGCCGCGGCCCTGCCGTCCGGCACCGCGTCCCCCGGTGCCTCGGGCGCCGCCTCGGCGAGTGCCTCCGCCTCGCCCAGCGCGGACGCCGGGCCCTCCGCGTCGACCAGCGCGGGCCCGTCCAAGAAGCCGACCGAGCCCACCGGCGGCCAGAACACGACGGGTTCGGCCCCGGCGGGTTCGCCGGCCGGCCCCTCCGAGGGACCCGCCGAACCGTCGCCGTCCGACGCCCCGTCCTCGACGGCGCCGACCACGGAGCCACCCACCCCGACCGACAGCCAGAGCGCGACCGAACCGCCCCCGGCCACACCATGACCGGCCGCACACTGCACCGACACCACAGGAGAACCATGTGAGCACGCATGCCAACGCCCATCGAAAGCCGAATCCCATCGGCACGACGCTCGGCCGAAGGGCCATGCGCATAGGCCTGTTCGCGGCCGGCGCGGCCGGTATCGCCACCGCCGTACCGGCCCAGGCCGCCACGGCCGCGGCGGGCGGCATGGGCCGTAACGCCGCCGTCGCCGAGGACCACACCTTCAGCCACGCCGACCGGTCCCACCCGACCCAGGTCAAGGACTCGTTCACGGTGCGGCAGTTCGGCACGGTGAAGTCCGCGGGCATCCGCAACCAGGCCAACGCGGTCTCCGTCGGCTGCTCGGTCGACGCGCACTGCCGGTCGGTGGCCCTGTCCTTCCAGATCGTCACCCTCGCGGGCCAGCACACGCGCCTGAACGCGGTGAACCTCAGCGACGCCGCGAACCAGCACTGCGACGGATGCCAGACCCTCGCCGGCGCCTACCAGTTCGTGGTCTCCACCGCGCGTCCGATCACTCTGGACAGTGCGACGAAGAGCCGGCTCGCCGACATCCACCGCAGGCTCGACGAGCTGAGCCGCTCCGGTATCCCGGCCGTCGACCTCAAGACGAAGGTCGACGCGCTGGCCGCCGAGGTCACCGGAGTCCTGCACGACGCGGTGGCCAACGCGCCCAAGGCCGCCGACCAGCCGGCGGTGGCGGTGCACCGCCACATGGACGGCTGGCCCGGCCACTGAACCAGGCCACCGCACAGGGCCGTCGGCGGACGCCGATGACGGACGTCGTCGCGCGGCGCGACGGGCCGGCGCGGACGCCGGGTCGTTGAGCAGGGCCGCCGGCCGAGGCCGACGCGCCGTCGACCAGGGCCACTGAGAGGGGTACGGCGTCACCGACCGGCCGGTGACGCCGTACCCGTGCCGCGGATCACCCCGCGGTGCGGCCCGCCACCAGCCACCGCGAGGGCAGTTCGATCCGGGTGCCGAGCGCGGTGTACTCCGCGGTGACCAGCGGGAGTTCACCACTCGCGAGGACCGTGAGGCCGGCCGCTCCGAGGTGGTCGGGGACGGCCGCGTCGGAGACCTCGCCGGGGGCGATGCCGTGCCGGAAGACGGGTGCCAGCTTGGCGGGAGGGCCGTCTGCGCCCTGCGCCAGCCCCATCAGGACGGGGCGGGCGGCCTCGGAGAGTTCGACGAGGAAGACCCGGCCCCGCTCCCCCACCAGGGTGGCGATACCGTCCACCAGTGGCTGGCGGTCGTCCGGTTCGCACTGGTGGAGCACGCCCCTCATGTAGACGTTGGCGTCGCCGAGTTCCGCGTGCAGGTGCTGCACCTCGCTCTTCTCCGACGCGTCGAGCAGCCGGTACGTCGCCTGCCCCGCGGGGTCGGCCTGCCGGGCGTGGTCGAGGGCCGCGGCCGAGATGTCGGTGCCGACGACCTGCGGGAAACGGTCGGCGAGGAATCGGGTCTGGGTGCCGTTGCCGCAGCCCAGATCGACGAGAGGCAGCCCGTGGAACGTCACGTACGGTTCGAAGAGGGCGAGATGGACGCCCGCGGTCAGGGCGGGCTCCGCGTCCCAGAAGACGGCTCCCTGTTCGTCGGGGGCCTCGCGCCAGAAGCCCTCCCAGGCCTCCCTGTACCGACCCGTCACGCTCATGCCCGCTCCCCAGGTAGCACCGCCGCCCGCCGAGCATGACGGGCGAGATCGGTCTATCGCGCCTGGAGTGCGGCGACAAGCATGCGGCGCATTCCTTCACCGGTCATTTCGATCCGTGTACGCCGTCGCGCGCCCTCTGCGCCCCCATGAGCCCCGGGAGTGCGCACGCGAGCCCCGGGGTGGATCAGCGCCGGGGCAGCGTCAGTTCGAACCACACGGTCTTGCCGCCGCTGGTGCGGCTCGTGCCCCACTCCCGGGCCAGCGTGCTGACGACGCGCAGACCGCGTCCGTACTCGTCGCCGGGGCCGGCGCTGAGCAGCGTCGGCAGCGTGTGGTCGTCGTCGGCCACCTCGCACAGCAGGGTGTCGCCGCGCACGAGGCGCAGTTCGATCCGGCGGCCGCGCGCGTGCCGTACGGCGTTCGCCACCAGCTCGCCGACCATCAGTTCGGCGGGGTCGGCCAACTGGTGCAGACCCCACTCGTGCAACTGCTCCCGGACGGCGGCACGGGCCCGGCCCGCCTCGGCCGGATCGGACGCGAGCCGCCATTCGGCGATGTCCTCGGCTTCGATGCCGTTGAGCCGGGCCATCAGCAGGGCCACGTCGTCCTTGCGGCCGCCACGGGTGTTGAGGGCCCGGATGATCGTGTCGCAGGCGTCGTCCATGGACGCGGCCGGGTGGGCCGCGGACTCACAGAGCGTGGCGAGTCCGACGCCGATGTCCTCGCCGCGCACCTCGACCAGGCCGTCGGTGCACATCACGAGGCGGTCGCCGGGCGCCACCGGTACGCGTACGGTCTCGAAGGGGACCCCGCCGACCCCGATGGGCGCGCCGGTCGGCAGGTCGAGCAGATCGCTGTGGCCGTTCGCGGCGCGGACCAGGACGGGCGGGATGTGACCCGCGTTGGCGATGTGCAGCTCGCCGGCGATGGGGTCGTAGATCACGTACAGACAGGTCGCGAGGTAGTGCTCGCCGAGCCGCTGGGCCAGGTCGTCGAGATTGCGCAGGAGTTGGGCGGGCGGCAGGTCGAGCGCCGCCATCGTCTGCACGGCGGTGCGCAACTGACCCATCATCGCGGCCGAGTTGAGGCCGTGGCCCATCACGTCGCCGACGACGAGGGCGGTGCGGGAGCCGGGCAGTTTCACCGAGTCGAACCAGTCACCGCCGACGCGGCCGAGGAGCGTGCCGGGCAGATAGCGGGTCGCGATGTCGCAGCCGGCCATGCGGGGCGCTATCTGCGGCAGCATGCTGTCCTGGAGGGTCTCGGCGACGCTCTCCTGGTAGGTGTACATGCGGGCGTTGTCGAGTACGAGGCCCGCCCTGGAGGCGAGTTCGGCGCCGGTGACCCGGTCCATGTCGTTGAACTCGGCGCGCTCCGGGTGACGCAGCAGGACCATGAAGCCGAGCACCACGTTGCGGGCCTTCAAGGGCACGACCAGCATGGAGCGGTGCGTGATGAGCGGCCTGATGTCGCGCTTCTCGAACTGCGCGGCGATCATGTGGCCCATCCGCTCGCTGATGCGCGGCACGAGGACGGGCTCCCCGGTGGTCATGCACTGGAAGAACGGGGTGTGCGCGGGGAACGGCATGGCCTCGCCGACGGGCACGACGTCGTCCCAGCGGCCCGGCTCGTCCGTGTGCTCCAGCGCCACTCGGTGCCACATCGTGGTGGTGTCGGGCACCCCGTCGGGGAACCCCTCACCGGCGACGACCTGTTCGCGCAGATAGGTGCCCGCCACGTCCGTGAAGCGCGGCACGACGGCCCGGCTCACCTCCAGGACGGTCCGCGCCAGGTCGAGGGAGGTGCCGATGCGTCCGCTGACCTCGTTGAGGAACTCCAGGCGCTCGCGCACGGCGGCGTACTCGAGGTCCTCGCCCTCGTCGTCCGCGCCGTGGATGTCCGCTGCGTCCCACGAGTCACCCGGGAGCGGAGGCCCGCCGGCCGCGGCCCCGGCGGCCCGCTCGCGGCGGGCCTTGCGCCCGGCCCGCCGGGGCACCCCCCAGTCGGGAGTGACGGGCACCCGGTCGTTCTGGCTGAACTCCATGACGGGATAGCCGAGTTCGAGGATCTGCGCGACGATGCGGGCGCCTTCGTCCACACTCATGCTGGGCAGGATCTCGGGCAGTCTGCGGGCCAGTTCCTCGGCGCCGGGGAAGTCGGTGTGCAGCGCGAAGGCCGGTGCGATGCGCTCGACGGCCACCCTGTCGTCGGTGTGGCGCATCGCGCCCGCGTCGGCGGCCAGTACCAGCAGCCGCTCGCGCCCCGGGCCCACCAGCGGGTACGCCCACCACAACACGTCGACCCGGTCGTCGTCGCGGTCGGCCGCGCGCTCCCGTCCGGGCACCGTGAGCCGGGCGCGCCCGGCGGCCGGGTAGGAGAGCCGCCCGTCGAGCGAGGACTCCAGGTCGGGGCCGAGCCCGTCGTACGCCGCGTACGCCCCGTACAGCGCCGTCTCGTCCTCCTCCGGGAGCACACCGGAGACGGGGAGCAGGTCGACGGCGGGGTGGCCCACCGCGTCCTCCTTGGGAACGCCGAACAGACGTCGGGCGCCGGAGCTCCAGTGGGACACCAGGCCGTCACGGTCCACGGCGACCACCGCCAGCGGTACCCGCCCGGCGTCGGCGTACTCCGCGACGCCGTTCCCAGCGGTGCGACTGAGAGGTGTGCCCACTTCGGTGCCACGCGAAGTGCCGCTCTCCATGGCCCAGGCCCCTCTCCCCGCGGCTCGGCAAGATCTGTGCCGCACCCACCACCGTACGACTGCGGCGCGTCGCCGTGTGCGGCAATAGGGGAATTGACCTTTCCGGGGACCGCTCCGGCGCACCACCCGTCCCCGGTGCGGCGGATGGGCCGGGTCAGTCCTCGTGGCCGAGCTGCAGATCGCGCTCCGTACGTCCCCCACCGGCCACTTGGAGCACGGTGGCCACCGGTGGGTAACCGGCCGCGATGACGGTGTACTCGCCGGAGGACAGGTCGACGAAGCGGAAGGTGCCGTCGGCGCCGGTGGTGAGGGTGTCCACGACGTTGCCCGCGGCGTCCAGGAGCGTCACGCGCGCGTCCTCCACGGGCCGTCCGCCGCCCGCCCGTACGGTGCCGCGCAGCACGGCGCCGCCGGCGAGTTCGACGTCCTGGCGGGTCTCGCGGGAGGCCTGCACGCTGACCGGGAGCGCGGCCGGCCGGAACGCGGGCGCGCTGCCGGCGAGGGTGTACTCGCCCGCGACCAACTCCGAGATGACGTAGCCCCCTTCGCGTCCGCTGCGGGTGGTGGCCACCACCTCGCCGTGGACGTTGGTCAGCGTGACCGTGGCGTCGCGCACCGGGGTGCCGTCCGCGGTCAGCACGCTCCCGGCCAGCCGGCCGGCGCCACCGAGCACGACGTCCAGTTCCACGGGACGCTCACCGATCGTCACCGAGACCGCCTGCGGCTGGTGGCCGCCCGCCGCGGCGATCAGGACGTACGACCCCGATCCGGGCGTGGACAGCGCGTACCGCCCGTCCTCGCCGCTGGCGCCTCGCCCGATCTGCCGGCCGGCGATGTCGATGAGGGTGAGCGCGGCGCGCGGCACGACGGTTCCGTCGGGGTGCTGCACGGTGCCGCAGACGGGGATCCCGGCGACGTGCGTGGTGCGGGCCGGGGGGACCTGGGTGAGGGGGAGGGGATCGGTGTCGGCGGCGGGGGCGTTGTGGGACACCAGCGGTTTCTCCTTGAGGAAGCAGGCGATGAGGAGGCCGAGGACGAGCACCGGCACGAGGTAGAGGAAGATCCGCGGCATGGCGTCCGCGTACGCCGCGATGTAGGCGTCGCGCAGCGGGGCGGGCATCGCGTGGACGAGCTGCGGGGTCAGGGACTCGGGGTCCGGGAGGGTGGTCCCGGCGCGCGCCGGGACGCGTTCGGCGAGCGAGTCCGCGAGCCGGCGGGCGAACAGCGTGCCGAAGATCGCGGCGCCGACGCTGCCGCCGATCTGCCGGAAGTAGTTGTTGGCGCTGGTCGCGGTGCCGAGGTCGGCGGGGGGCACGGAGTTCTGGACGGCGAGGACCAGCACGGGCATCACCATGCCGATGCCGGTGCCGAGGACGGCCATCCAGACGCTGTACGTCAGCCGGGAGGTGTCGACCTCCAGACGGGAGAGCAGCCACATGCCGAGCGCCGACAGGGTGCCGCCCAGCACCGGATAGACCTTGTAGCGGCCGGTGCGGCTGATGAGCTGGCCGGAGACGACCGAGGCCCCGACGATGCCGCCCATCATCGGGAGCATGAGCAGACCGGACTCGGTGGCGCTGGCCCCGTCGACCATCTGGAGGAAGGTCGGCAGATAGCTCGCGGCCCCGAAGAGGGCGACGCCGATCACCAGGCCCACCAGCGCGGTGACGTTGAAGACGCCGTCCCTGAACAGCCGGGGCGGGATGAGGGGTTCGGGGGCGAAGCGCTCGACGACGAAGAACAGGACGGTCGCGGCGAGGGCGCCCGCGCCGAGCCCGAGGATCACCCGGGACCCCCAGGCGTACTCGGTACCGCCCCAACTGGTCAGCAGGACCAGGCAGGTCGAGGCGGCGGCGAGCAGCAGGATGCCGAGTACGTCGACGCGTCCCCGGCGGGCGGGCTTCGGCAGTTTCAGGACGACGGTGACGACGGCCAGGGTGAGCAGGCCGAAGGGCACGTTGACGTAGAAGCACCAGCGCCAGGAGAGGTGGTCGGTGAAGTAGCCGCCGAGGAGGGGGCCGGCGACCGAGGCGAGGCCGAACGCGGCGCCGATCAGGCCCATGAAGCGGCCGCGTTCACGGGGCGGCACGATGTCCGCGATGATCGCCTGCACGCCGATCATGAGGCCGCCCGCGCCGACGCCCTGGACCGCGCGGAAGGCGATCAGCTGGTCCATGGTCTGCGCGCGTCCGGCGAGCGCCGAGCCGATCACGAAGGTCGCGATCGCGAACTGGAAGACGCCCTTGCGGCCGAAGAGGTCGCCGACCTTGCCGTAGACCGGGAGTCCGATGGTGGAGGTGAGCAGGTAGGCGGTGATCGCCCAGGACATCCGGTCCAGGCCGTGCAGCTCGCCGACGATCTTCGGGAGGGCGGTGGCGACGATCATCTGGTCGAGCGCGGCGAGCAGCAGCGCGAGCATGAGCCCGAGGAAGACCAGCCGTACCTGGCGCGGACCCAGCCGGTCGGGGCCGGTGGGGCCCGTGGGGCCGGCCGCCTCCGGAACGACGGGCTGCGGGGGTGCGGCAGCCGGTTCGTCCTCTAGCAGAGTGATGCCGCCCACGTGCCGTTCCCCTCGTCGCACCTACCGCACAATTCCCGCTTATCGCGACAACTGCGAGCAAGCGCGACGAGTTACGGCGTACCGTCGCGTGGAGAGGAGATGCACTCGAACCGGTGAGGGCGGCAACGCGCCCTGGGCGGTTGCTTCTTGGGCCCGCGGGCCGTCGAAGGCCTCTCCCGGGGGCTACTTCTCCGTCTCGGCGGCGAGCTTCTCCAGGACCAGGTCGTAGATCCGGCCGAGACCCTTGGGCGCGAAGGTCTTCTCGAAGAAGCCCCCGACGCCGCCCGCGCCGTTCCAGACGGTGCTGACGACGACCCGCGACTTGCCCTCCCCGGCCGGGGTGACCCGCCAGGTGGTGACCATGGAGGAGTTGCGGTCCTTCTCGACGAGCTCGCCGTCGGTGGGCTCGGTGACCTCGAGCAGGCAGTCGCGGACGCGCTTGCTGGTGGCCTGGAGCTTCCAGTGGACGAGGGTGCCCTCGCCGTCGCCGCCCTCGCGCACCTCGTACTCGCTGAAGTGCTCGGGCAGCAGCTTCGAGCGGGTGCCCGCGTAGTCGGCCAGGGCGTCGAACACCGCCTCCGCGTCCGCCGCGATGACCCGCTCCGTCGTGGCCTCGACCTGCGCCATGGCACTTCCTCCAGCACTTGGTGACTCGGGGTGTGCGGCAAGCCAACCACCACGCGGCCCGCCCCCTCAAATCGGGGTGCCCGCGGGGCGCGGGAGGGGCCCACGACAGGGGCGCGGAAGGGGTGCGCGAAGAGGGCGCGGTGGGGGTCCGCGGCGAGGCCGGACGGGGTTTCCCACGGGGCCCGGGAAATCGGGTCGCACGATCAAGGGAACATGTGTTCTATTCTGTGGCCAGTGCTACCGAGGAGGCCTCATGCGCTGGGAGAACCTCACGGCGGACCCCGCCGGGGACCGCGCCCGCAACGCCGCGCTGTTCGGCGCGGACGCGGTGACCACCCGCACGTTCGACACCCCGGAGTTCCGCGGCGTCACGTTCCACGAGATCCGGGCCCGCTCGATCGTGAACCGGGTGCCGGGGGCCTCCCGCATGCCCTTCGAATGGACGGTCAACCCGTACCGGGGCTGCACGCACGCCTGCGTGTACTGCTTCGCGCGCAGGACGCACAGTTATCTGGACCTCGACACGGGGCTCGACTTCGACTCCCAGATCGTCGTCAAGGTCAACGCGCCGGACCTGCTCCGCCGCCACCTGGGCTCCCACCGCTGGCACGGCGAGCACATCGCGATGGGCACCAACGTCGACTGCTACCAGCGGGCCGAGGGCCGCTACCGGCTGATGCCGGGCATCATCGCCGCCCTGCGCGACCACGCGAACCCCTTCTCGATCCTGACGAAGGGCACGCTCATCCTGCGCGACCTCGACCTCCTGAAGCAGGCCTCCGAGGTCACCGACGTCGGCATCTCCGTGTCGGTGGGCTTCACCGACCCCGAACTGTGGCGCACCGTGGAACCGGGCACCCCGGCGCCCGAACGCCGCCTGGACGTCGTCCGCACCCTGACGGACCACGGCATCGGCTGCGGGGTCCTGATGGCCCCCGTGATCCCCTTCCTGGGCGACCACCCGGCCCAACTGCGCGCCACCGTGCGGGCGATCGCGGCCTCGGGGGCGACCTCCGTGACCCCGCTGGTGCTGCATCTGCGGCCCGGCGCCCGCGAGTGGTTCATGGCCTGGCTGGAGCACCACCACCCCTACCTCGTACGCCGTTACGAGCGGCTGTACGCGGAGGGCGCGTACGCCCCCAAGTGGTACCAGCGCCGGATCACCCGTCAGGTCCACGAACTCGCCCAGGAGTACGGCATCGGTCCCGCGCACGGAGGCGCGCCGCGGCGGATCGCCGCCCCCGAACCGGCCGTACCGGAACCGGCCGCGCCCGGACCGACACAGCTCACGCTGCTCTGACCGGTACCGCGACGGGCGGGCGTCGGCCGTCGCGGAACTGGCGTTCGAACTCCCGCCTTTCGCGACCGCGCCGTCCGAAACCTCTCTGACGTCATCCGAGCGCATCCCGCGACCCAATCGGGTCAACTCTTGCCAGAACGGGTTCTTTTGGTACCCCACCCCGGGACGATGCGGCGAAGGCCGTGGCGTGCACGGCTCAAAATCCTCCGTCCTGGGAGGCCTTGTGAAGAAACGCGCAGCTGCTCTGTGCGGGGCTGCCGCCGTGGTGGCCGGGATGATCACGTCGATCCCCGCCGACGCGAGCGCCGGTTCCGCGACCGCACCGCGCACCGTCCGGACCGCGAAGCCCACCTGGAAGAAGTGCGGCACCAGCACCTACCCGGCACTCCAGTGCGCATCCGTGAAGGTGCCGCTGGACCACTCGAAGCCGGACGGCCGGCTCATCACGCTGGCGCTCTCGCGCGTCCCGCACACCGCGAAGAAGTACCAGGGACCGCTCCTGGTGAACCCCGGCGGTCCCGGCGGCAGCGGGATCACGATGGCCGGGTTCGTCGCCTCCACGCTGCCCAAGGCGGTGGCGGCGCAGTACGACGTCATCGGCTTCGACCCGCGGGGCGTGGGCGCGAGCCGGCCCGCGCTGGACTGCCGGCCCGGCCACTTCGCCCCGGTCCGGCCGGACACCGTGCCCAGCACCCCCGCCATCGAGAGGGCCAACCTCGACCGCGCCCGGTCCTTCGCGCAGGGGTGCGGCGAGAAGTACGCGAGCCTGCTGCCGTACATCGACACGATCAGCGCGGTCCGCGACATGGACTCGATCCGTGACGCGCTCGGCGCCAAGAAGATCAACTACTTCGGGTACTCCTACGGCACCTACCTCGGCGCCGTCTACGCCAAGCTCTACCCGCAGCGCGTACGCCGGCTGGTGCTGGACTCCGTCGTCGACCCCACCGGTGTCTGGTACGAGGACAACATCGGGCAGGACTACGCCTTCAACGACCGCCACCTGGCCTTCCTGGCCTGGGTCGCCAAGCACGACGCGACGTACCGGCTCGGCACCGACCCCGCCAGGGTCGAGGCCAAGTGGTACGCGATGCGCAGGGCGCTCGCGAAGCAGCCCGCCGACAAGAAGGTGGGCGCCTCCGAGCTGGAGGACACCTTCATCCCGGGCGGCTACTACAACGGCTACTGGCCCCGTCTCGCCGAGGCGTTCGCGGCGTACACGAACAAGAAGGAGACGGCCCCGCTCCTCGCGGCCTACAAGAAGATCGGCGCCAAGGACGCCAAGGACGGCAACGGTTACAGCATCTACACCGCGGTGCAGTGCCGTGACGTGTCGTGGCCGCGCGACTGGAACCAGTGGCGCAAGGACAACTGGGCCGCCTACGGCAAGGCGCCCTTCATGGTCTGGAACAACGCCTGGTACAACGCGCCGTGCGCGTTCTGGCCGACGAGCACGCTGCGGCCGGTGGACATCTCCAACGCGGCGCTGCCGCCGACGCTGGTCTTCCAGGCGACCGACGACGCGGCCACCCCGTACCAGGGCGGTGTGACGGTCCATCACCAGCTGCTCGGCTCCAGCCTGGTGGTCGAGCAGGGCGGCGGCAACCACGGCATCACGCTGAGCGGCAACGCCTGCCTGGACAAGTACCTGGCGGCCTATCTCACCGACGGCAAGGTGCCGCACGGGAGCGGTGAGGCCGACGCGGTGTGCGAGAAGCTGCCCGACCCGGAGCCGCTGAGCACGAGGGCGGCGTCCGTCACCTCGCAGGGCGCGACGCTGCACGGGCTGCTCGGCCCCCGCGGCTGAGCACACCCGGACGTCCGTCGGGGGCGTTGTCACACCCATGGTCCACCATGGACGCATGAGTGAACCGACCCGCATCCCCGCCCCCGACGGAGTCGCCCCCGCCGCCGCGTACTCGCACGTCGTCATCGGCACGGGCCGCTTCGTGGCGGTCTCGGGACAGCTCGCCCTGGACGAGGACGGCGGGCTCGTCGGCGAGGAAGACCCGGCGGCGCAGGCCCGTCAGGTCTTCGAGAACCTGCGCCGCTGCCTGGCCGCCGCGGGCGCGACCTTCGACGACGTCGTCAAACTCACCTACTTCGTCACGGACATGGCCCATATGCCGGCCGTCCGCGCCGCCCGGGACGCCCACATACCCGCGGACCGCCTGCCGGCCGCCTCCGCGGTCCAGGTCGCCGCGCTGGTCGGCCCCGAGTTCCTGATGGAGATCGAGGCGTACGCGGTGCTGGGCGGATGAGCGGCATCCGGGTCCGGGAGATGACCCTCGCGGACTGCGACCGGGTGTCGGAGATCCGCGTCCGCGGCTGGCGGGCCGCGTACCAGGGCCTGATGCCCCAGTCGTACCTCGACGCGCTCAGCGTGGAGGAGGACGCGGCGCGTCGGCGCCGGCGCTTCGGCCAGGGCGGCGGCGCGGTGGTGAACCTGGTCGCGGAACAGGCGGGCGAGATCGTCGGCTGGGCCTGCCACGGCCCGTACCGGGACGGCGAAGTCCGCGCCACGGACGTCGAGTTGTACGCGATCTACGTAGACCCCGACCGGACGGGGGCCGGGGTCGGGCGCGCACTGCTGCGGGAGTCGGCCGAGCGCTGTGCCACCGCCGGGTACGAACGGATGCTGCTGTGGGTGCTCCAGGAGAACACGGGGGCGCGCGGGTTCTACGAACACGCCGGATTCGCCCCGGACGGCGCCGAGGAGCCGTTCGAGGCGGGCGGCGTCGAGGTGCCCGAGGTCCGCTACGCCCGCGCGCTCAGCGCCGCTCCCACCCCTGCTCGCCCCGACGCCGGCCGGGCCCGCCCGGCCGGTCCGGGCGGTCCGGGCGGTCCGGGCGGTCCGGGCGCCCCCACGGGGACGTCACACCCCTAGAGCACGGGTCCTGGGTTCGCCGGCCGGCTCCTGCGGACGTGCAGCACGCTGCCGTCCAGGGGCAGCGGCGCCCGGTCCACGAGGGTGAGACCCACGTCGGCGAACAGCCGCGCGTAGTGGTCGGCCCGCCGTTCGCGGCCTCCGACGTTGCACATCATGTGCAGGTCCCAGGCCGTGGCCAGTGAGGCCGAACCGTCGGCGGGCAGGACACGTTCGACGACGAGCAGATCGGCGGTGTCGGGCATGGCGCGGGCACAGTGACCCAGGATCTCGCGGCACCGGTCGTCGTCCCAGTCGTGCAGGACGCGGGACAGGACGTAGACGTCGCCGCCCGTGGGCACGTCCGCGAAGTCGCCCGCCCGGAAGGTGCACCGCGCCGTGTGTCCGGCCGCGCCCAGGAGGCGGCGGGCGGTCTCGACGGTGTGCGGGCGCTCCAGCAGGACGCCGTGCAGGCGAGGGTGTGCCGAAAGGATTCGGCCGAGCAGTTCGCCGTTTCCGCCCGCGATGTCGACCACGGTGGCCCCTTCGGCCGCCGCGGTGAGGACCGGGTGGGCGGGCAGCGGGTCGAACATCCGTGAGCCGGCGGCCATCGACCGGTCGAAGAGCTCGGCGAGTTCGGGGTCACGGGCGAAGTGGTCGAAGTGGTTCTCGCCGAAGCGTCGCTCGAAGGCGACCTGTCCGGTGCGCACGGTGTGCGCGAGCCCGGCGAAGGACTCGTAGAACGGGCCCCCGTACATCAGCGCCAGCGGCCGCATCGATCCTTCGGCGTCCGCGCGCAGCAGCCCGCCGGTTGCCGTGAGCCGGAAGCCCTCGCGGTCCTCGCTGACCACTCCGAGCATGGCGAGGTAGCGGAGCAGGGTGGCGAGGTTCGGTGCGAAGGCACCGACGTCCCGCGCCAGTTCCGCCACGCCGACGCTCCGCTCCTCGTCCATCGCGTCGGCCGCCTCCAGCCGCGCGAACGCGGCCAGCGCCTGCGTCGTCCACGCCCCGGTCAGCAGGCGCAGCAGGGCCTCGGCGGGCTGCCGCTCACGGTGCTCTTCGAGGTGGGCGGCGAGGACGTCGCGGTGGTCGCCGGGGACGTACAGCTCCACGCGCCGGTACTCGGCCTTGGCCTCGGCGGGTGCGGTGAAGTAGAACACCGTGCCGTTCTCGTGCGGGTTGTAGCCGCCGCCGTCGGGGGTGGCGCCGTACCGTCCGAAGGCCGCGCACAGACCGCGCAGCACCAACGGGTCCGGTGCCTCGACCTCGAAGGCGACATGCGCCTCGTGCTGCCGCTCCCGTTCGTGCGCGGCGAGCGTGTCGAGGTCCGAACCCGGCGGCACGGTCAGCGCGAACACCTCGACCATGCGCCGCGCCCCGTCCAGGCACTCCACCGCGGGGCGCAGGACGCCGACGTCGAGGTCCGCCACGGACCGCTTGTGCCGGACGGCCAGACGCTCGCGCACGACGACGCTCGGCCGCGGCGGCGCGTCCGCGGCGAGCCCGCAGTCGGCGAGGGTGGCGTCCAGTTCCGCCTCGTCGGAGGGGAAGACGAGCAGTGCCGCGTGCGAGAAGTCACAGCGCTCCACCAGGGTCCGCAGTTCCGGGCCGTCGAGCCCGGGAAGCAGGAGCGGGAGCAGGGTGGCGGTGTCCTGTTCCTTGACGAAGTCGACCGTCGCGCGCAGGCGGGACGTGTCGCCCGACAATGCCGTGATCATTGCGGGGGAATCCTCATTCCGGGGTTCGGATGTGCGCGTACGGATGTACGCGGGTGCGGAGCTCAGGAGTGGCGGGCTACACGCCGACGTAGTGCTCGGCGAACCAGTCCTGCTGGCTGCGCGAGGTGCGCAGCGAGGTGAGGCGGGAGCGGCGCAGGGAGTTGTGGAACAGCGACTCGCCGTCCGCGCCGGACGGGCCGTGCAGCAGCCCGATCATCCAGTGCGAGAACTCCTGCGCACGCCAGATGTGTGTCAGACACCGCGCCGAGTAGGAGTCGAGGCCCTCGGGGTCACCGGCGGTGAGGGCCTCGACGAGGGCACGGGCCAGGACCGCCGCTTCGAGGACCGCGAGATTGGCGCCCTTGGCGGCGGACGGGCTGATCAGACCGGCGGCGTCGCCGACGAGGAACAGCGCGCCGTGGCGCAGCGGTTCGAGCACGTCGGACTCCAGGTCGACGACGGCACGCTGCACGACGCGCCCGCGGCGCAGCGGGCCGTACTCCCGCGCCCGCATCCGCAGGTCCAGCTCGTCCCAGATCCGTTCCGCGGACCAGGCGTCGGCCGGGGTGCCGCGCTCGCACTGGAGGTAGTAGCGGGTGACCTCACTGGTGCGGGCCATGTGCCCGGCGAACCCGCGCTCGTGCGTCGCGTACCCGACGGCGTCCAGACTGGGCGGCGCCTCGGCGAGCAGGCCGAGCCAGGTCACGCCGTGGTCGCGATGGTGGCGGACCGTGCCGGCCGGCAGTGAGCGCCGGGCCGCGCCGTGGCGTCCGTCGCAGCCGGCCACGTACCGCGCCCGCCACAGGCCGGGCCGTCCGTCGGCCTCGCGCACGGTCACCTCGGGCCGCTCGCTGTCGGCGTCGCGCACGGCCACGGCCTCGGTGCCGAAGCGGATCTGTCCGCCGCGTTCCAGGAACCGCGTCAACAGGTCGGTGACCAGGTCCTGTTGGGGGTAGACGGTGTGCGGCTCACCCTGCCCGAGCCCGCTGTAGTCCAGCCGGAACCGGCCGTCCTCGGTACGGAACTCGCAGGTGCTGTGGATCCGCCCGTGCTGTCGCAGCCCCTCGGCGAGACCGTGCCGTTCCAGGATCCGCACGGTGTTGGCGGCCAGGAACCCGGCACGTGCGCGCGTCTGCACATGCGTGCGCTCGGCTCGTTCCAGGACGACGCAGTCGATCCCCCGGTCCACGAGGATGTTGCCGAGCACGAGCCCGGCCGGCCCGGCCCCGAGGACGACCACATCGGCCGCGTGGTCGCTCGGTCGCCGTCGGCTCGTCCCGTTAGCCACGGAACCATCTGTCACGGAACCATCTGTCACGGAACGAGATACTAAGGAGACCCAAATCCGCGCCCGTACCGAAATCACCTGAATGCGCGGCTCGAACGGCGAATCGATCATCACCCCTGCCGGGCCCCGGGCCCCCGTTCCCGGCGCCGGGGGCCGCGCGATGGGCCGGGCGTCACTCGGGCAGTCGCGCCAGCGCGCGCACCGCCTCCTCCGCGAGGACCGGATGCGCGAGCGCGTCGTTCAGCACGGGTCCCGCGCGGACGTCGCCCAGCTCGCCCAGTCCCTCCACACAGGCCAGGGCGACGGTGCGGTACGGGTCGTGCGGGCGCAGCCTGCGCCGCAGCGTGGTGATCAGCGCGGGTACGGCCTCGGGGGCGCGCAGCTCGACCAGCAGCCGTACCGGATGCAGCGCGTAGGCCACGCGCAGTTCGTTGGTGGCGAGCGCGGCGGCCGCACGGGCCGTCCGCGGATCGCCGAGTCGCGCGAGGGCGTACGCGGCGGACGCGCAGCGCCGTGGCTCGCGGTGGTTGAGCAGCAGGACGAGCGCCTCGAACGCCCGCCCGTCCCTGGCGACCCCGAGCCGGAAGGCCGCCAGCTCCCGCGCCCACAGCGGCTGCCCCGGTTCGGTCAGCGCCGCCGCCAGTACGTCGAGGTCCCCGGTCGCCGCGAGCCGGTCGTACGCCGGAGAGGCCGCCGCCTCGTCCCGTAAACGCTCCGTGAGTGATCGCAACTCCTCGTCCATGCCGCCGAGACTAGATGCGGGGCCGCCGCACGGGGACGTACATCACCAACTCGGGGGCTGGCGCGCTCGTTACCGGCGGGTTAAGCTCAGACGAGCGAGTTACCCACTCGTGCTCCACTCAGGGCGGCCTGGTGACGCAGCCGTCGTGAGAGCAGTCGGTTCGGTGCTTCAGGCACCGCAGTACGACACGGCTCCGGGACAGAGCCGGTCGGCTTCACCGTTCACCGGGCGCGCCTTCGCGGACTTCCCGGCCCGAACGGCAGCACCGGGCGTGTGCGCTCGTCAGCCCGGCACCACCCGCAACGCTCAGCACTCCGTGCGCCCCTCGGCGCACCCGTGTGCCCTCCTCAGTCGTCACCCTCATCTGGAGTCCGCGATGGCCGCTCCCCAGTCCGACCTTCCTCTGTCCCCTCTCCAGACCGTCGCCGTCGTCGGCCTCGGCACCATGGGCATCGGCATCGCCGAGGTGCTCGCCCGGGCCGGCCGCGACGTCGTCGGCATCGACATCAGCGAGGCCGCGGCCGTCCAGGCCGTCACCGCGCTCGAAGCCTCCACCGCCCGCGCCGTGCGACGCGAGCGCCTCACCGGGCAGGAGCGCGAGGACATCCTCGGCCGCTTCCGTACCTCCACCGACCTCACGGCCGCGGCCGGCGCCGACCTGGTCATCGAGGTGACCCCGGAGTCGTACGACATCAAGCAGCAGGTCTTCCGCGCGCTGGACGGCATCGTGCGCCCGGACACCATCCTGGCCACCGGCACCAACGCCCTCTCCGTGACGCGTCTGGCCGCCGACTCGGCGCGCCCCGAGCGCGTCCTGGGCCTGCACTTCTTCAATCCCGCGCCCGCGATGAAGCTGGTCGAGGTCGTCTCGTCGGTGCTGACCGCGCCCGCGGCGGTCAGCGCCGTCACCAACCTCGCCCTCGACCTCGGCAAGGAGCCCGTCGCGGTCGGCGACCGCCCCGGTTTCGTCGCCGACGGGCTGCTGTTCGGCTACCTGAACCAGGCGGCCGCGATGTACGAGGCGAAGTACGCCTCCCGTGAGGACATCGACGCCGCGATGAAGCTCGGCTGCGGCCTGCCCATGGGGCCGCTCGCCCTGCTCGACCTGATCGGCGTCGACACGGCCCGTACGGTCCTGGAGGCCATGTACGCCGAGTCCCGCGACCGGCTGCACGCCCCCGCGCCCATCCTCAAGCAGCTCAGCGAGGCGGGCCTGACCGGACGGAAGTCGGGTCGCG
Source organism: Streptomyces sp. NPDC059668 (assembly GCF_042734135.1). Classification (NCBI taxonomy): domain Bacteria; kingdom Bacillati; phylum Actinomycetota; class Actinomycetes; order Kitasatosporales; family Streptomycetaceae; genus Streptomyces; species Streptomyces sp. NPDC059668. The sequence goes on along the minus strand of NZ_JBHWEL010000046.1, from coordinate 54,410 downwards.
GCTTCTACTCCTACGAGGCGCCCGGCAGCGCGGATGTCGTGCGGGACGCGCTGACACCGCTCTCCGGCGGCACCGGCACCCCCGGCCGCCCGGTGCGCTCGGTCGGCGTCGCGGGCTCCGGGACGATGGCGTCCGGTATCGCCGAGGTCTTCGCGAAGGCCGGGTACGAGGTCGTCCTGGCCGCCCGCAGCGAGGAGAAGGCACAGGCGGCCAAGGCCCGGATCGGCAAGTCGCTGGCGCGGTCGGTGGACAGGGGCCGGATGACCGCCGAGGCCGCCGCGAGCACCCTGGACCTGATCACGCCGGCGGGTTCGTACGACTCCTTCGCCGAGGTCGATCTCGCCCTGGAGGCGGTGGCCGAGGACCTGGAGGTCAAGCAGCAGCTGTTCGCGGTGTTCGACAAGGTCTGCAAGCCCGGCGCGATCCTCGCGACCACCACCTCCTCGCTGCCCGTCGTGGCCTGCGCCCGTGCCACCTCGCGCCCGCAGGACGTGATCGGCATGCACTTCTTCAACCCGGCCCCGGCGATGAAGCTGGTCGAGGTGGTCCGCACCGTCCTGACCGCGGACGACGTGCACGGCACCGTCCGTGAGGTGTGCGAGAAGATCCGCAAGCACCCGGTGGACTGCGGCGACCGCGCCGGATTCATCGTGAACGCGCTGCTCTTCCCGTACCTGAACAACGCGATCAAGATGGTCCAGGAGCATTACGCGACGCTCGACGACATCGACGCCGCGATGAAGCTGGGCGGCGGGTACCCGATGGGGCCGTTCGAACTCCTCGACGTGGTGGGCCTGGACGTCTCCCTGGCCATCGAGAAGGTGCTGCACCGGGAGTTCCGCGACCCGGGCCTCGCGCCGGCTCCGCTCCTGGAGCACCTGGTGGCCGCGGGCTGCCTCGGCCGCAAGACGGGACGCGGCTTCCGCGAATATGCCCGCCGCTGAGCGTCCCGGCGACTGGTCCGCGGACAGCGCCGACTGGGGCGGACTGCTCGACCCGACCGGAAACCCCCCGCCCGCCGAGGGTGGGGGGATCCCCGGACTTGCACGTTCTCCTGCGCAGATGCAGTACGTTCGGGTCATGTCCCAGCCCGCCAGGTCCTCACGTACACCGGCCACGCCCGACGCACCGGAGAGTGCCGCGGGCGGTCGCGCGGCCGCGCAACGGCTCAAGATGCGACGGGAACTGGCGGCCTCGGCCATGGAGCTGTTCGCGACCAAGGGGTACGAGGCGACCACCGTCGACGAGATCGCGGCCCGGGCCGGGGTCGCCCGGCGCACCTTCTTCCGCCACTTCCGTTCGAAGGAAGAGGCGATCTTCCCCGATCACGACGACACCCTGATCCGCGCCGAGGCGGTCCTCGACGCGGCGCCCGCGCACGAGCACCCGCTCGACACCGTGTGCCGCGGCATCAAGGAAGTCATGAAGATGTACGCGGCCCAGCCCGAGATCTCCGTCTCGCGCTACAAACTGACCCGTGAGGTGCCCACGCTCCGGGAGGCCGAGATCGCCTCCGTGGCCCGCTACGAGCGGCTCTTCACCCGCTACCTGCTCGGCCACTTCGACGAGCACGCGCACGACGACGACGCCAACGACGATCCGCTGCTCGCGGAGGTCGCCGCGTCCGCCGTGGTCACGGCGCACAACCACGTCCTGCGGCGCTGGCTGCGGGCCGGCGGACAGGGGGACGTGGAGGCCCAGCTCGACCACGCCTTCTCCATCGTCCGCAGGACGTTCGGAACCGGGATCGGCGCCGGGCGGGACGCGGCGCCGCACACGGCGCCCGCCTCCTCCTTCACGGAAGGGGACGTCCTGGTGACCGTGGCCCGGGTCGACGCCCCGCTCGACCAGGTGATGCGCACGATCGAGCAGGCGCTGCGCGACCGCCCGTAGGACCCGAGGCGCATGGCCCGGCAGGGCTCGGCGGGGCCCGGCGGGGCCCGGCGGGGCCCGGCGGGGCCCGGCGGGGCCCGGCGGGCCTCCGCCCTCGCGATGAGACCCGCCCCCGCCCCCCGTGGCGCGCCGTCGAGCCGTGACCCGTGCCCCCTGACGCGTGACGCGTGACCATGGCTCCGTCACCCGATTGGCGGAGGCCGGAGACCGGGAGCCGGGCCGCGGTGAGCAGGGTCCGGCCTCGGCGACGAGGGCCCGGACCGACCGGCCCAGGGTCCTCCACACCCCCACCGCGCATGCCCCGTGGCCCCGGCCACACCACCCTCCTGCCGGGAACGCGCTCCCCCCGGACACTCCCCCGGCCCGTTCGTGGCACTCCGCCCCCTCCGAGGCGCTCCCCGTGCCCACCTGGGCGCTCTCCCGCCCCGCCGGACCGCTCCCCGGCCACCTCTCCGCCATTTCCCGGCGCTCCCCACCCCGCCCCGCGGCCGTCCGTCGCACCCCCTCCGAGCTGGGGTTTTTGATCGATCATCGACCAATCTGATCGATCATCGCTCACGTGTTACGTAAAGATTTCACCTGAGCGCAACTCATGGCACTCCGTGCCTTGCCAGGTGACACGGCGTGCCATACGTTGATGTTGTCCGGGCGGCCGGCGTGCAGAGATCCCTCGTACGCCGGCTGTCCCCGCACACCACTGGTGAGCGCGCCCGGACGCCTGCGTCACAGGCACCCTCCCGCGCCGACAAAGCGCTGCCACAGCACCACCTCCGCCGAACCGACGGCACACCCCTCACCACAGCAGCAGCACCGACGTAACCCTCAGCGTCTTCCCTCGGACGCGTATCGCCGGAGGCAACACCGTGAAGGAAATCCTGGACGCGATCCAGTCGCCGGACTCCACGTCCGCCGACTTCGCCGCTCTTCCGCTCCCCGAGTCCTACCGTGCCATCACCGTGCACAAGGACGAGACGGAGATGTTCGCCGGGCTCAGCAGCCGCGACAAGGACCCCCGCAAGTCGATCCACCTGGACGACGTGCCGGTGCCGGAGCTCGGGCCGGGCGAGGCCCTGGTGGCCGTCATGGCCTCCTCGGTCAACTACAACTCCGTGTGGACCTCGATCTTCGAGCCGATGTCGACCTTCGGTTTCCTGGAGCGCTACGGCAAGCTCTCGGACCTCACCCGGCGCCACGACCTGCCGTACCACATCATCGGCTCCGACCTCGCGGGCGTGGTCCTGCGCACCGGCCCCGGCGTCAACGCCTGGAAGCCCGGCGACGAGGTCGTCGCGCACTGCCTCTCGGTCGAGCTGGAGTCCTCGGACGGCCACAACGACACGATGCTCGACCCCGAGCAGCGCATCTGGGGCTTCGAGACCAACTTCGGCGGGCTCGCCGAGATCGCGCTCGTCAAGTCCAACCAGCTGATGCCGAAGCCCGACCACCTGAGCTGGGAGGAGGCCGCGGCTCCCGGTCTCGTCAACTCCACCGCGTACCGCCAGCTGGTGTCGAAGAACGGCGCCGGCATGAAGCAGGGCGACAACGTGCTCATCTGGGGCGCGAGCGGCGGGCTCGGCTCGTACGCCACCCAGTTCGCGCTGGCCGGCGGCGCCAACCCCATCTGCGTCGTCAGCAGCGAGCAGAAGGCGGACATCTGCCGCTCGATGGGCGCCGAGGCGATCATCGACCGCAACGCCGAGGGCTACCGGTTCTGGAAGGACGAGTCCACCCAGGACCCGAAGGAGTGGAAGCGCTTCGGCAAGCGCATCCGCGAGTTCACCGGCGGCGAGGACATCGACATCGTCTTCGAGCACCCCGGCCGCGAGACCTTCGGCGCGAGCGTCTACGTCACCCGCAAGGGCGGCACCATCACCACCTGCGCCTCGACCTCGGGCTACATGCACGAGTACGACAACCGCTACCTGTGGATGTCGCTGAAGCGGATCATCGGCTCGCACTTCGCGAACTACCGCGAGGCCTGGGAGGCCAACCGGCTCGTCGCCAAGGGCAAGATCCACCCCACGCTCTCCAAGGTCTACTCCCTGGAGGACACCGGGCAGGCCGCCTACGACGTGCACCGCAACCTCCACCAGGGCAAGGTCGGTGTGCTCACCCTGGCGCCCCGTGAGGGCCTGGGTGTCCGCGACGAGGAGAAGCGCGCGCAGCACATCGACGCCATCAACCGCTTCCGGAACGTCTGAGGTCCCCAGATGACAGAGCGTCAGCGTCAGAAGGACCGGCCGTGGCTCATGCGCACGTACGCCGGTCACTCCACGGCCGAGGCGTCCAACGAGTTGTACCGGCGCAACCTCGCCAAGGGCCAGACCGGCCTGTCGGTCGCGTTCGACCTGCCGACGCAGACCGGCTACGACCCCGACCACATCCTCGCCCGCGGCGAGGTCGGCCGGGTCGGGGTTCCGGTCTCGCACCTCGGTGACATGCGCCGGCTGTTCCAGGACATCCCCCTGGACCAGATGAACACCTCGATGACCATCAACGCCACCGCCATGTGGCTGCTGGCGCTCTATCAGGTCGTCGCCGAGGAGCAGGGTGTCGACATCACCACGCTCCAGGGGACGACGCAGAACGACATCGTGAAGGAGTACCTCTCGCGCGGGACGCACGTCTTCCCGCCGGGGCCCTCGCTCCGTCTGACGACGGACATGATCGCCTACACGGTCTCCCACATCCCCAAGTGGAACCCGATCAACATCTGCTCGTACCACCTCCAGGAGGCCGGTGCCACGCCGGTCCAGGAGATCGCGTACGCGATGTCGACGGCCATCGCGGTGCTGGACGCCGTCCGCGACTCGGGACAGGTGCCCGCGGAGAAGTTCGGTGACGTCGTCGCCCGTATCTCCTTCTTCGTGAACGCGGGCGTCCGGTTCATCGAGGAGATGTGCAAGATGCGCGCGTTCGGCCGCATCTGGGACGAGGTCACGCGCGAGCGGTACGGCATCCAGGACGCCAAGCAGCGCCGCTTCCGCTACGGCGTCCAGGTCAACTCCCTCGGGCTGACCGAGGCCCAGCCGGAGAACAACGTCCAGCGGATCGTGCTGGAGATGCTGGCCGTCACCCTCTCGAAGGACGCACGCGCGCGTGCCGTGCAGCTGCCCGCCTGGAACGAGGCGCTGGGCCTGCCCCGGCCCTGGGACCAGCAGTGGTCGCTGCGCATCCAGCAGGTACTGGCCCACGAGAGCGACCTGCTGGAGTACGAGGACATATTCGAGGGCTCGCACGTCATCGAGGCCAAGGTGGCCTCCCTGGTGGAGGAGTCGCTCACCGAGATGGACCGGATCGACGAGATGGGCGGAGCGATGGCCGCCGTCGAGTCCGGCTATCTCAAGTCGCAGCTCGTCTCCTCGCACGCCGAGCGCCGGGCCCGGATCGAGGGCGGCGCCGAGAAGATCGTCGGCGTCAACATCTACGAGTCGACGGAGCCCAACCCGCTGACCGCCGATCTGGACGCGGCGATCCAGACGGTCGACCCGGCCGTCGAGGCCCGTGTCGTCACCGCGCTCCAGCGGTGGCGCGACACCCGCTACCAGCCGCCGTTCAACCACCCGCGCCCCTGCAAGGCGCTGGAGCGGCTGAAGGAGGCGGCCAAGGGCACCGACAACCTCATGGAGGCCACCCTGGAGTGCGCCCGCGCCGGGGTCACGACCGGCGAGTGGTCCGAGGCCCTGCGCGAGGTCTTCGGCGAGTTCCGCGCACCGACCGGCGTCTCCTCGGCGCCCGTCGCGGTCACCGCCGAAGAGGGCACCGCGATGGCGCTGGTGCGCCACCGGGTCGAGGAGACCGCCCGCGACCTCGGTGTGGGCAAGCTCCGGTTCCTGGTGGGCAAGCCGGGTCTGGACGGGCACTCCAACGGCGCGGAACAGATCGCCGTACGGGCCCGCGACGCCGGGTTCGAGGTGGTCTACCAGGGCATCAGGCTGACGCCCGAGCAGATCGTGGACGCCTCGATCGCCGAGGACGTGCACGCCGTCGGCCTGTCCATCCTGTCCGGCTCGCACGCCCAACTGGTGCCGGACGTGCTGGAACGGCTGCGCGAGGCCGGCGCGGGCGACATCCCGGTGATCGCCGGCGGGATCATCCCGAACGCCGACGCCGAACAGCTGCGCGCCGCCGGAGTGGCCGCGGTGTTCACCCCGAAGGACTTCGACATCACGGGAATCATCGGCCGTATCGTCGACGAGATCCGGAAAGCGAACAAGCTCGACCCCCTGGAGGTCCCCGCATGACCACGCCCGTCAACCGCCTTCGTCCGCGGCGATCCTGCCTGGCGGTGCCCGGCTCGAACCCGCGCTTCCTGGAGAAGGCCCAGGGCCTCCCCGCGGACCAGGTCTTCCTGGACCTGGAGGACGCCTGCGCCCCGCTGGCCAAGCCCGACGCGCGGCACACCATCGTGAAGTTCCTCAACGAGGGCGACTGGACCGGCAAGACGCGGGTCGTACGGGTGAACGACTGGACGACGCACTGGACGTACCGCGATGTCGTCACGGTCGTCGAGGGCGCGGGCCAGAACCTCGACTGCATCATGCTGCCGAAGGTCCAGGACGCCCAGCAGGTGGTGGCCCTGGACCTGCTGCTGACCCAGATCGAGAAGACGATGGGCTTCGAGGTCGGCAAGATCGGCATCGAGGCGCAGATCGAGAACGCGAAGGGCCTGGTGAACGTCGACGAGATCGCCGCCGCCTCGCCGCGCGTGGAGACCATCATCTTCGGCCCGGCCGACTTCATGGCGTCGATCAACATGAAGTCGCTCGTCGTCGGCGAGCAGCCCCCGGGGTACCCGGCGGACGCGTACCACTACATCCTGATGCGCATCCTGATGGCCGCGCGGACGCACGACCTCCAGGCGATCGACGGCCCCTACCTGCAGATCCGCAACCAGGAGGGCTACCGCGAGGTGGCCGGGCGTGCCGCCGCCCTCGGCTTCGACGGCAAGTGGGTGCTGCACCCGGACCAGGTGGCCGCGGCCAACGAGATCTTCTCCCCCTCCCAGGAGGACTTCGACCACGCCGAGCTGATTCTCGACGCATACGAGTACTACACGTCCGAAGCGGGCGGCAAGAAGGGCTCCGCGATGCTCGGCGACGAGATGATCGACGAGGCCAGCCGCAAGATGGCACTGGTGATCTCCGGCAAGGGCCGGGCGGCCGGCATGCAGCGCACCAGCAAGTTCGAAGCTCCGGAGGCCTGAGCACCATGCAGTTCGGACGCACGTACGAAGAGTTCGAGGTCGGCGCGGTCTACAAGCACTGGCCCGGCAAGACGGTCACCGAGTACGACGACCACCTCTTCTGCCTTCTGACCATGAACCACCACCCTCTTCACATGGACACGAACTACGCGGAGAGGACGACGGACTTCGGCCGGAACGTCGTCGTGGGCAACTACATCTACTCGCTGCTGCTCGGCATGTCGGTCCCCGACGTGTCCGGGAAGGCGATCGCGAACCTGGAGATCGAGTCGCTCAGGCACGTGGCGCCGACCTTCCACGGCGACACCCTCTACGGCGAGACGACCGTCCTCGACAAGACGCCCTCGCGGTCCAAGAGCGACCGCGGGATCGTCCACGTCGAGACCAGGGGCTACAAGCAGGACGGCACGCTGGTCTGTGTGTTCCGCCGCAAGGTGATGGTCCCCACCGAGACGTACATCAAGGAGCGCGGCGGCGAGCAGCCCGGCCGCCCGGAACCGACCGCACCCGCGGAGAAGAAGACGGAGAAGTAGCCATGGCGCGACTCGCCCAGACCGCCGGTCTGACCGACGTCCAGCAGGAGATCCTCTCCACGGTCCGCGACTTCGTGGACAAGGAGATCATCCCGGTCGCCACCGAGCTGGAGCACCGCGACGAGTACCCGCAGCAGATCGTCGACGGTCTGAAGGAACTCGGCCTGTTCGGCCTGATGATCCCCGAGGAGTACGGGGGTCTGGGCGAGTCGCTCCTCACGTACGCGCTCTGCGTCGAGGAGATCGCCCGCGGCTGGATGTCGGTGTCCGGCATCATCAACACGCACTTCATCGTGGCGTACATGATCAAGCAGCACGGCACCCAGGAGCAGAAGGACCACTTCCTGCCGCGGATGGCGCTGGGCGAGGTGCGTGGCGCGTTCTCGATGTCGGAGCCGGCGCTCGGCTCGGACGTGTCGGCGATCTCGTCCAAGGCGGTCCGGGACGGTGACGAGTACGTTCTGAACGGTCAGAAGATGTGGCTGACGAACGGCGGCTCGTCGACCCTGGTGGCCGTGCTCGTGCGCAGCGACGAGGGCCACCCCGAGGGCACGGCGCCGCACAAGTCGATGACGACCTTCCTGGTCGAGAAGGAGCCCGGCTTCGGCGAGGTCCGTCCCGGTCTCACGATCCCCGGGAAGATCGACAAGATGGGTTACAAGGGTGTCGACACCACCGAGCTCATCATGGACGGATTGCGCGTTCCGGCCAATCGGGTGCTCGGCGGCTCCACCGGCCGAGGGTTTTACCAAATGATGGACGGCGTGGAGGTCGGCCGGGTGAACGTGGCGGCCCGTGGCTGCGGTGTCGCTCAGCGTGCCTTCGAGCTGGGTGTCTCGTATGCCCAGCAGCGTCACACTTTCGGCAAGCCGATCGCGCAGCATCAGGCCATCCAGTTCAAGCTGGCCGAGATGGCCACCAAGGTCGAGGCCGCCCATGCGATGATGGTGAACGCGGCGCGCAAAAAGGACTCCGGGGAACGAAACGACCTCGAAGCGGGGATGGCGAAGTACCTCGCGTCCGAATACTGCAAAGAAGTCGTCGAGGACGCCTTCCGCATCCACGGCGGCTACGGCTTCTCCAAGGAGTACGAGATCGAGCGTCTCTACCGCGAGGCGCCGATGCTGCTGATCGGTGAAGGTACCGCCGAAATCCAGAAAATGATCATCGGGCGCCGACTGCTCGAAGAGTATCGACTCCAGGGCTAGCCGGGGTCGGATGTCCTGGTTCGGGGTGTTTTCTTCGAGAAGAAGATCACACCCCGTCAACAGTCTTCGGCCGCCGACTCGGCTTCCTGGCTTGCCCAGTTGTGGCCCGCGACCGGTACGATCCCGGGAAAGCCGCCGTCCCCCGTTCCAGCGCGGCATCATCCGCTACGAAGGTCATCCATGCCCCACAGCCAAACCTCTGCACCTCGCGACAGCCTGGTCGGCGTACGCCTTGCGCGCGGAGCATCGCCGTGGCTTCTCCCGACCGTTGCCACCGCAGCACTCAGCCTGGCCCGCTCGCGCCGCTCCGGCGCCGCCAAGGCCGTGGCCGTACCCGCCACCGCGCTCGCGGCGGGCATGCTGTGGTTCTTCCGCGACCCGGAGCGTGAGATCGCCCAGGGCCGCGTCATCTCGCCCGCCGACGGTGTGGTGCAGAGCATCATGCCGTGGAAGGACGGGCGCACCCGCGTCGCGATCTTCATGAGTCCGCTCAACGTGCATGTCAACCGTGCGCCGCTCTCCGGCACGGTGACCTCGGTCGAGCACATCCCCGGTGGGTTCGTTCCGGCGTTCAACAAGGAGAGCGAGAACAACGAGCGCGTCGTCTGGCACTTCGACACCGAGCTCGGCGACATCGAGATGATCCAGATCGCCGGCGCCGTCGCCCGTCGTATCGTTCCTTATGTACCCCGGGGCACGAAGGTCGAGCAGGGCGACCGGATCGGCCTGATCCGATTCGGCTCGCGCGTCGACATCTACCTCCCCGAGGGTGTCGAGGTCGATGTGGAAGTCGGTCAGAAGACCGTGGCTGGGGTGACTCGAATTGACCGTGATTGATCCTGAGACACAGGCGGGCTGGGTGCCGGAGGCCGACGAGGAGGACGACGAGGAGGAGATGCCCCTCTCTCTCCGCCTCTCGATAGCGGACACCCTCACCCTCGGCAACGCCACGTGCGGCTTCATGGCGGTGTACTTCACCACCACCGGCATCCTGATCCCGCACCTCACCGGCAGCCAGGAGTCGGGCATGGCGCGGCACAGCGCCGCCACGGCCGTCATCCTGATGCTCTGCGCCGCGGTCTTCGACCTGTTCGACGGCCTGGTGGCGAGAAAACTGCGCTCCTCCCCCATGGGCGCGGAACTCGACAACCTGTCGGACCTGATCAGCTTCGGCCTCGCTCCGGCCTACTTCGTGCTGGTCTACGGCATGGTCGCGGACGACGCGCACCAGAGAGTGGCCGCGGTCGGCGCGATCGTGGTGCTGCTGGCGGTCGTGCTGCGGCTGGCGCGCTTCTCCTGCGTGACGGTCAAGGACGGCACGTTCCAGGGCATGCCCTCGCCGTTCGGCGCGCTGACGGTGGTCTCGATCGTGCTGCTGGAGCTTCCCTTCGTCGCCACGCTCATGGCGATCATCGGGACCGCGTGGCTCATGGTGAGCCGGGTCGAGTATCCGAAGCCGCGGGGCCGTCTCGCGGTGGCGATGCTCTCCTGGATCGTCCTCAGCATGGGCATGCTGGCGGCCTGGGCCTTCGACGCCCCGGGCGGACAGCTGCTCCTCCAGACCGGATGCGCGCTGCAACTGGTCCTCGGCGCGGTGATCCCCCTCTTCGCCACGGCCCGGAGGGTGAACAACTTCCGCGACAACCGGCGCGAGGCGCGGGCGGCACAGCTCCCGTAACACCGCGCTGCACCCCGTACGACCCCGAAGGGCCCCGAACCGACCGGTTCGGGGCCCTTCGTCGCGGGCGGGCGCCCTCCGTCAGGGGCGGGCGCCCTCCGTCGTGGGCGGGCCGTCAGCCGCCCGGTGTGTATCCCTCGGCCACGGCAGAGGCGGCGGCCTGCCGGACGACCTTCATCCCGCCCACCGCGTTCTTGTCCGGCTGAAGGATGACGCTCTCCTTCGAGGAGGGGGCCTTCGGGTCGGTGAAGTCCTGGGTGATCCCGAAGCCCGGGTCGAACGCGTTGATCGTCAGCAGCGCCTTGTCGACGCCCTCCCGGGTGAGGTCCTTCCCGGCGCAGGCCTTCTTGAGCGCCTCACCGAAGGCGAGGGCGGCGGTCCAGCCGGCCACCACACCGTTGTCCAGGGAGTCCTTCGGGTAGGCGGCCTTGTAGTCCGCGACCAGCTTCTTGGCCTGCGGGGTGTCCGCGCCGATGGGCAGCGAGGGCGAGGCGACCCAGTAGTTCTTCATCAGGGCGGGGCCCGCCTGGGTGGCGAGCAGCTGCGGCGCGAAGGCCGAGTTGTTCCCGATGATCGGCACGTCGAACCTGCCCGCCGCCGCGACCCCGACGAGCGAGGCGGCCTGGCGCGGGCCCGCGCTGATCACGATCGCCTTCACCCCGGCCTGCTTCAGCGCGGCGACCTGGCCGGTCATGTCGTTGTCGGTCGGTTTGATCTTCTGCTCGACGACGGTGAGCCCGGACTGCTCGGCCATGTACTTGGAACCGGCCAGGGCGTTCTCGCCGTAGTCGCCCTCGAAGTACACATGGCCGACCTTGTCGCCCTTCTTCAGTCCCTTCTCCTTCATCAGGAAGTCGAGGGCGTTGATCGTCTCGATGTCGTACGTGGAGCCGATGACCCGGATGTACGGGCTGCCGAGCAGGTTGCCCGACCAGGCCTGGGGCAGCACCAGGCCCTTGTCCCGGCCGTCCACGCGCTGCTTGACGGCGGCCACGAACGGCGAGCCGATGAACTGTGTGAACCCGAGGACCTTCGGCTCCAGCTCGGTGTATCCGGAGACCGCCTTCTGCGGGTCGTAACCGTGGTCGCGGACGGTGAGCGCCAACCGGTAGCCGCACACACCGCCGGCCGCGTTGGTCTGCTTCACATAGAGCTGCTGGGCCTGCGTGACACTCTTGCCGAGGGTCGCGTAGACGCCCGTCATGTCGGTGAGCACGCCGAGCGCGATGGTCTTCCCGGAGACGCCCACACCGGTCTTGACCCCACCCGCCGCCTCCTTGTCGCTCCCCTTGTCGTCCTTGGCCTTGGAACTGCACCCGGCCAGCACGAGCAGCACCGCGAGCGCGCCCGCGACCGCCTTCGCCGCGGGTGCCCCCGGCCTCCGTACCATGCTCATGGTCATCTTTCCTCCCCTGGGTTGGGCCTGCCGCGACGCCGGGCGGCCACACTGACCAGACCGCCGGGCAGGAAGAGCACCGCCGCCACGACGGCGGCGCCGTACAGGTACCGGGCCGCCTCGCCCGGTGCGATGCCGCCGGTGCCCGGGTCCGAGACCAGGGGCAGGGCGTCGCTGTAGTGCGTCAGCAGCTGGGGCAGCAGGGAGACGAAGGCCGCCCCGACCACCGCCCCGGCGACCGAGCCGAGCCCACCGATGACGATCATGGCGAGATAGTCGAGCGAGAGCGTGATCCCGAAGTAGTCGGGCACCGTGCGCTGGAAGACCAGCGCGAGCAGCACCCCGGCCAGACCCGCGTACATCGAGGACAGGACGAAGACCCCGGCGCGGAACCGGGCGACCGGGACCCCGATCACGCCGGCCGCGATCCGGTGGTCCCGGATGGCGTTCAGGGCCCGGCCCGGCCGGCCGCGCAGCACTCCGCGGGCGAAGAGCGCGCCCGCGAGGAGCAGTACGAGTCCCACGTACCAGAGCTTCTCGGCGGAGCCGAAGGGAACGGCGGCGATCACCGTCTCGCGGTCGTCGAAGGTGAGGCCGAACAGGCTCAGCGGCGGGACGTCACGCCCGTTGAAGCCTCCCGTGAGGTCACGCGCGTTGAACAGCACGTGCTGGCCGATGAAGATCAGGGCGAGGGTGGCGATGCCGAGGTAGGCGCCGCGCAGCCGGCCGGCGATGGGGCTGAAGATGCCCCCGGCGACCCCGGCGACCGCGACCGCGAGCACGGCGGCGAGCCAGGTCGGCAGCCCCAGACCGGTCAGTCCGTCGCTCCCGTCGGCGGCGAACACGCAGTATCCGTACGCGCCGACCGCGAGGAAGAAGGCGTGGCCCATGGAGAGCTGTCCGGTCGCGCCGGTCAGCAGGTTGATGCCGATCGCGCCGATCGCCGCGGCCATCGCGAACAGGCCCGCCTGGAGCCAGAACCGTTCGAGGTAGAAGGGCAGGCCGAGGAGCAGGACGGCGCAGCCGGCCCGTACGTACACGCGGCCGTGCGGCAGCCGCAGGGCGCGGCGGCGCGCGGGGCGCGGTTCACCGGCCGTCTCTTCGCGGGCGAGGACCTCAGACACGGGCGAGCTCCTTCGTACCGAACAGCCCGGCGGGCCTGATGAGCAGGATCGCGACCATCACCAGGTAGGGCGCGAGGTCGCCGAGGCCGCGCCCGAGGAAGCTGAGGTCGCTCTGGTAGCCGGTGGCGAAGGACTCGGTGACACCGACGAGCAGGCCGCCCACGAGCGCGCCCGTCGTCGAGTCGAGGCCGCCGAGGATCGCCGCGGGGAACGCCTTGAGCGCGGCGAGGGAGGTGGCGCGTTCCAGGCCGGGCGTCGGGAAGACGGTGAGGAACAGGGCCGCGACGGCGGCCAGTCCCCCGGCGACCGCCCAGGCCCCGAGCGACACCCGGCCCAGCCGCACGCCCATCAGGGCCGCGGTCTCGGGGCTCTCGGCCGCCGCGCGCATCGCGACGCCCCAGGAGGTGTAGCGGAAGGCCAGCAGGAAGACCGTGATGAGCAGGGCCGCGGCGGCGAACGCCGCGATCCGGGTGTGCGCGAGGGAGACCGGCCCGACGGTGAGGACGGCGTCTCCCCACGGGTCGCCGGGGCTCAGGACGTTCGTGCCGATACGGCGGGTCAGTTCGGTGGTGAGCAGGATGTCGACGCCGATGGTGACGATGGCGAGGACACTGTGGTCGGAGCCTCGGTAGCGGCGCATCACCAGGAACTCCACGGCGGCACCGACCAGGGCGGCGCCGGCGATGCCGACGAGCAGCGCGGGCCAGAAGCCGATGTCGTCGTGGAGGGACGCGGTGATGTAGCCGCCCGCCAGGAGCAGCGAGGCGTGGGCGAAGTTGACGACCTCGGTGGCCCGGAAGATCACGACGAAGCCGAGGGCGATCAGGGCGTAGACGGAGCCCAGCGAGACTCCGTTGAGGAGGAGCTCGGCGAACGTGCTCATCGGTCGGTCTCCTCTGTGTCGAGGTGTTCGCCCAGGTAGGCGCGGACGACCGCGGGGTCGTTCTGTACGTCGGCGGGGGCGCCGTCGGCGATCCGGCGTCCGAAGTCGAGTACGGTCACCGCGTCCGCGAGCCGCATCACCACCCCCATGTCGTGTTCCACCAGCACGATCGAGATGCCGAGACTGTCGCGGACGCCCGCGACCACCTCGGCGGTACGGCGCCGCTCGTCGGCGGTCATGCCCGCGACGGGTTCGTCCAGCAGCAGGAGCCGGGGCTCCATGCACAGGGCGCGGGCGAGTTCGGCGAGCTTCTGCTGCCCGTACGGGAGCGAGCCGGCCGGCCGGTCGAGCTGCCGCTCCAGGCCGACGAACGCGGCGATCTCACGGACGCGTTCACGGTGTCTGCGCTCCTCGCGGGCGGCGGAGGGCAGCCGCAGCCCCGCGGCGAGGAAGCCGGTGCGGGTCAGCCGGTGCCGGCCGAGCAGCAGGCTGTCCTCGACCGTGACGCGCGGCGGCAAGGCGAGGTTCTGGAAGATCCGGGCGACACCGAGGGCCGCGATGCGGTGCGGTGGCAGGCCGGTCAGCTCGTGCTCGCCGAAGCGGACGCTTCCCGACGCCGGCCGGTAGACACCGGACAGGACGTTGAAACAGGTGGACTTCCCGGCGCCGTTGGGTCCGATGAGGGCGTGCACGGTGCCGGGGCGCACGGTGAGACTCACCGCGTCCAGGGCGGTCAGTCCGGCGAACCGGACCGTCAACTCCGTTATGTGGAGCGGGGGGACGGTGGCGTCTTCGGCAAGTCCGGTCCCCTCGGGGGCGGTCGGCACGGTTTCGGGTCTCTCCACGCGGGCGCTCACCCCTTCCAGCGCGGCAGGGCCGGCAGCGCGCCGCGCGCTCGTGACGCGTCGGCCGCGGCGTCCTCGTCCACCACACCGAGGTAGCGGCGGCGCACCTCGTCGGAGGCGGCCAGCTCGGCGGCGGGACCGGAGAGGGTCACCTCGCCCACCTCCAGGACGTAGGCGTGGGTGGCGAGTCGCAGGGCGAGGGCGGCGTTCTGCTCGACGAGGAGGACGGAGGTCCCCTGCTCGTTGATCTCCCGTACGGTGTCGGCGATCCGGGCGGCCATCAGCGGGGCGAGTCCCAGCGAGGGCTCGTCGAGGAGGAGCACCCGCGGGGCGCCCATGAGCGCCCGTCCCACCGCGAGCATCTGCTGCTCGCCGCCGGACAGCAGTCCGGCACGCTGCTGGGCACGCTCGGCCAGCACGGGGAACAGGTCGTGCACGCGGCGCAGTGCCCGGGCCCGGTCGGCCCGGCCGCCGGTGGCGCCGAGCGCTCCGGCCCGCAGGTTGTCGGCGACCGTCATCCGGGCGAACACCCGTCTGCCCTCCGGCACTTGGGACACCCCCGCGGCGACCACCCGGTCCGGCGGCAGCCGGTCGAGGGAGCGCCCGCCCAGGCTGACGGACCCCCCGGTCACCGCTCCTCCGTGGAAGGAGAGGGTCCGGCACACGGCGCGCAGCAGCGTCGACTTGCCCGCGCCGTTTCCGCCCAGGACCGTGACCACGGCACCTTCCGGAACGTCCAGCGACACCTGGCGCAGCGCGCGCACCGGTCCGTATCCGACCGACAGGTTCCGTACGAGCAGAGCGGAACCGTCCATGGCACCTCCCTTGTCCTCGATCCGTGCTTGGCCTTGCTCCGTGCTTGTCCTTGCTCGGTGTGGCGCTCACCTCAGCACCGCCGGGGAGCGTCCGTCCACGGGGGGCGGGCGAATCGCGGCGGGTGCCCAGAGGTCGTGGCCGCCCGTTGTGCGCGCGCACAACGCTGCGTGTCAGGGGCCTGTGCGGGGCGGTGCGGGGGTGGCATCCTCCGGCCATGGGAGGGCGCAGACCGCGGACCGGTCATGACTGGAAGCTGCTTGCGGAGTCCTGCAAGGCTCTGCTGGAACGACTGCCCGAGCTCGTCGACCAGCACCTGCGACAGCTCGCCGAGTACTCGCCCGTCTACGCGCAGGTGCTGCCGCAGGACCAGCAGTGGCGGGAGGCGGAGACGGCCATGCGCATCGGCATCGAGACGATCTCGGCGCCACGGGCCTCGCCACGCCGCGATCTGGAACACGCCGAGCAGGCGGGGCGCCGGCGTGCCTTGCAGGGGCTGCCGCTGGAACTGCTCGTGCACGCCTACCGCGCCGCGGGCTATCTCGTGTGGGACGCGCTCATGGAGGGCTCCGCGGGCCGGGAGCCCGAACGGCTGGCGGTGCTGATGCGTTCGTCGACGATGGTGTGGTCCGCCGTGGACGCCCAGACGGTCGCCGCGTCGGAGGCGTACCGGACCACCGAACGGGAACTGCGGCGGCGCACGGACGAACAGTTGCAGGCACTGCTCGACGCCCTGCTGGAGGGACAGGAGGCCCCCGGACTCGCGGCGCGGGCCGCGGCGGGGCTCGACCTGCCCGAACTGGGACCGTACGCCGTGGTGGTCCTGCGCCCGGAGCGCCGGGACTTACGGGAGGCGGTCCCCCGGCCCGTACAGAGCGGGGGGTTGCGCTTCATCTGGCGGATGCGGGCGGACTGCGAGGTCGGCGTGGTGGCGCTGGGTGCCGACCGGGATCTGGACCGTGTGGTGCGGCTGCTCCACGGCCGGTGCTCGGGTCCGGGCGGTATCAGTCCGGTGGTGGCGGGCCTCGGGGAGCTGGGGCGGGCGCGGCGGCTGGCGGAGCTGGCGTTGCGCACCTGTACGCCGGACACGACGGAGGTCGTACGTCTCGACCAGCGGATGCCGACCGCGCTGGTGGTGAGCCAGCCGGAGCTGGCGGGGCGGCTGGTGGCGGACGTGTTCGGGGTGCTGCTGGAGCTGGAGCCGGCCGACCGGGCGGTGCTGCTGGAGACCCTCGACGTGTGGCTGCTGTGCGAGGGCTCCGCCGGGCGGGCCGCGGGACGTCTGTACTGCCACCGCAACACGGTCTTCAACCGGCTGCGACGGCTGGAACAACTGACGTCGCGCTCCCTGGCCCGGCCCCGGGACCTGATCGAGATGACGCTGGCCCTGGATGCGTACCGGTTGTCGGGGGGCGGTCCGGCGGGGTGAGGGGTGGGCGGCCCGGCTCCCCGGCCGGGGAGGAGCGGGGCCCGCCCTGCTTCCACGGCGGAGCCCCCGCACGTCCGCGAAGGACCCTCGGCCGAGGCGAGTCACGCCGACCGGGCCACGACGCCACCCCGGCGGGCCGGGGCCTCCGCTCAGACGAGGAAGTCGCGTCCGATGTTCTCCGCGACGCGCTCCAGGATCGGACCCGCGTCCGCGATGCACTTCGCGAGGTCGGGCTCGACGTCGGTCAGCGGGTACGCCCGCCGGATGCCGGCCCGCCCGAGCGCCTCCGGAGGCAGGGCGAGCCGTCCGCAGACCGCGACGACCTCCCTGTCCGCCGCGCGCGCGGCCGCCGCGACGCCCGCCGGGGCCTTGCCGTGCAGGGTCTGCTCGTCGAGCGAGCCCTCACCGGTGATGACGAGGTCGGCCCGGTCGAGGGCCGCGGCGAAGCCGAGGACGTCGAGCATGACCTCGATGCCGGGACGGAACCGCGCGCCGACGACGAGCGCCCCGTATCCGATGCCGCCCGCGGCTCCGGCACCCGGCGCGGCCGCGTACTCGGCGGCCCGCGAACCGATCGCCTTCTCCAGGACGGCGGTGAAGTGGGTGAGCGCGGTGTCCAGGACCGTCACGTCGTCGGGGCTCGCGCCCTTCTGGGGGCCGTACACGGCCGCGGCGCCCTTGGGGCCCGTCAGCGGGTTGTCCACGTCGCTGGCGAGGACGAGGTCGACCGCGGAGAGCCGGGCGTCCAGACCGGTCAGGTCCGCGGTCACCACGTCGCCGAGCGCCGCGCCACCGGGTGCCACCCGCTCGCCGTGCGCGTCGAGGAAGCGTGCCCCCAGCGCGGCCAGCATCCCCGCGCCGCCGTCGGTGGTGGCGCTGCCGCCGACACCGAACACGATCGTGCGCGCTCCGGCGTCCAGTGCGGCGCGCAGCAGCTCCCCGGAGCCGTACGTCGACGCGGTGAGCGGCGCGAAGGTCCCGTCGGGCAGCCGCTGCAACCCGCTGGCCTCGGCCATCTCGACGACCGCGGTGTCGCCGCGCAGCGCGAACGCGGCGGTGACCTCGTCCCCCAGGGGCCCGGCGACCCGTACCTCCCGGCGCTCGAAACCGGCCGCGACCGCCGCGTCGACGGTGCCGTCGCCGCCGTCGGCCACGGGCAGCGACTCGACCGCGGCGCCCGGGGCCACCCGGCGCAGCCCGGCCGTCACCCGCTCCGCGACCTCGACGGCGGTCAGCGAGCCCTTGAACTTGTCCGCGGCGATCAGCACCCGCGGATCACGCCGGTCGCCCGCGCGTGTCGTCTTCTCGGCGGAGTCCGCCACCTTGGTTCCCCTTGCTTTCCGGCCTTGCACACGTCAAGGCAGTCGCGCCGCTGCGACCTTAACCGGCGGACGACCCCGCCGTCATGCTCCGACCGGCCCTCGGAACACCGCACGACGACGGCCGGAATCGGGTAGACCGGAACCATGACCCCTGTGGGCACTGAGCTCGCGGACCGCGTCCTCGGGGGCTGGCTGGGCCGGATCGCGGGCAACATGCTCGGAAAGCCGGTCGAGCAGGGCGACCACTGGACGCGGGACCGCATCGACCGCTATCTGCGACGGGCCGCCGCCCTGCCGCTCACGGACTACCTCCCCGGGCCCGCCGACAGCGGCGACGGCGAGGGCGACGAGTTCGCGCTGCGCCCCGAGTGGCGGCAGTGCGTGCGCGGCCGTATCCACGGCAGCTGCCGGGACGACGACGTCGACTACGCGATCCTCGGCCTCGACCTGCTGGAGACGCACGGCTTCGGCTTCAGCACCGAGCAGGTCGGCGACCTGTGGCTGCTGCGGCTGCCCTACCTGCAGACCTTCACCGCGGAACGGGCGGCGTACCGCAACCTCGCGGGCGGCATCAAGCCGCCCCTCACCGCCACCTACGACAACCCGTACCAGGAGTGGATCGGCGCCCTGATCCGCGCCGACATCTACGGGTGGACCTGTCCGGGGGTGCCGTTCCGGGCGGCCTCACTGGCCCGCAGGGACGCCGTGCTGTCCCACACCGGAAACGGCGTGTACGGCGCCATGTGGGCGGCGGCACTCGTCTCCGCCGCCTTCACCGCGCCCACCGTGCGGCAGGCGCTCGACACGGCGCTGACCGTGATCCCCGCGAGCAGTCGCCTGGCCCGCACGGTGCGCCGGGTGCTCACGCTCCACGAGACCCGGATGACCTGGGAGGACACGCTGAGCACGGTGTCCGAGGAGACCGCCGGGCTCGGCTGGATCCATACGATCCCGAACGCCGCCGTCCTCACGGCCGGGCTCCTGTACGGCGACGGCGACTTCACCCGCACCATCACGCTGACCGTCCGCGGCGGTCTGGACACCGACTCGAACGGGGCGACGGCGGGCTCGGTCGCCGGGGTCCTGTGCGGGGCCGAGGCCATTCCCGCGCAGTGGAAGGACCCGCTGGAGGACACCGTGCGCAGCGCGGTCTTCGGCTTCGACGGCGTACGGATCAGTGAACTGGCCACGCGTACGGTCGCGCTCGCGGAGGCGGGAGCCGGGTCCTGAGCCGTAGCCCCAGCCGACCCTGTGCCTGAGGCTGAGATGGAGCCGGGGGAAACTGTCGGCGCGCCGAAGGGGCGACGCGTCCGGAGCGGTCGGCAGCGTCCGGGGGACGTCCGCACGGGCTGGTTACGCTTCGTGGATGACCACTCCGGACTTCGCCACGTACATCGCGGGTCTGCCCCGCGTCCTCGCCGGTGCCGCCGTGCTCTTCCGCGACGCCGGCGGACGGATCCTGCTCGTCGAGCCCAACTACCGCGAGGGCTGGGCCCTTCCGGGGGGCACCGTCGAGTCGGACGACGGGGAGACGCCGCGCCAGGGAGCCCGCCGCGAGACCGCGGAGGAGATCGGCCTCGACGTCGAACCCGGCCGGCTGCTCGCGGTCGACTGGGTGCACGGGGCCGGGCGGCCCCCGCTGGTCGCCTATCTGTACGACGGTGGCGTCCTCGACGAGCGGCAGCTCAAGGCGATCCGGTTGCAGGAGGAGGAGCTGCTGTCGTGGCGGCTGGTCCCGCGCGAGGAACTGGCGGAACATCTGCCGGGCTCGCTCGGCCTGCGGGTACTGGTGGCGCTCGACGTCCTGTCCGAGGGCTCGGGAACGGCGGAGCTGGAGAACGGCCGTCGGGTGGGTTAGCGAGTGTCGTCCGACCGGCCCGCCCGCGGTCACCGGGGGCGGGCCGAGGTCGTGCACATCGGTCGTCCGGTGCGATCAGATTCGTCAACTTCCCTACCTTCAGGGGACATCGATCGGCACAATGCCTCTGTGCCGCACTACGACTACATGGAGTTCGCCCTGGACGACGGGGCTCAGGTCCGGATCGAACTGGCGGCCGCGGGGGAGGAACCGGCGGGCCCGACAGGGGACGCCGATCTGCCGGGCGGCATCTCCGGCGTGGTCCCGGTCGGGCGTGGAGCCCGCGTCGCGTCGCTGGCGACGGACGGGCTGCGCAGCGTACTGAGTCCCCTCGGGCCGGTGCTGCAACAGGTGCACGACTCGATACGCGGGATACCCGACCCGCCGGACGAGATCTCCGTGGACTTCGGCATCCAGATCGGCCAGGACCTGAAGATCGGCATCGTCGGTGTCAACGGGCAGGCCAGCATGACCATTTCGGCGACCTGGACACTGCCCCGCCGGACCGGAACGTGACCTGGTTCGCGCCTCCGCGGCATCCGTCGTCGCCGGACGCACGCGGCGCGCTGGTCCGCGTTCTGTCCGCGGACCGTGGCCGCACCGCGGGCGCCGGCGTCTACCTGTCCGGCCGAAGACTGCTGACCTGCGCGCATGTCATCAACGCGGCGCTGGGGCTGCGCAGCCTCAGCCCGCACAACCCGGGGAAGATCACGCTCGACGTGTCCTTCCCCGTACGGTCCGCCTCGGAGCTGCATCCGGCCCGGCTGGTCGCCTGGATTCCGCCCCGGTCCCCGCAGTTCGGCCCGGTGGCCGACGGCTCCCTGGAGTGGGACGGCGACCTGGCCGTGCTCGAACTCGACGCGGAGCCGCCCCCGCCCGTGGGCCCGGTGCGCTGGCTGGAGATGGAGCACGGCCAGCGGGTGCGGGCCTGGTACGGGGGCGGCCAGCCGTTCTCCTACGCCGACGCGCGGGTGGGGGCCTACGACGGCCGGATCTGTTACCTCGACGGGCAGTTGTCGGGCGCGGCGGTGGACGAGGGGTACAGCGGCGGCCCCCTGTGGTCGGTGACCGACGAGGCGGTGGTCGGGCTGGTCATGGGCCGGATCACCGCTCCCGACGGGGCGCTCTCCGCGCAGCACACCGTGCGGCGCAGCTGGGGTCTGGGCTGGCAGTCGGTGCTGTGGGAACTGGCACGGGTCGGGGCGGCACCGGACGGGCGGCGGAACGGCGCGCGCGAGCGGCCCACCGCGACGCTCGCCGAGGCCGAGTCGGTGCGCGACATGATGGTCGGCCCGCTGCACGGTCTGCTCGGTGATCCCCGGGCGCGCGCCGACCACGCCACCGTGCTGGCGGCCCAGTTGGCACTGCGGGCCCCGGCCGACGGGAGCGCGCCGACGGTGGAGGAACTGGCCGGTCTGCTCAGCACCACCGAGCGGGCGCTGCCCACGCTCACCGAGTCACTCGCCGCGAAGGTGGCGGACGACCCGCGTGGCCGGGCGGAACTGGACCGGCTGCTCGCTCTGGGCCGGCTGACGGAGGCCGCCCGTCTGCTGTCGGTGGCCGAACACCGCGCCCTGACAGGAAAGTTGGAGCATCTGACGCAGGACGATCCGGGCCTGTTGCCGCGGGCCGCCACCGCCGCGCTGCCCTATGTCGACCTGCCGCGCTCCCTGCAGGCGGCCCGGCTCGCACCGTCCGCCGTCCCCGCGGTCGTGCACGAGCTGGAGGGCTGGTCCGGGGACGGGTCACCGGTGCCCGAGGAGACGCCCCGGCTGCCGGCCCTGCTGCGTGTCGTCGAGTACGTGGCCGCCGGGACGAGCGGCGAGCTGGCGCGCCAGGCACTGCGGGAGTGGAGCGGCCGGGTCGCGGCCCGGCTCGGCATCCACGCGTCGGCGCTCCAGGAGCGGCGCGGGGACGCGGACCGCTGGTCGCGGCGGGCCGCTCCGACGGGGGTGCGGCTCCTGGTCGAGCTGGACCGGTACGCCAAGGACCCCGCCGATCACTACCGGTGCTCGGTGTGGCGGCTGCGTCCCGACGGCTCCCCCGCACGAGTCGCCTCGGAGTCCGACCGGCCGCGCGACGGGCGGGAGATCGCCCGGCTGATCCGGGAGGTCGCGGGCGGCGCGGAGGGGGCCGAGGACGGGGTCGCGCTGGTCGCCGTGTCGGTGCCGCCGGACGCCCTGGAGCTCGCCCTCGACGAGTGGGACGGCGCGGGCACCGACGAGTACATCCCCGCGCCGCTCGGCGAGGACTTCCACCTCGTGCTGCGCTGCCCGAGGATCCGGCGGCGGTCGCGCACCGGACCCGCCGACCTGAGACGGCGCTGGAACGCCCGTCACCACAGCGACATCCTCCTCGCCGACCACAGGATCGGGGGCAGGGCAGGACTCATCGGACTGCTCAAGACAACCCATCGGGACACCGCGCGCGTCCTTGTGCAGGGAAGCTCCGAGCACCGCGGCGAGCTGCTGCCGGTCTGTCTGGTGATGGGGGTGCCGGTCGTGCTGTGGGACCGGGCGTCCCCGGGTCCGGCCGGCGGCGGCCGGCTCGACGCGCTGGCACCGCACGGACCCGTGGACGAACTCCCCGAGCGTGTAAGGCACTTCAGGGTACGGGCCTATGCGGACCAGGCGGTGTCCGCGCGTCCCGCCCTGGTGTGGGAGGACGCCGGGATGCCGTTGCCGGACGAACTCCAGCTCGCCGACCCCTCGGAAGGAACGGAGCGGACAGGATGACGCGACAGACGGACGGGTGGCGCCTGTTCCGCGGCGACCGGGTGGCCCGCGAGGTGGAGTTCCCCGAGGCGCCGCCCTGGCGGCAGTTCGGCGGCGGCCCGAGCGGCCGGACACGGCACCGCCCGTATCTGATCGGACGCACGGAGGCGGACGTGGTCAGCGCCGCCCTGCATCTGCGCCGTCCGCTGCTGGTCACCGGCCATCCCGGCACCGGCAAGTCCTCACTGGCGCACGCCATCGCGCACGAACTGTCCCTCGGCCCGGTCCTCCAGTGGCCCGTCAACAGCCGGTCCGTCCTCAAGGACGCCCTGTACGGATACGACGCGATCGGCAGACTGCGCGAGACGCATCTGCGCCAGGAACGCGGGGAGCCCGAACCGGACATCGGCACCTACGTCCGGCTGGGCCCGCTGGGCACCGCCCTGGTCCCGAGGGACCGGCCGCGGATGCTGCTGGTGGACGAGCTGGACAAGGGGGACGTCGACCTGCCGAACGATCTGCTGACGGTGTTCGAGGAGGGCGAGTTCGAGATCCCCGAGCTGTCCCGGCTGCCGGAGACCCAGTCGGAGGTGCCGGTGCTGACCCACGGCTCCGGCGGCGAGCGGGTCACCGTGCCCCACGGTGTGGTGCGGTGCCGGGAGTTCCCCGTCGTCGTCATCACCAGCAACGGGGAACGGGACTTCCCGCCCGCCTTCATGCGCCGCTGCGTACGGCTCGATCTGCCCGACCCCGACGAGGCCCGGCTGCGGGACATCGTCGCCGCGCACCTCGGCGAGGACGCCCTGTCCGACGTGGACGACCTGCTGCACGCCTTCCTCAACCGCCGGGCCCCGGGCGAACTCGCCACGGACCAGCTGCTCAACGCCGTGTTCCTGCGCAGGGGCGGGGTCGATCTGGACGCCGAAGGGCTGCTGGACGCCGTACTGCACCGCCTGGGCGGGATGGTCTAGCGTGCCGGGGGACGACCGGGGACCGGCACACGGCACGGCCCCGGAGGGCGGCCGGGGCCCGGAAGACCCCGCGGGCGGCGGCGTGCCACGGGCGGGCACGGAGCCGAACGCCGGCGCGACGGCGGTCCGTCCCGCGTTGAGCGAGCTGGGACGGCTGGCCGGGCACGACCTGTCGATCCACGAGCTGCTCGACACCCTGTGGCTGGCGACGCGGCTTCCCCCGGGTGCCGGGGCGCCGCTGGCCAGCGCGCTGAGCGTGGAGTCGGTGCCGACGCCGAGCGCCGACGCCGCGGCCGGCGTGCCCCCGCCGGCCGGCCCCGCCCCGGCCGAGCGCGGCTCCCCCGCACCCGTGCCCGCTCCCCCGCCCCCCGCGCAGCTGTTGGGCGCCCTGCACGCGGCGGCGGCCGCGCGGAGCGCGCCCGAGTTCGCCGACCTGACGGCGTCGGGGCCGCACGAGAACGGCGAAGGCGCCCTGCCGGTCCGCGTTCCCGAGGAGAAGGCGCTCGGTTCCGACGAACTACGCCTCAGCCGTGCCCTTCGGCTGTTGAAGCAGCCCCAACCCGGCCCCTCGAAGCGGGAGTTCGACGAAGAGGCCACCGCCGCGGCGATGGCCGAGACGGGGCTGCCCGATGTGATGACCCGTCCTGCCAGACAACGCTGGCTCGACCTCACGCTCCTGATCGACGACGGCATCTCCATGCTGCTGTGGCGGCGGCTGGCGATGGAGCTGCGTGCCCTGCTGGAGCGCCTCGGAGCCTTCCGGGGCATCCGGGTGCACGGCCTGGACACCCGGTCGGCGGGGGCCCCGCTGCTGCGTTCGCGCCCCTTCGACCCGCACTCCCCGCTGCTCTCCCCCGCCTCGGTCGCCGACCCCTCGGGAGGCACGCTCGTCCTGGTGATCAGCGACGGGGTCGGTGCCTGCTGGCGGGACGGACGGCTGCACGCGGCCCTCGAACGCTGGGCTCGCCAGGGGCCGACGGCGATCATGCACGCGCTGCCCGCCCACATGTGGGACGGCTCGGGCATCCGCTCGGAACCGTGGCTGGTGACGACCCGGCGGCGCGGCGCGGCGAACGACACCTGGGAGGTGGCCGATCCGCTGCTGCCACCCGGGCTCGGCGACGCGTTCCCCGGGATCCCCGTCCCGGTGCTCGAACCGTATCCGCCCGCGGTCGCCGCGTGGGCACGCCTGGTGGCCTCACCGGGCGGCAGCGCCGAACTCCCCCTGCTGGCACCGCTCCAGGCCAGGACCGCCCGGCAGGGCGCCGACACCAGGGGCGGCGGCGCGGCGGACACGGTACTCAGGTTCCGGGACGCCGCGTCACCGCAGGCGTACCGGCTGGCCGCCCATCTCGCCGCCGTCTCGCCGCTCACGGTGCCCGTGATGCGTCTGGTCCAGGCGGCGGTGCCCTGGCGGGCCGACACCGCCCATCTGGCGGAGGTCTTCCTCGGCGGACTGATGCGCCAGGTCGAGCCGGCCGACGAGCGGATGCCCGCCCAGCACCGCCGGTTCGGCTTCTCCGGCGACGCCCAGGAGATCCTCCTCGACACCGCGTCCCCGATCGACCTGCTGCGCACCACCCGGGCCGTCACCGAACGGCTGCGCACCCTCGTGGGCCGCTCCCCCGACTTCCCCGCCTGGCTCGCCCACCCGTCGGGAACCGGCGAACTACTGCCAGGGACACGCCCGTTCGCCTGGCTGGAGGACCGGCTCCTCACTCACCTCGGCGCCAAGCCGATGGCTCTCGCACCGGCACGCGACACCGGGTACGAGGAGGTACGGCTGCCGTCGGGCCTGGAGGCGGCCCCGTCCTGGCTGCCGCTGCGGCTCCAGGACCTGCACACCCTCGGCCCGTACACGCTGCTGCAGCGCGACGGCCGGGGCGGGAAGCCCACCGCGTACATCGGGGAGGACGACGAGGGGCAGCGGGTGCTGCTGCGGGTGTCGTACTCCTTCGACTCCCCTGTCGCGCAGGAACTCCTCGACATCGAGCGGCGCGCGCTGCGCCGGATGGACGGGGTGTACGCGCCCGCCGTCGTCCGCAGCGACCTGGAGGGACCCACGCCGTGGCTGGCCCTGCGGCTGGACACGCTGAGCAGCGGTCTGCCGGCGCCCACGCTGCGGGCCGTGCTGGACGCGGCCGGGGCGCTCCCCGGCACCCCGCTGTTCACCTGGCTGGGCTGGAACCTGGCGCGGGCCCTGAGCCGCTGCCATCAGAAGGGGATCGTGCACGGCGCGCTGACGCCGGGCACCGTGCTGGTCACCGAGTCCACCCTGCGCCTCATCGGCTGGACGTCGGCGCGCATCGACGGCGCCTGGAGTGCGTCGCGCTGGTCCATGCCGACCAAGACGGCCTGCCGCGCGCCCGAGGTGACGTCCTGGAGCGAGTCCCGGATCGCCGCCGGCGACGTGTACTCCCTCGGAGTCATCCTGCTCCGGGCCCTGACCGGCCGGGAATGGCACTGGTTCCAGCGCGAGGCGCTGCTGGCCTGCCCGGAACTGGCCCAGCTGGACGAGAGGCTGGCCTCGCTGCTGCTGCGCTGTGTGGAACCCGAACCCGTGGGGCGGCCGACGGCGCGCGAAGTGGCCGACGCCTTCGGGGAGTTGCTGCCCGGCGGTGTGGAGTGGGAGGACATCGACGACGACGAAGCGGTCGCGCCCGACTCCGAGACGGCGGACGCCGGGCCGGAGGAGCACGAGGAGTGGATGCGCACCATCAGGGCTCCCCTGCCGCAGCCCTTGCGGATCGCGCTCATCGGGGTCAAGGACGGGGTCGGCTGCACCACGACCACGATGGTGCTGGGCGCCGTTCTGGCCGATCAGCGGCAGGAGCGGGTGCTCGCCATCGATGCCGACCGGCGCCCCGGCGGACAGGTCCGCATCGGCCGCCGGGTGTTCCGCAACACCCTGGCCAGCCTCACCGAACTGGCCGATTCGCTGCACGAGGTGCGGCACTTCGAGGACCTCCAGCTGTTCCTGTCCCCCCACCGCTCGGGTCTCCAGGTGCTCGCGAACGACTCCGTGTCCCGTGTGTCGGCCGTCGGCCAGTTCACCGACCAGGACTTCCGCCGGCTGACCCGTACCACCCAGGAGTACTTCGACCTCACCCTGGTCGACTCGGACAAGTTCACGTCGGCGGTGCTGAGGGCGGCCGACCGTGTGGTCATCGTCTCGCGGGCGGACCCCGCCGGACTGACCCAGGCGCAGCAGGCCATGGACCGGCTGATGACCTTCGATCGGCCGGACCTGGCGCGTGAGGCCGTCGTCGTCCTCAACCACAGTCGCCCGGCGGCCGGTTGGACCCTGGACTCCGGCACCATCCGGGGGCTCAGCTCACGGGGGCGGGGAGTCGTCAGCGTGCCGCGCGACGGTCACCTCGCCATGGGCAGCACCGTCGAACTGTCCTGGCTGACGCCGGAGGCCTACAAGGCCTATCTGCGCCTGGCCGCACTGCTGTTGGAACCCTGACGGCCCGGGTCCGGAACACCTGCACCCGCGACGGCACGACGCCGGTACCCGCGGAGTCGCGGGTACCGGCGTCGTCCGGTCGAGGGGGCGCGGCCGGGGCGATGCCGGAGGCGCCCCCCCCCGCCCCCGGGCCCCCCCCCCCCCCCCCCCCGCCACCCCCCCCCCCCCCCCCCCCCCCGCCGGCGGGCCGCGGGCGGCCCGAGCCGG
>NZ_JBHWEL010000046.1:0-26851 GCF_042734135.1 Streptomyces sp. NPDC059668 | reverse complement strand
ATATCACAATCACCCCTCACGGCCCGGGACCGTAACACCTGCACCCGCGAGGGCACGCCGCGGCACCCCGGGTAGACGCGGTTACGGGCGTCGTCCGGTCGATCGCCCGGGGCGATGTCAGACGGTGCTGCGCCTGATCCTGCGCAGGAGCACCAGGCCCGCGATCACGAGCACTCCGCCGCCCGCGGCCGGCCACAGGGTCGTACCGGTCTCGGCCAGGTCGCCGCTCGCCACCGTCTGCGGTTCGGTCTGCGCCTGGGCCTGGGACGACACCTGCGCGGACGGGGCGTCCCCGCTCGCGGCCGGCGTCTGTCCGGTGCCGGCCGCGCCGCCCTGGTCGTCATTCTTGCCGTCCTGCGTCGCGGCGGGCGGGGTCGTCGTGTCCGCCTTGGGTACGACGCCGCCCTGGCCGTCGTTCTCCGGTTCGGCACCGGTCGTGGCGGCCGGGGGCTTCGGCCGCTGCGTCGCCGCGGGGGTACCGGGGTCGGCCCCGGCGTCTCCACCGTCGGTGGGGTCGGCGCTCGGGGCGTCCTTCGTCGGCTCACCGGAACCACCGCCGGCGTTGCCGCCGTTACCGGCGTTCCCACCGTTGCCGTTGTCGCCACCGTTGCCGCCGGCATTGCCACCGTTGCCGCCGGCACCACCATTGGCGTTGCCGTTGTCGCCGCCGTTACCGCCGTTGCCGTTGTCGCCGCCGGCACCACCGTTACCGTTGTCGCCGCCGTTGCCGCCGGCACCGTCGACGCACTGCTTGCCGGTGTTGATGCAGTCGACCATCTCCCGCATCAGGGCGGCGTCGAAGACGTTGATGAAGTCGTCGTGGTCGGTGATGGCCTTGTGCAGCTGCTCGGGGAACCCGTCCACGGCGTACGGGTTCTTCACCTGGCCGTTCTCGATGGTCGGCTGCGGAACGTCGTAGACCAGCCGCATCGTCAGCTGCGGAATCGCCTTGAAGCCGCCCGCGCAGTTGCCGTTAGCGTCGGCGAACGCCACGTGCGTGCGGTGGTTGGCGCTGTCGATGTTCTGACCGTCCCAGCAGCTCTGGAAGGCGAACTTCCGGATCACGCTGCTGCCCTGGGGGCAGATCGGGTACTTGTCCGTCAGCTGCACCTTGTCCTCGAACCCGGTGCAGCTCCAGTGCGCGTTGGCGTTCGCGGGGCCGTTGACGAACGCCTTGGCGTCACCGGTGATGATGCGCAGGAACGTCGGCATCTCGACGACCTTGCTCTGCGGAGAGCCCACGAACTCGATCTGCGCCTGCTTGGCCTGCAGGACCTTGCCGATGTTGCCTTCCAGACCACCGCCGTTGCGGTCGGCGTCGAACTCCTGCGTGCCGTCCTGGACGCGCAGCACCGGCCAGTAGTACGTGGACTTGTCAGCCTGGTTCTTGCACGTGGTGTCGCCGGCCGCGAGGTCGTCGTTGCTGGCGAAGGCGTCGTTCGCCTGGTTGCCGACGTAGTCGTGCAGGTGGTGGGCGCCGTTGGCGACACCGGGGGCGACGATGACGTTGTCGGTGTTGAACTTCTTGTTGGCGTTCACACCGCACGTGCTCGTGAACGTACCGGTCGAGGCGTCGCCGCCGTTGCCCGGCTTCTGCTGCACGTTCGGCTGGACCGTGGTGATGTCCACGAAGTCCGCGGCGACGGGCCCGCTGGCGGGCGTCGCGCCGCCGCCCTGCTGGCCGTTGTTCTGCTGACCGTTGCCGTTCTGCTGCTGACCGCCGCCGTTGTCGCCCTGCTGCTGGCCGCCGTTCTGGTCACCGGCGTTGTCCTGGGCCGGGGTGGCGGGAACCGCGGTGCAGGTGGCGACGCCGTCGAGCATGCCGGGAGCCTCGGCGCCCGCGTTCTTGAAATCGATCTTGATGCGGTCGACGACCGCGGCCCGCTTCTCCTTCAGCGGGCCGAGGACCGCGTTCTGCACGAAGCTCGGGTCCTGCTTCTGGGCCTGCTCCGCCGAGGCGAGGCGTGCGTACGCCTCGGAGATCTGCTGGTCGAGGAGGGCGAGTTGCTTGTCGACCTCCGCCTTCGCGGCCTCCGGCACCTCTGTGAGCTTGCTGCCCACGTCCGGGCAGTCGATCGTGGCGGCGCCCGCCGCCTTGGTCTCGTTCTGCTGCCCGGATGCACCGCCCCAGCTCTCGGTGGCTGACGCGTAGACGTTCACCGCCACCAGCCCACCTCCGCCCAATATCAGCGCGGCTGCGGCAAATGTCGCACGCCGTGCCCCTGTGGGGCGTCTGCGCGTGTTCCGTCTCACGTGTGTACTCCTACGCCTCGTAACAGGCCCGGCATGGAAATCCCCCATGGCATACGTAGAGGGGCCCGGGTGCGTTCAAGTGCCTCAGGAATTCACAGCGGCCTCATACGCGTCGGCCGATGGATCACGTCCTCGCGGTTCCACGGCCCCTCGCTCCGGCGCACCCTATATCCCCTCGCGGCGCGCGGACGACGACCCACCTCTCCGGGCTCGTGACTCCCGCGGACGCTCATGCGTCGCGCTGTGTCCAGGTGCCTCGTCTGCCCGCCTTCATCAGCGTGTTGACGATGTGGGACCGCTTCCGGGCTCCACGGAGCATTTTCTCCGCCGCCAGTCCGAACGCCAGCGCGGGCGCGGCAAGTCCGAGGGTTTCCCCGGCGCCGATCGCCAGCCCCGTACCAGCGAGACCGAGCCCGGCTTCGGCCGTGGCCCAGGCGAACTGCCTGGGTGATCGCCCGGTGGCCGGCAGCCTCGTCCTGACCGTCCGCAGGAGTGCCGCCAGGGTCTCAACGGCGGTGGCGTCCGCGGCTCGCAGCGCGTTCTGGAAGTCGGTGCGCCGACGGGTCACGGCGTCGTCCTGGTAGATCTTCGCGATGTCCTGCCAGCTCAGTGTTCCGACCGCCGCCAGGTCGGACGAGGTCAGCCCGCGCCCCGCGGGCGACGCGGGCACGGGGTGAACGGGCTCGAACAACGCGTCCGTCGGACGGCCGAGATACAGCCCGACGTCGGCCGCTTCCGGCAGGGGCCGCAGGGATGCCCCGTCGGTGCCGAGCGTCCGCTGCACCGCCCCGTTCCACGCCTGCGTCGCGGTGTTCCGAATCGCGGTCCTGTGCGGCGGGTTCGTCGCCTCCAGGTGCGTGATGAGCAGGGCTCTGCGGTGACGCTCCGAGTCTCCCAAGTGGTCGGCCAGGTAGGCGAGTGTGCGTTCCACCGGCGCGTAGTCGTGGCTCGGGAGCCCGGGCAGTTCAGCCACCTCTTCGAGCACATCGCGGTACGAGCTCGGGCGTGCCACGGCACTTGTGCCCAAGGGCACCCCGGCTTCGCGGGAGAAGTGGTGCAGCGTCCAGGCCACGGCTTGGAGCCGCTGCCGTATCGCGCCGCCTTCCTCGTACCGTGTTCCCAGGGCGGTGCCTCGGGCGAACAGCGGACCCGGATTGGCGTCCCCGCGTTCCAGGATCGCCTCCGACAGCCTGATCATGGGCTCCGCCGTGTCGAACGACGCCGAGCGCCAACCGGGCTCCAGAACACGGTGCAACCCCGTGGTGACCAGGGTGAACGGGTCGCTCCCGGAGGGAGCGGCGGTGGTGCAGCGCAGGAACGCGGGGCAGGTGCGCGCGAAGGATCTGAAGTCGTCGGACTCGAAGAGCGTCTGCACCACGGGGCTGTCGACGAGCTGGATGTCACTCAGCACGATGCTGTGCCCAAGCAGGGCGTGGATCTTCAGCATGACGGCCGGCGACTGGTCCTCGGGATCCCACCCGGACAGCCGCAGGTGGTCACCGTCTAGCCAGTGTGCGTAGATCTCCATGACTCTCTCCCCCGCCGCATGAGCTTCCCCCGGTCACCGGCTGACGGCATTTCACCGCAGTCGGCCTCCCGAGCGTGCGGACTCTGCCTCCCCCGCACGTCACCGGCGCAACCCGATCGCAGGAAGTCCGCACTCCGACGGGACGAGGCCCGCCGCGATATCCGTTGGCCGCGAGCGGCCGGGCGTCCTACGCTCGGCCGATGAACAGGCCCTTGGTCGCCATCCTCAGTGGCGCAGGCATCTCGACGGATTCCGGCATCCCCGACTACCGCGGCCCCAACGGCCTGTGGCGGAAGGATCCCGAGGCCGAGAAGCTCGTGACGTACGAGTACTACATGGGTGACCCCGAGATCAGGCGCCGGTCGTGGCAGATGCGGCGGACGAACTGGGCGCTTCAGGCCGAGCCGAACGCCGCGCACCTGGCCGTCGCCGAGTTGGAGAGGTCCGGGACCCCGGTGCGGGTGATCACGCAGAACGTGGACGGGCTGCACCAGCTCGCCGGGATGCCGGCCCGCAAGGTCCTCGAACTGCACGGCACGGCGCGGAAGTTCGTGTGCACCACGTGCCAGGCGCGCGGGCCCATGGAGGACGTCCTCGCGCGGGTCGAGGCGGGCGAGGACGATCCGCCCTGTCTGGAGTGCGGCGGGATCCTGAAATCCGCGACCGTGATGTTCGGCGAACGGCTCGACCCGGTCGTCCTCGGCGAAGCCGCCGCCGTCACCAAGGCCTCCCAGGTCTTCATCGCCGTCGGCAGCAGCCTCCAGGTGCACCCCGCCGCCGGACTCGCCGGGGTCGCCGCCGACCACGGAGCCCGGCTGATCATCGTCAACGCCGAACCGACCCCGTACGACGACCGCGCCGAGCAGGTCGTACGGGAACCGATCGGTACCGCGCTGCCCGAACTGCTCCGCGGGCTGACCGACGAGGCCGACGACTAGGGCACGCCTGGACGGGGAGCTGACTCCGGCCCAGTATCAGGAGCTCGCGGCGCGTTGCGACGGTGGCCCGTACTGGCAGACCGGCGACGCCCAGGCCTCCGGGCGTGGCTTTACGAACGATCTGAACGAGGCAAGGAACGCACTGCGCCGATGACCAGCCCTTCCCCCGTGGACGACGACCGCGGCTGCCTGCGTCCGGTCCTCGCCGTTCCGCTGATCCTGCTCACCCTGGTCGCCGCGTACTTCTGCTGGACGGCACTGTCCATCCGTCCGTCCGGGCCCTGGGACGACGACGCATACGCCGGCATCACGCTCGCGTGCGTCCTCACCATCGGCGCCGCTGGTGTGGCGGCGGCACTGTGGCTGCTGCCGTCGGTGCGACGCACCATGGGGTGGTGGTGGGTCGGCCCCGCCGTGCTGTTGGGTGTGATCGCAGTGGTCCGATGGGTGACGGGCGGCTGAGCCGTCCCGCGCCCGTCGCTGTCGGCCTGCTCATCGCCGTCGGCAGCAGCCTCCAGGTGCACCCCGCCGCCGCACTCGCGGCGTCAACGGCGTACCGACCCCGTACGACGACCGCACCGAGCCGGTCGTACGGGAGCCGATCGGTACCGCGCCGCCGGCGCTGCTGGGCGCGCCCGTCGGGGAGCAAGAGGGGCGGACGGGTCAGAAGGCGGACGGGTCAGAAGAGGGCCGTGCCGCGCTCGAAGTCGAGCAGGCGCCGCTTGCGGTCCAGGCCGCCGCCGTAGCCCGTGAGGCTTCCGTCTGCGCCGACCACTCGGTGGCAGGGCACGATGATGCCGACGGGATTCCGGCCGTTGGCGAGGCCCACCGCGCGGGAGGCCTTGGGGTTGCCGAGGGCGTCGGCGAGTTCTCCGTACGAGCGGATCTCGCCGTAGGGGATCCGGACCAGTTGGTCCCAGACGCTGCGCTGGAAGGGCGTGCCGGTGAGCCGCATCGGCAGGTCGAACTCCTTGAGGTCGCCCGCGAAATAGGCCGTCAGCTGGCGCTTCGGCTCGGCCAGGAGGCTGTCGTCCCGCTCGCCGAAGTCCTCCTCGGGCGGCCGGTGACGCTGGCCGACCATGTAGAGGCCGCACAGCAGGCCGTCGTCGGCGACGAGGGTGAGGGGGCCGTAGGGGCTGTCGGTGACCGTGTGTCGTTTCACTGCGTGTCCTTGGTGCCGGCCCGTGACGGGCTCATACGGGAAGGAAGTTGATCGGGTGGCTGTCGGTCGCCCACAGGTACTGGACCGCGTACGCCCGCCACGGGCGCCAGGCCGCCGCGCGGGCGGTCAGGGCAGCCGGCGTGGAGGGCAGGCCCAACTCCTGGGCGGCGCGCCGGATTCCGAGGTCGGTGGGGAGGAAGGCGTCGGGGTCGCCGAGGGCGCGCATCGCGATGACGTCGACGGTCCAGGGGCCGAATCCGGGCAGGTCGAGGAGTCGGGCCCGGGCCTCCGCCCAGTCGCTCTCCACTCCCAAGTGAAGTGTCCCATCGGCCAGTTGGCGCACGAGCGTGGTGAACGTGGTGCGGCGGGTGCGCGGCATGGCCAGGGACTCGGGGTCGAGCGCGGCCAGTGAGTCGGGGGACGGGAAGAGATGGGTGAGACCGCCCTCGGGGTCCTCGACCGGCTCGCCGTGCGCGGTGACCAGGCGGGCGGCGTGGGTACGGGCCGCGGCCGTCGAGACCTGCTGACCGAGGACGGCCCGTACGGCGAACTCGGCCTCGTCCACCGTGCGCGGCACCCGCCGCCCCGGCGCCTTGTCGACGAGCGGGGCCAGCAGTGGATCGGTGCGCAACTGGTCGTCGACGGCGACCGGGTCCGCGTCCAGGTCGAGCATGCGGCGGCAGCGGCTGATGGCGACGGTGAGGTCGCGCAGGTCGGTGAGGGTGAGCCGGCAGCCGATGTGGTCGGCGTGCGGGGTGAGCGCGACGATGCCGTGGCCGTAGGGCAGTCGCAGGGTGCGCCGGTAGGCGCCGTCGCGCCATTCCTCGACCCCGGGCACGGCCGTCGCCGCGAGGTGGCCGAAGAGGTTGTCGGGGTTGAGCGGGGCGCGGAACGGCAGGCGGAGGGAGAGTACGCCGGGCGTCCCCGCCCCCGTACCGCCGGGCGTCCTCGCTCCGGTTCCCGTGCCCGTCGGCACTGAGGGGCTCGCCTTCACGACGGCCGCCGCCCGTTTCCTCGGGAGGCGTTCGCGCAGTTCGCTCGGGGAGAGGGCGAAGACCTCGCGCACGGTGTCGTTGAAGGTACGGATCGAGGAGAACCCGGCCGCGAAGGCGATCTCCGTCATCGGGAGCGGGGTGGTCTCGATGAGCAGCCGCGCGGTCTGCGCGCGCTGCGCCCTGGCGAGCGCGAGCGGCCCCGCGCCCAGCTCGGCCAGCAGCTGCCGCTCGATCTGGCGGGTGCTGTAGTCGAGCCGGCCGGCCAGGCCGGGGACGCCCTCCCGGTCCACGATCCCGTCGCCGATCAGACGCATCGCGCGGGCCACCAGGTCGGCGCGCTGGTTCCACTCGGGCGATCCGGGGCTGGTGTCCGGACGGCAGCGCTTGCAGGCCCGGAATCCGGCCTGCTGGCAGGCCGCCGCGCTCGGGTGGAACGTCATGTTCTCCGGCTTCGGCGGCACGACCGGGCAGCTGGGCCGGCAGTAGATCCGGGTGGTCAGGACCGCCGTGAAGAACCAGCCGTCGAAGCGCGCGTCCTTCGACTGGACAGCGCGTACGCAGCGCTCGGTGTCGGTGTGCATCCCGTTCCGCATGTCTCCAGGATCGGGCACGGGCGGGGGTGGGGCTGGCGAGAATCCGACATCAGCCTCGCGGGACCTCGAACAGGCCGTGCCCCGGGTGTGGACCGGACCGGTACGGGCGGGTGGGCCGGTCAGCGAGGCTCCTCGCCCTGGGCCACCTCCACCTCGTGGTGGAAGGCGAGGATGCCGGTGGCCGCCGTGCCGGCCGAGGCGGTCGCGCAGGCGGCCAGCAGGAGGGCGATCCAGGGCGCGGCACGGCCGTGGCCACTGGGAGCCGCCAGGAGGGCCGCGACGCGCTGGGGCACGGGTCCGGTGGTCGCCGCGGGGGCGAAGTCGGGGCGGTCGGAGCGGACGGAGGAGGAGGCGAGGGCGGCGCGCGCGAGGGCGCGCGCGGTCAGCCGCCGGTCGCCCACCACGGCCGCGGCGGCCTCGTCGGCGGCACGTTCGGCGGCGAGCGCGATGACCGCGCGGACCGGGCGCAGCCCGGGATGGCAGTGCGCCGCGAGCTCGGCGACGACGAGGAACCGGTGGTGGCCGCCGGCGTTGTGGGCCCGCTCGTGGGCGAAGAGCACCTCGCGTTCGTCGGCGCCCAGGCTGCGGAGCATTCCCGTCGTGACGACGATGCGGTGGGGGCGGCCCGGCAGCGCGTACGCGTCCGGGTGGGGCGACTCGATCACGCACAGGTCGCCCGCGGCGGGGCGGCCGTCGGCCTCGGTGCGGGCGGCGCGGAAGGCGCGCAGCTGCCGCAGGGCGGAGCGGACGACTGTTCCGGCACCGAGGGTCAGCAGGCCGGTCGCGGCCGCCGCCAGCGGGAGGACGACGAGGTCGGACGGGGTGCGCAGGGGCTGGACGAGGTCACCGAGGCCCGCGAGGAACGGCAGCTTGAGCAGGCCGGTGAGGACCAGGGCGCCGAGGGCGGCCACGGAGCAGCCGGCCAGCACGAGGACCGTGAGGGTCAGCGCCCACAGGGCGGCGACCGGCGTGAGCCGGTCGAGGCAGCGCCGCGCCGCCGCCGGTACCGCGAAGGGCACCAGAAGCGGGATGAGCAGCAGAGCGGTCATGACGCACCCATCGTAGTCGCGTGCCAGGTTCCGGTACTCGGCCTACTCTCCTTGATCGTCCTGGTCGCCGGGTCCGCGTTCCCGCCGTCCGCCCGATCCCTCTCGCGCGTCCGATGTCCGTCGCGCGTCGGGCAACCGTCGGGCGTCCGGCGACTGCCGTGCGTCCGGCGACTGTCGCCCGTCGAGTGCCGGCTCACCGTCCATTACGGGTCGACCGTGCGGTACGGGTCGACCGTCCGGTACCGCCGCCCCGTCCGGAAGCGACGGCTCGTCCGGTTCCAGCAGGTCGCGCAGGAGACGCTCGTCGTCGGGGCTGAGCTGGGCGACGAACCGGGCCAGCGCCGTCTCACGGTCCTCGTCGCGGTCGAGCTCGGTGTGCATACGGCGCGCGGTGAGCCCGTGCGGGTCCTGGACGGGGAAATAGGCGAAACCGCGGCCCTGCCGCTCCCGGCCGACGATCCCCTTCTCGTGCAGCCTGGACAGGATCGTCGTCACCGTCGTGCGGGCCAGGCCCGTACCCAGCCGCGTCTGCACCCCGCCGGGCGTGAGGGGTGCGTCGGCGGCCCAGAGGGCGGCCATGACGGAGGCCTCCAGCTCACCCGCCGGCCGGCGTTCGTCCTTCGCGCTGGTCATGGGAACGATCCTCACCCCGATATCGTCTACAGTTCAGTAGACCGTCTACATCATTGTAGTCAGTCGGGTGTCGTCACGACCACACCCGTCCCTGTCCAGTATGAGAGGGCTCGCGACGATGGCCGCACCTTTGTTCGCAGCGTCACAGCTCGGAACACCGTTCGGAACACATCTCGGATCACACCTCGGGGCGCACCTCGGCGTGAGCCTCGGTTCGGGGCCGGGGTCCGAGCTCGCGGTGAACGTTCTCAGCGCCCAGTCCCTGCTCGCCGCCTTCGGCGTGCTGGGTGTGGGCGTGGTGATGTTCGCGGAGACGGGACTGCTGATCGGCTTCTTCCTGCCCGGCGACTCACTGCTGTTCACGGCGGGCCTGCTGTGCACGGGGTCGGGCCAGGGCGGGCTGAAGCTGTCGCTGCCCGCGCTCCTGATCGCCGCCGCGGTCGGCGCGCTGGCCGGCGCCCAGTGCGGCTATCTCATCGGGCGCAAGGCGGGCGGCGCCCTGCTGGCCCGCAGCGGCTCGCCCCGGCTGCACGCCGGCGCCCAGCGCGCGGAGGAGTTGCTGGAGCGCTACGGGCACGCGAAGGCGATCGTGCTGGCCCGTTTCGTACCGGTGGTGCGCACGGTGCTGAACCCGATGGCGGGCGCCCTCCAGGTGCCCGTCCGCACGTTCACCCTGTGGCAGGTCGTCGGCGGCCTCGTCTGGAGCCTCGGCCTCACCCTCGCCGGGTACGCGCTGGGTTCGTCCATCCCGAACGTCGACCGGTACCTCCTGCCGATCATCGCCGTGATCGTCGTCGTGTCGCTGATCCCGCTGGCCGCCGAGCTGCGCCGCTCGCGCAGGGCCGCCGCGGAGAGGGGTGCCCAGGGATGACGCTCGCGTTCGACGGGTCGTCGATCGACGGCTCCTCCTACACCTACGTCGTGGGCCTCGCCCAGGACGCGCCGTCGTGGCTGGACACCCTGGTACGGGACTGGTCGACGTACGGGCTCGGAGTGTTCGCCGTCCTCATGCTCGTGGGCTGGTGGCGGGCGCGGCACCACAGCGCCCGGGCCGCGGTGATCGCGCTCATGGTGCCGGTGATCGTCGTGGTGGCGTACGGGGTGAACTCGGTGTTCAAGCTGCTCGTCCGCGAGGACCGGCCCTGTCAGAGCCTGCGGGTGAGGACGCTGGAGGCGTGTCCGGCGCCGGGCGACTGGTCGTTCCCCAGCAATCACGCGGTCATCGCGGCCGCCGCCGCGGTCGCCCTGCTCTGCGTCTCCCGCCGTCTCGGCACCGTCGCCCTCGTGGCGGCCTGCGCGATGGCCGTCGCCCGGGTCTGGGTGGGCGCCCACTACCCGCACGACGTGGTGGCCGGCGTCCTGGTCGGCACGCTGATCGCGAGGGCGCTGACGACGTTCCTCGGCAGGGTCTCCGACCCGCTCGCGGGCCGGCTGACGCGGTCACGGCTGCGGCCGCTGCTGGCACCGGCGTAGCTCCGCCGGACACCCACGACCACCGCCGCGCCGCCGCCCTCGCCGGCACCGGCACCAGCACCAGCACTGATACGGGTGCCGGTAGCGGCGTACCCCTGCGGCACCCGCCGCGTCGCCTCGCAAGAGCGGGCGGAGCCGACCTCGTACGGGGCCTGGCGGCACCCATGCCGTACGGGGCGGGTGGCGCCGAAGGCCTACGGGAGTGGGCGGCGCCGAAGCCCTACGGAGCGGGCGGCGTGGCGGAAAGCGGCTGAAGGAGAAGCATGCGTCACACGGTCCTGGTCGTCGAGGACGATCACGCCCTGCGGGACGTCCTGCTGCGCGGCCTGCGCGACGAGGACTTCGACGCCCTGCCCGCCGCGGACGGCGCGACCGCGCTGCGGCTGGCCGGGGCCGGGGTCGACGCGGCCGTGCTCGACGTGGGACTGCCCGACGCGGACGGCCGGGACGTGTGCCAGGCGCTCCGGGCCAACGGCTTTCCCGGGCCCGTGATCTTCCTGACGGCCCATCATCACCTCACGGACCGGCTGGCGGGCTTCTCGGCCGGCGGCGACGACTATCTGCCCAAGCCGTTCCACCTCACCGAGCTGGCCGCCCGGCTGCGGGCGGCGCTCAGGCGCGGCGGCTCCCTCCCGTCCAGCACGGCCGGCGACGTCGTCCTGGACCCGGTCGGGCACGGCCTCACCGTCCGGGGCACCCGGATCGCCCTCACCCCGACGGAGTTCCGGCTGCTGGCGGTGCTCATGGCGGGCTCCGGGGACGTCGTGCGCCGGCGGGAGCTGATCAGGGCGGGCTGGCCCGAGGGCGCCCAGGTCAGCGACAACACCCTGGACCAGTACCTGACCCGGTTGCGCCGCAAGCTACGGGACGGCGGCAGCACGCTGACCGTCAGCACCGCGCGCGGCATCGGCCACCGTCTGTCATGAGGGACCTCGCCCGCCGCTGGTGGCCCCGCACCCTGCGCGGCCGGCTCTCGCTGGTCGCGCTCACCACCGCGACGCTCCTCATGGTGATCCTCACCGTCGCGTTCAACACGGTCGTACGGCATCACCTCCGGCACCAGGCGGACGACGAGCTGCGCACCCGTGCCAGCGCCGTCGCGGCGACCCTCGACACCAGTACCCCGCGGGTGCGGGTCCTGGAGACCTCGGGCGAGGAGCTCCTCGACGCGAACGCCTGGATCTACGCGGACGGCAGGCTGCTCGAGAAGCCCTCGTCCGCCACCGCCACCGGCCCGCTGACCCGTGCCGCCGGCCGGCTCGCGGCGCGCGGTGGCCGGCACTGCGAGACCGCCTCCGGTCACCGCGACGTCCGGCTCTGCGCGCAGCCGGTGCCCGGCGGGAACGGCACCGCGGCCGTCGTCACCGCGCTGGACCTGTCGCCCTACCGCGGCTCGGCCGACACCCTGCTGCTCGCCTCCCTCGTCCTCGACGCCGCCATGCTCGCCGGCACCTACGGGCTGACCCGGCTGGTGGTGGGACGCGCGCTGCGTCCCGTGCGCACGATGACGGAGCAGGCCACCCGGTGGAGCGCCATCACCTCCGAGGTACGTTTCGGCGGCGTGCCCCGCCCCACCGAACTGGCGCGGCTGGGTGGTTCGCTGGACGCGCTCCTCGACCGTATCCGGGCGCTGCTGCGCCACGAGCGTCAGCTCACCCGGGAGCTGTCGCACGAGCTGCGCAATCCGCTCGCCCGCATCGTCGCCGAGCTCGACTGGTGGCAGGCCCGTCCGCGCTCCGCCGAGGACACCCTGGCCGTCCACGCGGCCATCGCCGACGCGGCCCTGTCGATGCGCGCGATCTGCGACACCCTGCTCGACGAGGCCCGCGACAGCGCGGCGTCCGCGCCCGGCACGGCCGCCGTGGCGCCGGTGCTCGGGCGGCTCGTGGACCGTCTCGGCGGTGGGCGCGAGCGGGTGGAGACCGTCGTCACCTGCCCGGACGCCGGGCTGTCGGCCGGGGTGCCGGACGCTCTTCTGGAGCGGATCGTCAGCCCCCTGCTCGACAACGCGCTGCGGCACGCGCGCACCAGGGTCGGGATCCTGGCCCAGGGGGAGCCCGGCGGCGTACGTGTCGAGGTCACCGACGACGGTCCCGGCGTACCGCCGTCGTTCGTGGCGCAGCTGTTCCAGCCCGGCCGCCGGGCCGATCCGGGGGACGGACACGGCGGAGCGGGTCTGGGACTGCCGCTCGCGCGGCGCCTGGCCCGGTCCGCGGGCGGGGAGGTGGACCACGACCCGCGGTACACCGGCGGCGCGGCGTTCGTGGTCAGCCTGCCCGCGGGCTGAGGGGTCGCGCCCACAGGCGGGGTCCGCCGCTCCGGTGAGCCGGGCGGTCCCGCCGAGACGGTCCACGAGCCGCCCGAGCACCGGCGCCACGGCGGCCGTGCCGGGCGCGGACGCCGCGCTGTCGCGGGCCCGCCCGTCCCGCGCAGCGGTCACCCTCCCCGCGGTGCGGTCGACCTGTCCGAGGGGCGTTCGGCCTGTCCGCGGGCCCAACGATCGCCTCTCCGCCGGGCCGGCCCGGCCATCGTCCGTGCCGTGGGCGGGCCGGTCGGTCCTCCCGGGGCTCGGCGACCGCCGCGACCGGGTGACGTCCTCGCACGTCGCGGCGAGGTACACCACCCGCGCCGGGACGACGGCGAGGAACGGCACGCGGGTGCAGGAACGGCACGCGGGTGCTCACGGCGGCGAAGCCGAGGCCGGCGTCGCCGGTGGGCCGCGAGAGGTGGTCGTCCTCGTCCTCGCGCCGGCGAGCGTGCGGGTGGGTGCCTCCGCGGACGGCTGCCTCGCGACGGTCCGATCGAGTACTTCGCGGCGGTCCGATCGACGCCCCCGAGCGGCCGGGCCAGGATGTGGCGGATCGGCCGGGTCAGGATGTGGCGATCCAGAAGGCCAGGACGGGGCTCCCGGTGTCGGCGGAGCACGGCCTGGCGGCGGCGCGGCCACTCTCTCGACCCCCGGCCGACGGCGCCCCCGCCGATCGCTCAGAGCACTCGGCGACGCGCCAGTACGGCCAGCACGACCAGGCCCGGCACCAGAGGCAGCCACACCGTCAGGAGCCGGTAGCCGAGGACCACGGACGCCGCCTCGCCGCCCGGCGCTCCGGTCAGGGTGAGGGCCAGCGCGAGGGCCGCGTCCAGCGATCCGATTCCGCCGGGGGTGGGCAGCAGGACGGCGGCGCTGCTCGCGGCGAGGTAGGCCAGTGCCACCCGGGCCGGTGACAGCGGCAGTTCGAGTGCCTGGGCGACCGCGACGACCACGGTGGCGTGCAGCGCCGCGAAGGCGAGCGAGCCACCCCACAGCGCGGCGGCGCGGGCGGGGATCCCGTGCACGGCGCGCACGTCCGCCAGGACGGCCCGCACCGCGCGCCGCGGCGGTCCCGGCAGGAGCACGACGGCGGTCACGGCCACGACGGCCGAGACCGCGACGGCGGTCACGGAGACGCCCGGGAGGCGCAGTACGCCGGGGCAGGCCGACGCGAGCACGGCGATCAGGAAGGCGCGCGCGACGGCTCCGGCCGTGGCCTTCACGCCGAGCGCCGTCGCCGACCGGGCGACCGGGAGTCCGCACCGGGTCAGGAAGCGCAGGTTGACCGCGCCCGCGCCGAGGCCCGCGGGCAGCACGTGATTGGCGGCGGAGGCGGCGAACTGCGCGGCGACCAGCCGCCCGGCGGGCAGCGGCCGGGTCACCGCGCCCTGCTGGGCGAGTGCCGAGCACACCCAGGTACCCCCGGTGGCGACGGCCGCGACGAGCAGCCAGCCGTGGTCGGCGACGGCCAGCCGGCTGGTACCGGTCTCGATCACCGGCCAGTGGCGCCGCGCGAGATAGGCCGCCCCGGCGAGCACGGCGAGCGACAGCGCGGTGTGCAGGAGGGCACGCCTGTTCAGGGGTGCCGTGGTGGTGCCGGCGGGCGGCAGGTTCACGGTCTTGGCCATCGTCCACCTTTCACCCTACAGAGCGTAGGGTTTTTCACCCTACAAGACGTAGGGTGAAAGGTGGAAGCCGACAGGCAAAAAGGTCAGATCAGAGCGAAACGGGTGGGGGCGCTCTCTGTCAGCCCTCACCACCGTCCGCACCCCTACGCACTGTAAGGTGGCGAACATGGCTGGCACAGCCCCTCATGGGAGGGCGGAACGGCGCAGCGCCGGCGCGTTGGAGAGCGAGGTCCTCGCCGCACTCTGGGCCACCGACAAGGCCCTGACTCCCGCCGAGATACAGAGTGAGATCGGCGGCGGTCTCGCCTACAACACCGTGCACACCATCCTCAAGCGCCTGTACGACAAGGGCCTGGTGCTGCGTGACGTCGACGGCCGGCGCGGCGCGTACCGGCCCGCCAAGAACGCGGCCGAGCTGACCGCCGAGGCCATGCACGAGGCACTGGACCGCGGGCCGGACCCGATCGCGGCCCTCCAGCAGTTCGTCACCGGGCTGAGCCCCCGCGAGGAAGAGGCCCTGCGCGACCTCCTCAGGGGGAGCGGAGCGTGAGGATCGACGTCTACATCCCCCTCTTCCTGCCGTTGCTGCTGACGGCCGCCGCGGCACAGGTCGGACGGCGGATCTCCCCCGCGCCGGCCGCCCGCGTCCTCACCGTCGCGGCGGTGCTGACCGCGGCCGCCTCCACCTGGGCACTGCTCCTGCTCGCCGCCACCCTCGTCAACGAGGCGCCGCTCGTGGCCACGGAGACCGGCGAGACGGGCCGCCGCCTGCCCGAACCGGTGCCGGTGGCGATCGCCGTCGTCGCGATCACCCTTCTCTGGCTGATCGCCTTCCGGCTCGTACGGGCCCTGCGCGCCCACTGCGCGACCCGTCGCGTCCTTGAACGGCTGTGCGAGGGCCACCCCGCGGACAGCGAACTCGTCGTCGCCGCGTCCGCGACCCCCCGGGCCTTCGCGATCCCGGGGACGCCGGGGCGCATCCTGGTCACGTCCGCCATGCTCGGTGCGCTGGAACCGGCGGAGCGGCGGGTCCTGCTGGCCCACGAACGCGCCCATCTCACCCACCGGCACTCGGCGCTGTCGACCGCCGTGACCCTGGCCGCCGCGGCCAACCCGGTGCTGGAGCCGGTGCGCGCCACCGTCGCGTTCCTCGTGGAGCGCTGGGCCGACGAGGAGGCCGCGCGCAGCGTCGGGGACCGGCGTACCACCGCGCGCGCCCTCGCCCGGGCCGCCCTGGTGGCCCAGCGGGCCCGGCCGGGCTGCGCCCTGAACTTCTCCGAACACGCCGTCACCCGCCGGATCGCCGCGCTCCAGACGGCTCCGCCACCCGACCTGTGGTCCATCGGCGTGGCCGTGCTGGCCCTCGCCGCCCTGTCGGCCCTCGGCGCGCTCGACGCCACCGGCGACCTGCTGCGCCTGCTGGGCGAGTCACTGCCGGACTAGGCGAGTCACTCCCCGACCAACAACAAGGCTGCCCGCGGTGACCGCCGGCCGGCCCGGTCCTCCGTGTGGGGCGCACACCCCTGGGGACCCGACCGTCGAGGCCGCTCAGCGGGTGTGCGCGTCCAAGGCGTCGATGATCTCGTGCCAGAGTTCGCGGGGGCGGTCGTGTCCCATGTCGGGGAGCAGCAGGAGTCTTGCCCCGGGCACCAGGTCGGCCGTGCGCTTTCCGCCGCTGGGATCGATCAGGGTGTCGTCCAGACCGTGGATCACCAAAGTCGGTACCCGAAGGCCGCGGAGCGCGTCGGCGCGTGAGCCGTCGAGGATCATCGCGCCGAGCTGCCGCCCGACTCCGCCGGGGTGGTGGCCGCGGTCGTAGCTCGCGGCGGCCAGCTCGCGGAGGGGGGTGACGTCGCCGTAGCGCTTGGACGCCCAGGCCAGTTCCCTGTCCGCCGCCGCGACGTACCCGTCGCGGTCCTCCGGCTTCGGGCTGAGGAGCACGGCCTGGGCCTCGTCGCCGGGCCGGCCGTATCCGGCCTCGCCGGTCGAGGACATCATCGACGTCAGGGTCAGGACGCGGGCGGGACTGCTGATGGCCATCCTCTGGGCGATCATGCCGCCCATGGAGGATCCGACCACGTGAGCACGTTCGATCCCGAGCGCGGTGAGCAGTCCGAGGCCGTCGTCGGCCATGTCCTGGAGCGTGTAGGGCACCATCGCGCGGGCGGTCGGGAGGTCGCCCGAGCTCACGGCGCCGATGAACCGGCCCATGTCGACGGGGTGGTCGTCGAACCGGGTGGACAGCCCGCAGTCCCGGTTGTCGTAGCGGATCACGTGGCGTCCGCGTTCCGCGAGCGCACGGCAGAAGTCCTCGTGCCAGGCGATCATCTGGGCGCCGAAGCCCATCACGAGCAGGACCGCCGGATCGGAGGGGTCGCCGAACGTCTCGTACGCCAGGGACACTCCGGGTGCGGCTTCGATGATCGGCATGGTGCGAGTGTCGCAGCACGGCCCTTCCGCGCGCACCCGGTATTCGCGGCGCCGGAACGCGCCGGGCCCGCGTTCGCCGTGCCGGTGCTCACCGCGCGTTCGGGGGAGGATCGGCGCGGGCCCTGGGGCCGCCGTGCGTCACCCCGGCGACAGGACGGGGCCGGCCGGCGGGAGGGTGACCTCGAAGCGGCAGCCGCCGGGGACGTTGTGCACGGCGGCCCGTCCCTGG
Source organism: Streptomyces sp. NPDC059668 (assembly GCF_042734135.1). NCBI lineage: Bacteria > Bacillati > Actinomycetota > Actinomycetes > Kitasatosporales > Streptomycetaceae > Streptomyces > Streptomyces sp. NPDC059668. The sequence goes on along the minus strand of NZ_JBHWEL010000046.1, from coordinate 9,632 downwards.
TGGGCCTCCACGATGCCGCGGACGATCGCCAGGCCCAGGCCCGCCCCGGCGGGCGGGGTGCGCGCGTGGGTGCCCCGCCACCCGGTGTCGAAGACGCGCGGAAGGTCCTCCTCGGGGATGCCCCCGCAGCCGTCGGTGACGGACAGCACCACACCCTGGTCCGACCGCTCCGCCGCGATCGCCACCGTGCCGTCGGCCGGTGTCCGGCGGATCGCGTTGACCAGGAGATTGCCCAGGACCCGGCTCATCTCCTTGCCGTCCACCTCGACCGGCACCGGCTCGACACGGTCGCCGACCAGCCGCACCCCGTACTCCCGGGCGAGCGGGTCGGCACCCGCGAGGGCGTCGCCCACGAGGTCGTACACGGAGACACGGGAGGGCGACAGGGCCAGGCTCCCCGCGTGTATGCGGGAGAGCTCGAAGAGATCGCCCACCATGTCGTTGAGCCGTTCGACCTCGGTACGCATCTGGCGCAGATAGCGGTCCGGGTCGGCGGCGACGCCGTCCTCCAGCGCCTCCGACATCGCGCGGAGCCCGGCGAGCGGGGTGCGCAGGTCGTGCGAGATCCACGCGACGAGTTCACGGCGCGAGGTCTCCAGGGCCCGTTCGCGGTCCCGTGACTCGGCGAGCTTCACACTCGTGGCGGCCAGCTCACGTCCCAGGGCGGCCAGTTCGGCGGTCGCCGGACCGTCGGGGGCCGCGAAGTCACCGCCGTCGCCGAAGGAGCGGGCGGCCAGCGTCAGGTCCCGGCTGCGGGCCACGACCCAGCGGCCCAGCAGCAGCGCGGTGGCCAGCGAGACGACGGCCGCCATGGCCACCACCGTCGTGACGACGGTCAGGTCGTGCGAGGACAGGAACATCGCCCACGCCACGGCGAGCGTCCCCGCGAGCATCGCGGTCACCCCCACGGCGGCGACCACGGCGAGGGACGCGGTCAGCGAGCGCCGCCGGATCAGCCACAGCGTGCCCGCGCCGAGCAGGCCGGCGCCCGCGGCGCCGAGAAAGGCGCAGAGGGCGATGAGCAGGATGTCACGCATGGTCAGACCGCCTCCGCGGACGTCGTGGCGTCGAAGCGGTAGCCCGCGCCCCACACCGTGTGGATCAACCGGGGCCGCGCCGGATCGTCCTCGACCTTCCCGCGCAGCCGCCGTACGTGCACGGTGACCGTCGAGAGGTCGCCGAAGTCCCAGCCCCAGACCTCACGCATCAGGTCCTCGCGGCTGAACACCCGCCCGGGGTGCCGGAGGAAGAACGCGAGGAGATCGAACTCCCTTGTCGTGAGGGCGAGTTCGACACTCCCCTTGGTGGCACGACGGGCGGCCGGATCGAGGCCGAGACCGGCCGCGTGCAGCGGGTGCGCGGCGGTGGCGGGGCGCGCGCGGCGCAGTACGGACTCCACGCGCAGCACCAGTTCCCGGGGGCTGAACGGCTTCGTGACGTAGTCGTCGGCGCCCACCTCCAGGCCCAGGATCCGGTCGTCCTCGTCGCCCCGCGCGGTGAGCATGATGACGGGCACCGGGCCGCGTCCGCGCATCCGCCGGCACACCTCGAGCCCGTCCATCCCCGGCAGCATCAGGTCCAGCACCACCAGGTCGGGCCAGTGCGCGGCGGCACGGGCGAGCGCGGCGGGCCCGTCCGCGGCACGGTCCACGAGGTAGCCCGCGCGGTCGAGGTAGCCGGAGACGACCTCGGCCACGGTGGGGTCGTCGTCGACGACGAGGACCCGCGCCGCGCCCCCGTGCCCGGCCGGGGCGGTCGCGGCGCCCGGCGCCGTGTCGGGTGCGACACCTGCGGATTCGTACGGCTCTTGCATGGCTTCAGCCTCCCACCCGCTCGGGCTCCGGGCGGGCCGCCCCCGCTCGACGTCCGTGTTTCGTAAGGATCAGAAGCCCGGTATGTCCTTTTCGCCTTCGTAGGGTGAGAGCCGTGACGACCTCTCCCCCCGCGGACCCCGTAGTCGATGTGGTCCTGCCCTGCCTGAACGAGGCCGAGGCCCTGCCCTGGGTGCTCGCCCGCATTCCGTCCGGCTGGCGCGCGCTGGTCGTGGACAACGGGTCCACGGACGGTTCCGCGGAGCTTGCCCGTGGCCTCGGCGCCACCGTCGTGCGCGAGGAGCGCCGCGGGTTCGGTGCCGCCTGCCACGCCGGACTGACCGCGGCCACCGCCGACATCGTGTGCTTCTGCGACTGCGACGCCTCCCTCGACCCGTCCCTGCTCGTGCCCTTCGTGCGCGAGGTGCGCGACGGCGCGGCCGACCTCGTGCTGGGGCGCCGGCGCCCGCGGGGGCGGCGCGCGTGGCCCGCGCACGCGCGGGCCGGCAACCTCGCGCTCGCCCGGATGCTCCGCCGCCGTACCGGGCTCGCCCTGCACGACCTGGGTCCGCTGCGCGCCGCGCGCCGCGAACCGCTGCTCGCCCTCGGTCTCACGGACCGCCGCAGTGGCTACCCGCTCCAGATGGTCGTCCGCGCCGCCGACGCCGGCTGGCGCGTCACCGAGCACGACGTGCCGTATCTCCCGCGCACCGGTGCCTCGAAGGTCACCGGCACCTGGCGTGGCACCTGGCAGGCGGTACGGGACATGCGCCGCGTGCTGGCCGAGCCGCCCGTCCCGTCCCGCGCCCACGCCCCGTCCCCAGGAGGAACCACCCCGTGAGCACCCTGCTCGTCATCGCCAAGGAACCGCGGCCGGGACGGGTGAAGACCCGGCTCACCCCGCCGTTCACGCCCCGCCAGGCGGCGGCGCTGGCCGAGGCGGCGCTGGCCGACACCCTGCTCACGGTGGCGGCGACGCCCGCGCGACGCCGGGTGCTGGTGCTCGAAGGCGCGCCGGGTCCCTGGCTGCCGCCCGGCATCGACGTCGTACCGCAGTGCGAGGGTGACCTGGACGAACGGCTGGCCGCCGCCTTCGCGGGCTGCTCGGGACCGACCCTGCTCATCGGCATGGACACTCCCCAGGTGACGCCGGAACTCCTCACCGTGGACTTCGCCGGCTGCGACGCGTACTTCGGACCGGCCGAGGACGGTGGCTTCTGGGCACTGGGGCTCGCCGTCCCCGACCCGGACCTGGTGCGGGGCGTACCGATGTCCAGGGCCACCACCGGGGCCGCACAGCGGGAGCGGCTGACCGCCGCGGGGCTGCGTGTCCGCGATCTGCCGTGCCTGCGGGACGTCGACACGGCGTACGACGCCGGAGTCGTCGCGGCCGCGGCACCGCGGGGACGGTTCGCCGCCGAGCTGGCCCGCCTCGAAGCCGGGGGCGGGCGATGAACGCCGCGCGCGGACTCGCCTCCGCACCCGGCCCCGCGGCAAGCCGGGCCGCCGGCCTCGGCGGACCCCCGCCCGCCGCCCGCACGGGCCGGCCGACGGGCACGACCGTGGGCGGGACGACCTCCACGACCGCCGCCGAGGTGACGGGCACTACCGTCGGCAGCACCTCAGGCACTCCCGTGGGCAGCACCGCAGGCACGACCTCGGCCGGGGCCCCAAGTACCGCCTTGGGCGGCGCCACGGGCACGGCCGCGGGCGGGGAGGCAGCGACGGCCTCGGCCCGGGAGGCAGGCGCGACCGCGGCCCGGGAGGCGCGCGGCACGCCGGGCAGGGCGGCGGCGCCCACGGGCCGCACGCCGGTGACCTCGCCGGAGCGCCCCGGACCCGGACCCGGCTTCCCCGAACGGGCCGAACGCGACGGCGCCGCGCCAGCCCTCGTGCGACGCCCCGGACCCGACTTCGCCGGGCACCCCGGGTCCGGCCTCCCACGTCACCCGCGGCCCCGCCTCGCCGGCCACCCCGAACGGCGCCTCGCGCAGCGGGCCGCCCCCGACGTCGCCCCCGCGCCGTCGGCCGGTGAGCAGGCCGGCCAGGCCGCCCCCTGGTCCAGCGACCCGTACGCCGACGCGCTGCGTGTCGGTCGTGGTCCCCTCTACCTGCGCCGCACCGACGGCTGGCTGCTGCCGCTGGACGTGGAGCGGTGGTGTGCCAGGGCCGACACCGCTGATCTGGAGGTGCTGCGGCGCTGCGAGGGTGCCGTGCTCGACGTGGGCTGCGGTCCCGGCCGGCTGATCGCGGCGCTCGCCGCACAGGGGCGGCGGGCCCTGGGGGTCGACATCAGCGAGGCCGCCGTCGCGCACACCGTCCGGCTCGGCGGACAGGCGCTGCACAGGTCGGTCTTCGATCCCGTTCCGGGAGAGGGCCGCTGGGGCACCGCGCTGCTGATCGACGGCAACCTCGGGATCGGCGGCGACCCCGCCGCCCTGCTCGACCGCATGGACCAACTCCTCACACCAGGAGGGTTGTTGATCGTCGAGACGGTGCCCGTGGATGTCGACGAACGGGTGCGGGTACGGGTCGCCGACGACCGGGGAGCCGCCGGTGCGACCTTCCCCTGGGCCCGCCTGGGCACCCCGGCACTGCTCCGGCACGCGGGGCGCGCCGGCTGGCACCCCGACGGCCAGTGGTCGACCGGCGACCGCTCCTTCGTCGCCCTGCGCAGTCGCGGCGCGAGCGGCACCGCACGACCACCGGACGGCACCACGGTGACCGGCCGGCGGCGGGTCGCGAAGCCGGTGGCCGCCCGGCCGGTGGCGGAGCGGCCGGTGACGGAGCGGCCGGTGACGGAGCGGTAGCCGCCCGGCCCGTTGGCAGACCGGTAGCCGCCCGGCCGGTGGCGGCCCCGTAGCCCCCGGCCGGCGCGAAGGGGCGGGCCGCCGACAGGGTCCGCGGCGGACCGCCCGGGGGCCGCCGCGGCCGCAGGACGGAGAAGGCCCCCAAAAGGGTCCTCGAACCATGACGAAAGCCTGACGTCCGTCCCGGTGGCGGGACCTGCGCGGGGATCGCGGCCTAGCGTGCCGGTGTGAACCGCGATCTTCTACGCGACCGTCCCCGCGACCTCTCCCCCGACCGCCCCCAAGGCTCGCTCCGCGATGTCCTCCGCGACCTGTCGGCGGTCCTCACCGCCGCCCTGCTCGTCACGGCGGCGGCCCTGGTCGGCACCGCCATCCAACGCAGCGACCATTCGCTCTTCGTCAATTGGCCTCCCCTGTTCGCGCAGTGGGAACCGCACGTCGGCCCCGGTACCCCGGCCGCCCTCGTGGTCGCCGTCGCCGTCGTGGTCCACGGCCCGCTCCTCGCCGCGCGCCTGCCCTGGCGCCCGCTGCTGTGGGTCGCCTGGGCCACCACGACGGCCTGGACGTTCTCCCTCGCGCTGGTCGACGGCTGGCAGCGCGGCATCGCCGGGCGGCTGACGACCACGAACGAGTACCTCACCGTCGTCGACCGCTTCCACGACATCCCGGCCGCGCTGCGGGACTTCACCCACCACATCGTGAGCCAGTCCCCCGCGCCCTGGCCCGCGCACATCGCCGGACACCCGCCCGGCGCCACCCTCACCTTCGTCCTGCTGGACCGGATCGGTCTGGGCGGTGGCGGCTGGGCGGGCATGTGGTGCGTCACCGTCGGCTCGACCGCCGCGGTCGCGGTCCTGGTCACCGTGCGCGCGCTGGCCGGGGAGTCCCTCGCGCGCCGCGCCGCCCCCTTCCTCGTCCTGGCGCCGGCCGCCGTGTGGGTGGGTGCCTCCGCGGACGGCTACTTCGCGGCGGTCGCCACCTGGGCCGTCGCGTTCCTCGCCCTCGCGGTGACCGGCTCCCGCCCACGGACGACCGGACTCGTATCCGGGCTCCTGTTCGGCCTCACCGCGTACCTCTCGTACGGGCTGGTCCTCTACGCGGTCATCGCCGGCGCCGTCCTGCTGCTCGGCTCCCGCCGGCTGCGTCCCCTCCCGTTCCTCGTCGCCGGGGCCGCCGTGGTGCCGGTGGTGTTCACCCTGCTCGGCTTCGACTGGTGGGAGGCGTACCGTCTGCTGGTCACGCGCTACTACCAAGGGGTCGGCGGGGTCAGGCCGTACGGGTACTGGGTGTGGGCGAACCTCGCGTGCACGGTGCTGATCGTGGGGCCGGCGACGGTGGCGGGTCTGCGGCGGGCCGGCGCCGCCCCGGTGCGCGAGGGTCTGCGCGGCTGTCTGCGCCGGCCCGCCGCCGAACCCCGGCTCGCCCTGCTCGCGTTCGCCGCCCTGCTCGCCCTCCTGGCCGCCGACCTCTCCGGGATGAGCAAGGCGGAGACGGAACGCATCTGGCTGCCCTTCGCGATGTGGCTGCTCCCGGCCGGCGCCCTCCTGCCCCGGCCGCGGGTCTGGCTCGCCGCGCAGGCCGTCCTCGCCCTGCTGCTGAACCATCTGCTGCTGACCGGCTGGTGACCCCGTTCCCGAGGGGGTCCGCCGGAGGTAGACGACCGGTCGTACACTGCTCTCATGGGACGGACGAGCGACGCCCGCGAGAAGATACTCAGCACCGCGCAAACGCTCATCGAGCTGCGCGGTTACTCGGCCCTGGGTGTGGCCGAGATCTGCAAGGCGGCCGGTGTGCCCAAGGGCAGTTTCTACTACTTCTTCGAGTCGAAGGAGGCGCTCGCCCTGGCCGTGATCGACGAGCACTGGACCGGCCAGCGGCAGGCCTGGGCGCGAATCCTGAACGGCGACGAGGAACCGCTGCGCCGGCTCTGGCTGCTGTTCGAGGCGACCGAGGCCGGCCAGCTCGCCGGGCAGCAGAACTGCGGCACCGTCTCGGGCTGCCTCTTCGGGAACCTCACCCTGGAGATGAGCAACCACACCGAGGCCATCCGCACCCGGCTTCAGGAGATCTTCGACGAGCAGGTCGAGATGGTCGCCTCGGTCGTCGGCGAGGCGCTCGGGCGCGGCGAGGTCGCCGTCACCGACGCCCGCGAAGCCGCGCGGGCGGTGGTCGCCCAGCTGGAGGGGCAGGTGCTGTTCGCCAAGCTCTACAACAACGCGCACCGGCTCGGCGCGCTGTGGGCGAACTGCCTGGCCCTGCTCGGCGCGCGTCCGCCGCGGGAGGCGGTGGCCGCGGTCTGACCGGGCTCACGCCCGCCGTCCGCCCGGCTCCAGCCGCCCACCGTCCCCGCCCACACCCGACGACCGGCCGTCCTCGCGCCTACCGGCCCGCCGCGCTCGCGCCCGCCCACCGGCCGGCTCACGCCCACCGGAAAGCCGCGCTCACGCCCGTCGGGCCGGGGCCGCGCGGCGGCGGGGCTCCCGGAAGACCGCGCGGGGCCACGCTCGGCGTACCCGCCCGACTACGCGGCCGTCAGCCCGCCCGTCACCCGCCGGCAGGTGCCCGCCGCCCGCCGCCCGTCAGGACAGCGTCGTCACGGCGCCCGCCAGATGTTGTCGAAGGCCGCGTTCTCGATGATGCGCCGCTGCCGTACGGCCTCGAGTTCCGTCTCCGCGTCGTGCACGGAGTCGAGGACGGTCCCGACCGCTTCGCCGGCGGGGGCGGCACCCTCACCGTCCGGGTGTTCGATGCCGACGGCGGCCGCCAGCCCGACGAGGACGGGATCGCCCTTCGACCAGCGGTCCTCCGCGCGGCGCCGGTCCGGCGAGTCGACCCGTTGTGCCGGGCCGCCGCGCAGCGGATTCCAGCGGCGGAGTCCGGTGGCGGCCGGCTCCCGGGCCTCGGCGGCCGCCCGATAGGCCGCGAACAGGTCACGCCCCCGGCGCCACAGCCAGTCCTCGACGGACTCGTACGGCTCCTGCCGGACGAGCGTCGACACCGCCTGCGACAGCAGGGCGTCGTCCGTGCTCCAGGGCGCCCCGGGCACGATGCGGTCACCGTCCAGGGTGACGGCACCGGCCTCGACGAGGTCGACCAGCTCGGCCCCCGCGAGGGCCAGCGACAGGTCGCCCTGCCCGATGTCCCGGCTGGACGTGACGTCCATGGCGATGATCAACAGGTCCTGCGGTGTGGTCATGTCGGACTCCACGTCAGAGACATCGGTGGCGGGCCGCGGGTGCCGGTGCCGCCTGCGCACCGGACCGGCAACGGCCCGGTTCCCCGGGGCACCGCGCCCGCCGGGCTCCGGCGCGGTGTCCGCCGGCCCGCCCGCCGGTACGGGGCGGCGTCACCCCGTACTACCACCATGTGGTGCGGTGAGCCGACACGCAGCACGGCCGCGCCCACGGGGGCGGCCGTCGCGGCACGGCGCCGTGGACGCGGTCACGGCCGTCGTCAGGATTCGGCGGGCGCCCGGCCCGGGTCGTTCGGGTGGGACTCCAGCGCGGTGACGTGCAGGGTCATCCACGGGCGCAGCGGGAGCGTGCCGAGCACCTTCTCGTGGAGTTCGTCCTCGTCGGCGGCGCGCCAGATGCCCAAACTGCGCAGCTCACCGACCGGGCGCCACAGCCGCGCCAGCCGCCCGGTCGCGGCCAGTTCCCCGGCCCGGACGGCTTCGGCGGCGCGCCGCCGGTCGATCTCGTCCTGGCCGGTGCCCTCGGGAATCGTGGTGGTGATCTCGACCAGGAACTCTCGCATGGTCCCGCTCCGCTCGATGAGGTGTCCGGCGGGTACCGGAACGCCGTGGATGGAGGGACGCCCATGACTCCGGGACTCGTGTCTCCGCGCGGCCGGACCTCCCTGCACCCATCCTGCGCGCGGCACCGGGACGGCGCCACGACCGGCTTCCTCCCCGCTGGGAGGCGTGGCCTCGCAGCGACGTAGCATGACGGACGTGGAGCTGCGCCAACTGCGGTACTTCGTCGCCGTCGCCGAGGAACTGAACTTCGGCCGGGCCGCCGAACGCCTGCTGATCGCGGGCCCCTCCCTGTCCCAGCAGATCAAGGCACTCGAACGCGACTTGGGTGTCCGGCTGTTCGATCGCGATCGTCGCTCGGTCTCCCTGACCCCGGCGGGCGCGGCCCTGCTCCCGCACACCCGCGCGCTGCTGGAACGGGCCGAGGACCTCCAGCGGTGCGCCGAGCGGCTCTCCGGATCGGAATCGGTGCGACTCGGCTACGTCAACTGGCTCCCGCCGGACATGACCGCCCGTACCGCCGGAGTGGCCCGGCTGCATCTCGACGCGTGGGTCGCCCCCTCGCACACCCAGGCCGGCCGGGTCGCCGACGGCAGCCTGGACCTCGCGGTGTGCTGGGTGCGGACCGAGGACCTGGAACGGCGCGGCCTGCACGCCCGGCTCCTCGGCGCCGACCGGCTCTACGCCGTCTCCGCAGGCGGCGACACCGGTGAGGTCGCCGCACGGGACACCGCCGTGCTCCTCGACGACGACACCACCTCCTGGTCGTCCTGGAACGTCTACGCCGAACTGCTGGCCCACGACACGGGGGCCCGCGCGGTGCGGATCTCCGACGGCGGCATCACCGGCCCCGCGTTCTTCGACCACGTCCGCCGCACCGGCCTCCCGGTCGTCAACTCGCCCAAGGGCCAGACCACTCCGCTGCCGCCCGACCTGGTCCAGCGCCCCGTCGTGGCACCGCGGATCCACTGGACCTGGTCCCTGGTCCGGCGCGCGAACGAGGACCGGCCCGCGGTCCTGGCCGCCGCCGAGGCCCTCTGCGCCGACGTCGGCGACCTCGGCCTCGGCGTCCCGGACTCCTGGCTGCCGGAAGGCGACCCGCACCGCCGCTGAGACCCCGCGGACCCCGCCACCGCTGAGACCCCGCAGGCCCCGCCACCGCTGAGACCCGCGGGGGGGGGGCCGCCCCCCCCCCGCGGCCCCCCCCCCCCCCGGGCGGGGGGGGGGCCCCCCCCCCCGCGGGGGCCGCCCCCCCCC
>NZ_JBHWEL010000045.1:55593-73673 GCF_042734135.1 Streptomyces sp. NPDC059668 | reverse complement strand
ATGAAGTCGCCCTTCTCGTTGATGCCCGAGAAGTCGACGATCTCCTGGTAGCGCTCCTTGATCTGCTCACGGGACATGCCCATCGCGAGGCCGCCCAGGATGACGTTCCGCTCGCCCGTCAGGTCGTTCATCAGGGCGGCGTTCACGCCGAGCAGGGAGGGCTGGCCGTCGGTGTAGACCTTGCCCTTCTCGGCGGGCAGCAGGCCGGCGATGGCCCGCAGGAGCGTGGACTTGCCGGAGCCGTTGGAGCCGATCAGACCGATGGCCTCACCGCGGTAGGCGGTGAAGGAGACGCCCTTGACGGCGTGCACCTTGCGCACGCCCCGTTCCTCGCCGCGCTTGAGGATGCGGCTGAGCGCGGAGGTGGCGCTGCCCTTGCCGGTCTTGGCGCCGTTCACGCGGTAGACGATGTGCAGCTCGTCCGCGATGACGGTGGGGATGTGGGACACCTGGTCAGCCACGGCCGTACCTCTCTTCCGCCTTCCAGAAGTACACGAACCCGCCCGCGGCCAGGAGGACCGCCCAGAAGGTGGCGATCGCCCAGACGTGCGGCGGCAGGTGGGAGGCGCCGTAGCCGTCGATGAGCGCGTAGCGCATCAGGTCCATGTAGATCGCGGCCGGGTTCACCTGGAGCGCGCGGATGACCCATTCCGGGCGGCCGACGAGCATGTTGCTGATGGAGAACATGACACCCGAGGTGTACATCCAGGTGCGCAGTATGAACGGCATCAGCTGGGCGAGGTCCGGGGTCTTCGCGCCCAGCCGGGCCACGATGAGGGCCAGGCCGGTGTTGAAGAGGAACTGGAGCACCAGCACCGGCACGATCAGCAGCCAGGACAGTCCGGGGTAGCTGCCGAACGCGATCGCCACGACGAACAGCACGAGCATCGAGAACAGCAGCTGCTGGAGCTGCTGGAGCGCGAAGGAGATGGGCAGTGAGGCGCGCGGGAAGTGCAGCGCGCGCACCAGCCCGAGGTTGCCCGAGATCGCGCGGACGCCGGCCATGATCGAGCTCTGGGTGAAGGTGAAGACGAAGACACCGGTCACCAGGAAGGGGATGTACGTGTCGTGCGACATGCCCCGGCTGGCCTTGAGGATCAGACCGAAGATGAAGTAGTAGACGGCGGCGTTCAGCAGCGGCGTCGCCACCTGCCACAGCTGGCCGAGCTTGGCCTGGCTGTACTGAGCGGTCAGTTTCGCCTGGGAGAAGGCGAGGATGAAGTGCCGCCGCCCCCACAGCTGACGCACGTACTCGACGAGGCCGGGCCGGGCACCGCTGACCGCGAGCCCGTACTTTCCGGCCAGTTCGGCGGCGGAGAGCCCGTCATCGGGCGACGGGCGGTCGCTCACCGCGACCACTCCGTCCTGCGTTGTGTCACTCACAAGGGGAAACTTTCGTCTTCGGATGCGCACGGCCGGTTCGGGCGGGGTCATGGGCACGGGACCGGGGTGGGGACCACGCGCTCTCAGGAACGAGCTTGTCAGATGACGGGAGGCCGGCCCAGTCTGCTCAGGCGCCACACCGTACGCCACTTCATGGGACGCCTCCGTCCGCACGAGCTGGTCCAGCCCTCCTTGAAGCCGCCGAACCAGGCCTTCAGCGCGGGTCCGGACGGGCGGCGGGCCAGGGTCAGGAGCATCCACACGCCCAGATAGACGGGGACGAGCGGTGCGGGGAGGTTCCGGCGGGCGAGCCAGACACGGTTGCGGGCCACCATGCGGTGGTAGACCGCGTGCCGCGAGGGCGCCGTCGTCGGGTGGTTCAGCACCATGTCGGACCGGTAGTCGATCATCCAGCCCGCGTCGAGCGCGCGCCACGCCAGGTCGGTTTCCTCATGGGCGTAGAAGAACTCGTCCGGAAGTCCCCCGACCTCGCCGAAGACCTTCGTACGGACCGCGTTGGCGCCGCCGAGGAAGGTGGTGACGCGGGAGGAGCGCATCGGGTCGGAGGCGCGCAGCCGCGGCACGTGGCGGCGCTGCGTCTCGCCGGTCTCCGGGTCGGCGATGCGGAAGCTGATGATGCCGAGCTCCGGGTCGGAGGCGAAGGCGCGGCGGCACAGCTCGGCGGTGTCGTGGGTGGCGAGGAGCCCGTCGTCGTCGAGGAAGAGCAGGATGTCGACGTCGGCGCCGCCGGGTCCGAAGGCCTCGATACCGACGTTGCGGCCGCCGGGTATGCCGAGGTTCTCGGGCAGCTCGACGGTGCGTATGCCCGCCGGGACGTCCGGGACGGGCGAGCCGTTGCCCACCACGACCACCTCGACCCGGTCACCGTCCTGCTTGGCCACGGAGTCCAGCAGGGCCCGGAGCTCGTCGGGACGGTTGCCCATGGTGATGATGACCGCGCCGACCTTCATGCCCGCGCTCACTTCAGCCTGCTGGAGGCCAGGATGGACACGAGGTGCAGCAGCGTCTGCACGAGCGCGATGCCCGCGAGCACGGCGGTGCCGAGCCGGGTGAAGAACAGGTCCCCCCTGACCTGGTCGGCGATCGCCAGGACCAGGATCAGCAGGGACGCCTCGATGCCGAGGATCAGCCGGTGGAACTTGAGCGCGCCGGCGGCCCGGCGCGCGAAGGCCATGCCGGAGGAGCGGGGCTCGGACGCGGACTCCTTGACCGGTGGCAGTCCGCCCTGGTGGCGGGCGACACCGACGAGGTCGGTCTCGGCCTTGACCAGGATCGCGCCGAGGGCGGCGAGGGTGCCGAGGAAGGCCCACAGCCAGTCGACGCGCCCGCTGCCCCACAGGTCGGCGGCGCGCAGCCCGAGGCCGACGAGGACGGCCGCGTCGGTCAGATAGGCGCCGACGCGGTCCAGGTAGACCCCGCCGAGCGAGTACTGCTTCTTCCAGCGCGCGATCTCGCCGTCGACGCAGTCCAGCAGCAGGTACAGCTGGACCGCGACCACGCCGAGCACCGCGCCCGCGATCCCCGGCACCAGCAGGGCCGGGGCCGCGAGCACGCCGCAGACGGTCATCAGGTACGTGAGCTGGTTGGGCGTGATCCTGGTGTTCACCAGGTAGCGGTCGCAGCGCAGCGAGATCTCTCGCATGTACAGGCGTCCCGCCCAGTGCTCACCGCTGCGCCGGTCCTTCACCCCTGCGGGATGAACGACGGGGCGGAGTTCAGCTACTGATGGCCTTGGCATAGTCGGAGTAGATGTCCTTGATCTGGTGGGTTTTCAGGTCGAGGTGTTCGAGGATCGTGTAGCGGCCTGGCCGGGTCTGCGGGGCGAACTCCACGACCTGGACGAACTCGTCCACCGTGAAGCCGATCTCCTCGGGCAGCACCGGCAGCCCGTGGCGGTGCAGCACCTCGGCCATGTACACCGACTCCTCGTGCGCCCCCCGCAGGTACATCGCGAAGGCCGCCCCCAGGCCGCACTGCTCGCCGTGGCTCGCGGCGCGCTTGGGGAAGAGGAGGTCGAAGGCGTGGTTGATCTCGTGGCAGGCGCCCGACGAGGGGCGTGAGTCGCCCGAGACCGACATGGCGATACCGCTGAGGACCAGGGCCTCGGCGAGCACCTGGAGGAAGTCGTTGTCCCCGATGCCGCCGGGGTGACGCAGCACGGCCTCGCCGGCCTGCCGTGCCATCGCGGCGGCCAGGCCGTCGATCTTCTCACCGTTGACGCGGTTGGCCAGCTCCCAGTCCGCGATCGCGGAGATGTTGGAGACGGCGTCGCCGATGCCGGCCCGGACGAAGCGCACGGGGGCCTCGCGGATCACGTCGAGGTCGATGACCACCGCGATCGGGTTCGGCACACCGTAGGACCCGCGGCCCGCGTCGTTGTCGAGCGTCGCGACCGGGGAGCACAGGCCGTCGTGGGCGAGGTTCGTCGGCACGGCGACCAGGGGCAGACCGACCCGCGCGGCGGCGAACTTCGCACAGTCGATGATCTTGCCGCCGCCCAGACCCACGACCGCGTCGTAGTGGCCCGCCTTTATGGCGCTGGCCAGCCGGATCGCGTCGTCGAGGGTGCCGCCGCCGACCTCGTACCAGGTGGCGCCGGGCAGGGCCGGGGCGAGCCGCTCGCGCAGCCCGGCTCCCGAGCCGCCGCTGACCGCGACGGCCAGCTTGCCCGAGTGGGAGATCCGCTCGTCGGAGAGGACGCTCGCCAGGTCGTCCAGGGCACCCGGACGGATGTCGACGACGACCGGCGAGGGGATGAGCCTCGTCAGTACTGGCACGCGATCTCACGTCCCTTGGCGAGGTCGTCGTGGTTGTCGATCTCGACCCACTTGACGTCGCCGATCGGTGCCACGTCGATCCGGAAACCGCGGTTGACGAGCTCCTGGTAACCGTGCTCGTAGAACTGCTGCGGGTCCGTCTCCCACACCGTCTTCAGCGCGTCGGCGAGGTCGGCCGCCGCCTCGCCCTCAATAAGGGTGACGCCGATGTACTCGCCGGAGGCCTCCGCCGGCTCCATGAGCTTGGTGATCTTCCGGACACCCTTGTCGGGGTCCACGACGACCTTCATCTCCTCGTCGGCGAGCTTCTTGACCGTGTCGAGGGCGAGGATGATCCGCTTGCCCTCGCCGCGGGCGGCGAGCAGCGTCCGCTCGACGGAGACCGGGTGCACGGTGTCGCCGTTGGCGAGGATCACACCGTCCGTGAGGGCGTCACGGCCGCACCACAGGGAGTAGGCGTTGTTCCACTCCTCGGCCTTGTCGTTGTCGATGAGGGTGATCCTGAGGCCGTACTTCTCCTCCAGGGCCGCCTTGCGGTCGTAGACGGCCTCCTTGCGGTAGCCGACGATGATGCCGACCTCGGTCAGACCGATCTCGGCGAAGTTGCCGAGGGTCAGGTCCAGGACCGTGATGCTGTCCTCTATGCCCGCGGGACCAACCGGCACGAGAGCCTTGGGGAGGCTGTCGGTGTAGGGGCGCAGACGCCGTCCGGCGCCGGCCGCCAGCACGAGGCCGATCATGCGGGTTCTCCTTCATCGTGTACGGCGGGCGCCCCGGAGGACGCCCAGAAGCGGATGCTCTCGACGAGCACCAGCACGGCCACGGCCACGGCGAGCACCGTGAGCGCGACCTGGAACTGTGCGGCGGTGAGCACCGCGGCCAGGACGGTGACCAGCAACGTCCTGCCTTCGTGGCCCCCGGTCGCCCGCACCAGCCAGCGCGGCGGCGCGCCCGCGTTGCCGCGGATGCGGTACACCGTGTCGTAGTGATGGTAGGCGACCGCGGCCACCAGGCCGAAAGCCGCGGGAAGTGCTCCGTTCACGTCGGCTTTGGCTGCCAGTACCAGAACGGTGAGGTATTCGGCGGCGCGGAAGAGCGGGGGGACCAGCCAGTCGAGGGCTCCCTTGAGGGGGCGCAGGACGGCGAGGGCGGACATGAGCGTGTAGACGACGGCGAACACGACGGTCTGCCAGCCGGAGCCCCACAGCACCGCCGAGGCGACCAGGAGGAAGGCGCCGAGGAGGGCGCTGACGGGTGCCGTGTGCCGGGCGGTACCGCGGGCGAGGCGGACGAGCAGTTCGACGAGCGGTCCGCTGTCCGCGAGGTCGGCCAGCGCCTGCGCCGCCCGGTCGGTGCGCCGGGCCTTGCGGGTCAGCGAGCGCAGCACCCGGCCCGCCGTGGTGTACGTCGCCGCGAAGGCGCAGCCGGCGAGCAGCGCGTAGAAGGTGATGCGGGGGGTGGTCAGTGCCGTGAGGACGGCGATCATCGCCCATCGTTCGCCGATGGGCAGAACTATCATCCGGCGCACCCAGACCGTCCAGCCGACACTGTCGAGCTTGCCGGAGAGGGCGGCGGTGGGGCTGGTGTTGGCGGTGGCGTCGTGGTTCGCCTCGTTGAAGGAGAAGTCGACGACGTGCCGGCAGGTCTGGAGGATCATCGCGCCCAGGGCGAGCGCCCACACGTCGTCGCCGCCGCGGGCCGCGCCGAGGGCGAGGCCCGCGTAGTAGGCGTACTCCTTGGCGCGGTCGAAGGTCGCGTCCAGCCAGGCGCCGAGCGTCGAGTACTGGAGGGAGTAGCGGGCCAGCTGCCCGTCGGTGCAGTCCAGGACGAAGGAGAAGAGGAGCAGCAGGCCGGCCGCGACGAACCCGGCGCGGGTGCCGGTGGCGGCGCAGCCCGCGGCGATCAGGGCGGTCAGCAGGGAGGCGGTGGTGACCTGGTTCGGGGTCAGGCCGCGGCGGGCGCACCAGCGGGCGATGTAGCGGGAGTACGGGCTGATGCAGTAGGTGGTGAAGAAGCCGTCGCGGGCCTTCACCGCGCTGCGCAGGCGCACGGCCTCGTCGTCCACGGCGGAGACGGCCTGCCGGATCTCGTTGCGCTCCTGCGGGTCGCTGGGGACGGCGGCCACCAGTGAGCCCAGTTCGGGGCGGTACACGGCGACGCCGTCCGCGTCGAGGGCCGCGGTGAGGCGCTCGGCGAGGTTGTCGGTCGCGACGGCGAGGCCGCCGGACGCGGAGCTCTCGCGGGCCATGGCGCGGGTCAGCGCCCGCCGGGCCTCGGGCTGCACGGACACGGCGCCGGGCACCGCGGAGGCCGGGAACCGGGGGTCGGTGAGGCCGAGGCGCAGGGCGTGCGGATGTCCGACGAAGCGGGCGTCGACCACGGCGACCCGCTCACCCGCCGGTACGGCGGCCAGCAGGGCCTCGGCGTCACCGGCTTCGGCGGCGGAGCGCACGTCGAACCCGAGTGACCGCAGATCGCCCTCGAGCGACGATCCGGGGACCGGCTGGCCGGTGAGGATGGCGGTCGACAGCGAACTCACTCCCTGAGTGCCGGGCGGCCTCGCGCCGGCATGTGCGTGGTGGGACGGCCCGGGCCGGGCCCTTTCCTCGCCCTCCCGCGGGTCCGCCCCGAGGGCGGGCGGGAGAGCGCCGACAGCGCCCGCGGCCGCTGGGCGGCATGTCGGCAGAGGCTATCGGATGATGGGAAGCGGGTGTTCACCACCCGTTCACGGTCCGATCAACCTGGTCTGCACGACCGCCTCCGTCGCGATCATCATCGGTGATCCGGGGTCCGCGCGACAAACCACGACCCCAGACCGGACCATTGGCGGCATTGCGTACCCGAACCGGCGCACCGGTCCGGAACATGGCAGGACGGACGCGGTGCCGGGCCCGGCATAGGGTGGTCGTCCATGACATGGCTGATCACAGGCGGGGCCGGATACATCGGGGCACACGTGGCGCGGGCGATGGCGGAGGCCGGAGAGCGCGTCGTCGCCCTGGACGACCTCTCGGCCGGGGTGGCGCGGCGGCTCCCGGAGAGCATCCCCCTGGTACACGGTTCGTCCCTGGACGGTGACCTGCTCAAGCGGGTCCTCGCGGAGCACGCGGTGACGGGTGTGGTGCATCTCGCGGCGCGCAAGCAGGTCGGTGAGTCCGTGGAACAGCCCACGCGCTACTACCAGGAGAACGTGGGCGGTCTCGCGACGCTCCTGGAGGCGGCGGCCGGGGCGGGCGTGCGGCGGTTCCTCTTCTCCTCGTCCGCGGCCGTCTACGGCAATCCGGACGTGGACCTCATCACGGAGGACACCCCGTGCGCGCCGATGAGCCCCTACGGCGAGACGAAGCTCGCCGGGGAGTGGCTGGTGCGCGCGACGGGCCGGGCGCACGGCATGGCGACGGTGTGCCTGCGCTACTTCAACGTGGCGGGCGCGGCCACGCCGGAACTCGCCGACACCGGGGTGTTCAACGTGATCCCGATGGTCTTCGACCGTCTCACCCGTGGTGAGGCCCCGCGGATCTTCGGTGGCGACTATCCGACGCCGGACGGCACCTGTGTCCGGGACTACATCCATGTCGCCGACCTCGCCGAGGCGCACCTCGCGGCGGCCCGCCGGCTGGCGGCCGGCGCGACGGGCGATCTGACCGTGAACATCGGCCGCGGCGAGGGCGTCTCGGTACGTGAGCTGCTCACGCTCGTCGCGGAGGTCAGCGGTGACACCCGGGAGCCGGTCGTCGAACCGCGCCGTCCCGGTGACGCCCCGCGCGCCGTCGCGTCGGCCGGGCTGGCCGCCCGGGAACTGGGCTGGAGCGCGCGGCGCGGGGTGCGCGAGATGGTCGCCTCGGCGTGGGACGGATGGCGCCTTCATCACCCCCGGACACAGGATTAACGATCTTCACCTGCTCTGACCTGCGTCTCGTTCACGCAGGTCAGAGCAGATGACAACGGTGTTCAGTGCGGCCTTGGCCCGATACCCCCACCCGTAGTTCACTGTTCTTCCGGGCGGCGGACGGGAGGCGGCTTCCATGGGGGCTGGGCACGATCACGGGCACGCGCACGACGCACCCACGACCGGCACGGCGGCGGCCGCGTACCGCGGGAGACTGCGGATGGC
This sequence comes from Streptomyces sp. NPDC059668, assembly GCF_042734135.1. Taxonomy (NCBI): domain Bacteria; kingdom Bacillati; phylum Actinomycetota; class Actinomycetes; order Kitasatosporales; family Streptomycetaceae; genus Streptomyces; species Streptomyces sp. NPDC059668. Next base: position 65,378 of record NZ_JBHWEL010000045.1, on the reverse strand, counting down.
GCTGTCGATCACGCTGGCCGTGACGGCGGTCGAGATCACCGGCGGTGTGCTGGCCGACTCGCTCGCGCTCGTCGCGGACGCGGCGCACATGGCGACGGACGCGCTGGGCCTGGGCATGGCCCTGCTCGCGATCCACTTCGCCAACCGCCCGGCCGGCCACAACCGCACCTTCGGGTACGCGCGGGCCGAGATCCTCGCCGCACTCGCCAACTGTCTGCTGCTGCTCGGGGTCGGGGGCTATGTTCTGTACGAGGCGGTCCAGCGCTTCGTGACGCCCGCCGGGACCGCGGGCGGCCCGACCGTCGTCATCGCTCTGTTCGGCCTGGCCGCGAACACGGTCTCGCTCGCGCTGCTGATGCGCGGCCGCCGGGACAGCCTGAACGTGCGCGCCGCCTTCCTGGAGGTGGCGGCGGACGCGCTGGGTTCGGTGGCCGTCGTCGTCTCCGCGGCGGTGATCATGACCACCGGATGGCAGGCCGCCGACCCGATCGCCTCGATCCTCATCGGGGTCATGATCGTCCCGCGCACCTGCAAGCTGCTCCGGGAGACGCTCAACGTGCTCCTGGAGGCGGCGCCCCGGCATGTCGACATGGCGGAGGTACGCGCCCACATCGTGGCCGTGCCCGGCGTCGAGGGCGTCCACGACCTGCACGCCTGGACCATCACCTCCGGCATGCCGGTCCTGTCCGCCCATGTGGTCGTCGCCGCGGACGTGCTGGACGCCGGCCGGCACGAGAAGGTGCTCCTGGAGCTCCGGGGCCGCCTGGGCCACCACTTCGACCTGGAACACTGCACCTTCCAGCTGGAGCCGAGCGGACACGCGCGGCACGAGGCGATGCTCTGTCACTGAGCGGGCGCGCGGGCCGGGGAACGGTCCGTCACCGGCCGGCCGGGCGGGCCGGGCGGGCCGGGCGGGCCGGGCGGGCCGGGCGGGCCGGGCGGGCCGGGCGGGCGGGGCGGGCCGGGCGGGCGGGCAAAAAAGAGGAGTGCGGGGCCACGCGGCCCGGTGCTAGCGTGACGGCGGTCCGAGGAGGAGGTGGGTCGATGACTGCCACGTTCGACGCCGCCGTGCGCGGCGACAGACGTGTCCCCGTCCTCCGGGTCCACGGCTGACCCACGCCGTACGGCGTGCGCGGCGGCCCGGACCCCGCATCCGAAGGCTGCTCATGCTGTCCGACCACGACGCCTCCCGCGAGGCCTTCTTCGCCCTGCACCACAAACTGCCCCGGCAGGGCCCCGGCTCCGACGCCACCACCCGGCACCTGCTCTCGCTCGCCGGTCCGCTGCCGCGGCGCCCGCGCGTGCTCGACCTGGGCTGCGGGCCCGGCCGGTCCGCGCTGCTGCTCGCCGCCGAGGCCGGCGCGCGGGTGACCGCCGTCGACCTGCACGAACCGTTCCTCGACGAACTGCGGACGGCCGCCGAGGCCCGCTCCCTCTCCGGGTCCGTCAACACCGTGCGCGCGGACATGGGTGAACTCCCCTGCCCGGACGGCTCGTTCGATCTCCTCTGGGCCGAGGGCTCGGCCTACCTGATCGGCTTCGACACCGCCCTGCGCGACTGGCGGCGGCTGCTCGCCCCCGGTGGCACGCTGGTGCTCACGCACTGCGCTTGGACGGTCGAGATGCCGTCCGACAGGGCCCGTGCCTTCTGGGAGGGGCTCCTGCGCACGACCGCGGAGGACACCCGGGCGGCACGCGACGCCGGGTACCAGGTGCTGGGCACGGTGCTCCTGCCGGACTCCGACTGGGACGAGTACTACGGGCCCCTCGCCGCCCACGCGGACGCGGCCGACCTCGGCCGGCCGGGCATGGCCGCGGCCGTCGCCGACGCCCGCGCGGAGATCGCCCTGCGCCGGGCGCACGGACGGGAGTACGGCTACGTCGGCCATGTCCTGCGCCCGGTGGCCGACGACGCCTGACCCCGGACCGGCCTCGCCGGCACCGGAACCGCCCCCGACGGGGACCGGGCGGGGGGTGCGAGGCGAACATCTGTCGGCCCCTGTCCTGGACGATTCCTCGTCCGCGGCACCGGGCACGATCAGGTGTCCGGCCACTTCCGGCACCTGACGCCGTCCGGCCGTGTGTCCCGCCCCGGGAGTCCGGGGCGGGACATGCGGGGAGCCGCGAAGTGCCGGGAGTGCCGGTTTCGTACGGCAGACTTGGGACTCGAAGACCGATGCGAAGGATGGGTATGCCGATCACACCTGCCACCGCGACGCACAGTTCGTCGAACGGCACCGTTGAAGCGATCTTGCTCGAACTGGTCGACGAGGACGGCAATACGATCGGCACGGCGGAGAAGCTCGCTGCCCATCAGCCGCCCGGACAGCTGCACCGGGCCTTCTCCGTCTTCCTCTTCGACGAGCGCGGACGCCTGCTGCTCCAGCAGCGCGCCCTGGGCAAGTACCACTCGCCCGGTGTGTGGTCCAACACCTGCTGCGGCCACCCCTACCCCGGCGAGGCCCCTTTCGCGGCGGCCGCCCGCCGGACGTACGAGGAGCTCGGGGTCTCCCCCTCGCTGCTCGCGGAGGCGGGCACGGTCCGCTACAACCACCCGGACCCGGAGTCGGGCCTGGTGGAGCAGGAGTACAACCACCTCTTCGTCGGCATGGTGCAGGCGTCGCTGCGGCCCGACGCGGAGGAGGTCGGCGACACGGCCTTCGTGACCGCCGCCGAGCTCACCGAGCGGCACGAGAAGGACCCCTTCTCCTCGTGGTTCATGACCGTCCTGGACGCGGCCCGTCCCGCGGTCAGGGAGCTGACGGGCCCGGCCGCCGGCTGGTGACGGACCCGCGGTCACGCTTCCCGGCGGGATCTACACGACGCTCGGCGTGAGCGGCAGGGCCGCCCAGATCACCTTGCCGCCGCTCGCCGTGTGCTCGACGTCGCACACCCCGCCCGACTCCCTGGTGACCTCCCGCACGAGCAGCAGCCCGCGCCCGCCGGTCTGGCCGTGGTCCGCCTCCAGGGCCGTCGGGCGGTAGGGGTGGTTGTCCTCCACGGAGACACGCACCCACTCGGCACCGACGGCCACCTCCACGGCGAGCGTCGGGGACAGCAGCGCCGCGTGCCGGACGGCGTTCGTGACCAGTTCGGAGACGATCAGCAGCAGTCCCTGGAGGAGGTCGTCCGAGGCGGGCACCCCTTGCCGCGAGAGCAGGTCACGAACGGCGTGTCGCGCCTGCGGCACCGAGGCGTCGACGGCGGGAGCGGTGAACCGCCACACCCCCTCGTACGGCATCGGACCCGGCGGTCTTTGATCGGGAGGCACGTCCCCGCCGCCTTCGGGACGGGAGTCGAACCCCCGCCCGTGGTTCTCCATCGTCCGGTCGCCACCCTTGCGCTCGATTGTCACCACACGTCGAGTGTGGGAACACGCTGGTCCGGACCCGATGACTGAACAGAAGTCAGCGATTATCGACGCTTACTGATCGCTGACGCATGACATGGTCGACCGGACGACCGCTCCTGCCTTCTTTGTGCCCACTTCGAGAACTATTCGGGTTGTACGGGTTTGCCGTCGGCGTCACTCGGCGTCCCTCGGTGTCTCCCGCGGTCTCTCGGCGCATCCGGTGTCTCCCGGCGCATCCGGTGTCCGCCGGGGCAACCGGTGTCCGCCGGGGCCGACGGCCCCGGACGCGCCCGCCCTCGCTGATCGCGCGTTCGAGGGGGCCGGATAGCATCCCGCGTATGGAGCCGCAGCTGCTGCACAGCGTCGGGGACGGCATCGCCACCGTCGTCATCCACCACCCGGCCAAGCGCAACGCCATGACGGCCGGGATGTGGCGGGCGCTGCCACCCCTGCTCGACGGGCTGGCCGCCGACCCCGCCGTCCGCGCGCTGGTGCTGACCGGGGAGGGCCCCACCTTCTGCGCGGGGGCCGACATCTCGACCCTGCGGGGCTCCTCGGACGAGGCACAGGGCCTCGCCGTGCGGGCCGAGGACGCGCTCGCCGCCTTCCCCAAGCCGACGCTCGCGGCCGTCCGCGGGTACTGCGTCGGCGGCGGCGCGCAGCTCGCGGCGGCCTGCGACCTGCGGTTCGCGGAGGCCGGTGCGCTGTTCGGGGTGACCCCGGCGAAGCTGGGGATCGTCTACCCGGCCTCGGCGACCCGGCGTCTGGTGTCGCTCGTGGGACCGGCGACCGCCAAGTACCTGCTGTTCTCCGGCGAGTTGATCGACGCCGGCCGCGCGCTGCGCACGGGCCTGGTGGACGAGGTGCTGCCGGGGGACGAACTCGACAAGCGGGTCGCGGAGTTCACCCGGGTACTGGCGGCGCGGTCGCTGCTGACGCAGGCGTCCGCCAAGGAGTTCGCGAACGGACGGACCGACCGGGACGCCCACTGGGCGGCGCAGGCACGCGGCAGCGGCGACACCGCGGAGGGCGTCGCCGCCTTCCTGGAGCGCCGCCCGCCACGGTTCACCTGGACCACGCCGGATTCCGGCCCGGCTACCCGAGGATGAACCGGCTCTTCCCGCGGAGCTCCTCCACCAGATGCGCGGGCGCCTTCCCCGGGGACCCCGCGTCGTAGGGCGGCTGCGGGTCGTACTCCGTCAGCAGCTGCACGGCCTGGGCGTGTTCGTCGCCCGCGATCCGGCCGAGCAGATGGAGCCCCATATCGATGCCGGACGAGACGCCGGCCGCCGTCACGTACTTCCCGTCGAAGACCACCCGCTCCCCCGTCGGCTCGGCACCGAACCCCTTGAGGGTGTCGAGGGCCAGCCAGTGCGAGGTGGCCCGCCGGCCGTCGAGGAGCCCGGCCGCGGCCAGGAGCAGCGACCCGGTGCACACGGAGGTGGTCCACGTGCTCGTGGCGTCCGCGGCGCGCAGCCAGTCCAGGAGGACCCGGTTCTCCATCTGCGGGGTCTGTCCGGGGCCGCCGGGGACCACGACGATGTCGGGGGCCCGTACCTGGTCCAGGGCACGGTCGGCGGTGAGCGCCAGGTTGCCGGTCTCGTTGCGGACCGGGCCGGTGCGCTCGGCGACGAAGACGGTCTCGGCGCCGGGCAGCCGGCCGAGGGTCTCGTAGGGGCCCACCGCGTCCAGGGCGGTGAAGCGGTCGTAGAGGACGATGGCGATCTGCATCGGGGGTCCTTTCCCGGTTCAGTGCGTGGATGCGGGGCGGAAGCGGCGCCGGTACTCGGCCGGGGCCGCGCCGAGCGTCCGGAGGAAGGCGCGGCGCATGGCCTCCGGCGTGCCGTAGCCGCAGGCGCGGGATATCTCCTCGACGCCGTCGGCGGTGTCCTCCAGCAGCCGCCGGGCCTGTTCGAGGCGGACCCGGTCGACGTACCGGCCCGGCGTGACGCCCGTCTCGGACCGGAAGGCCCGCGCGAAGTGGCGGGGCGAGAGCCGGGCGCGGGCGGCGAGCGACTCGACGGAGAGGTCCTCGCCGGGGTGTTCGGTGATCCACTGCTGGACCTCGCGCAGGGGTTCGCGCCGGGCCGTCTGCGCGGCGAGCTGCGCGCTGAACTGAGCCTGGTTGCCCGGGCGCCGCAGGAAGACGACCAGATGACGGGCGACGGTGAGCGCGGTCCCGCGGCCGAGGTCCTCCTCGACGAGCGCGAGGGCGAGGTCGATCCCGGAGGTCACGCCCGCGGAGGTGGACACCCGGCCGTCGCGTACGTAGATGGGGTCGGGGTCGACCTGGACGGCCGGGTGGTCGCGGGCGAGCGTGTCGCAGTACGCCCAGTGGGTGGTCGCGCGGCGGCCGTCGAGCAGGCCCGCCCGGGCGAGCAGGAGGGCGCCGGTGCAGACGGAGACCAGACGGTCGGCGCGCGGACCGTGCGCCCGCAGCCAGTCGGTGAGCCGGGGGTCCGGGCGCCGGGTGCCACTGCCGCCCGGGACGAGCAGGGTGTGCGGGTCGGGCGCTGCGGCCAGGGTGCCGTCGGGGACGAGGGCCAGGCCGCTGGAGGTACGGACCGGTGCGCCGTCCAGGGAGGCGGTGCGGACGCGGTACGAGCCGGCCCGGCAGGTCTCGGCGCCCGCGAAGACCTCCGCGGGACCCGTGACGTCGAGGCTCTGCACCCCGTCGAAGAGGACGACCAGGACCGTTCGCATGTTCTCGATTCTTGACGGGGCCGACGACGGCCGCAAGGACGGGCAACCCACCTTTCCTGCCATTCCCGGCCTCCGCCGCGCAGGTCGCCGCGCCCACCCGTTCCCCGCGTACTGACCAGTCGGTAACCTTCGGGCATGACCACTCCTCTGCCCGAGCGCGCCGGACGGCGCTGCCACAACGTCCTCAACCCGCTGCACTCGACCCACTACTTCTCGCCGGACCTGGGCCGCGAGCTCGCCGCGGTCGGCATCGACGACAGCCGGGGCGCGTACTTCGCGGTGCGGGCCGCGGCCATGGGACCGGTGGGCCCGGGCACGGTGACGGCGACCTTCTACAACTTCCGCCACGAACTGGTGGCCCGGCACGTGCCCGGGGTGTGGGAGAAGGCCTCCCCCGAGACCGTGCTGGCGGCACGCGCCCGTGCCGTCGACGCGACGCTGCGGCGGCTGCTCGGCGAGGACGTGCTCGCCTCCAAGGAGATGGCCGAGGCGGCCGAGCTGGCCCTGCGGGCCGCGGAGGCCTGCACCAGGACCGCGCGCCCGCTCTACGCCGCGCACGCGGACCTGCCCGTCCCCGACGCGCCGCACCTCGCGCTCTGGCACGGCGCCACGCTGCTGCGCGAGCACCGCGGCGACGGCCACCTCGCGGTGCTGCTCGCGGCGGAACTCGACCCGGTCGAGGCGCTGGTGAGCCACACCGCGACCGGCAAGGGCATGGCCCCGAAGTGGGCGCTGGGCACCCGCGGCTGGTCGCGTGCCGACTGGGAGGCGGCGGTGGAGCGCCTGCGCGGGCGCGGACTGCTGGACGCGGAGGGCGAGTTGACGCAGGCCGGCGTCGCGTTGCGCCAGGAGCTCGAGGTCCGGACGGATCAGCTGGACCGGGCCCCGTACGAGCATCTGGGCGCCGCGGGCGTGGAGCGCCTCACCGAACTCGCGAAGGGACTGCTGATGACGGCGCTCGCGGCCGGGGCCTTCCCCGAGGGCATGACCGGCAAGGAGTGACAGCGCCGATCGGCGCCCTGATCCCCCGTTGTCGGTGTCACCTGCCACAATTGCCGCGCAACCTCAGTGGAGAAGGCGGTACGGGATCGTGACGACACCCCTCGTAGGGTCCATCGAAGGCAGGATCGCCGAGGAGCTCGGCGTACGGGAACGGCAGGTCAGGTCCGCTGTCGACATGCTCGACGGCGGTTCGACGGTGCCCTTCATCGCCCGCTACCGCAAGGAAGCGACCGAGATGCTCGACGATGCGCAGCTGCGCACCATCGAGGAGCGGCTGCGCTATCTGCGGGAGCTGGAGGACCGGCGCGCGGCGATCCTCGATTCGGTGCGCGAGCAGGGCAAGCTCACCGAGGAGGTCGAGGCCCGCATCCGGGCCGCCGAGACCAAGGCGCGCCTGGAGGACATCTACCTGCCGTTCAAGCCGAAGCGGCGCACGAAGGCGCAGATCGCCCGCGAGGCGGGCCTGGAGCCGCTGGCCGAGGGCCTGCTCGCCGACCCGTCGGTCGACCCCCTCGCCGCGGCGGCGGCCTTCGTCGACGCCGACAAGGGCGTCGCCGACCCGCAGGTGGCGCTCGACGGCGCCCGCTCGATCCTCACCGAGCGGTTCTCGGAGGACGCCGACCTGGTCGGCGAGCTGCGGGAGCGCATGTGGGTGCGTGGACGCCTGGCGGCCAAGGTGCGGGACGGCAAGGAGGAGGCGGGCGCCAAGTTCGCCGACTACTTCGACTTCGCCGAGCCTTTCAAGGAGCTGCCCTCGCACCGCGTGCTCGCCATGCTCCGGGGCGAGAAGGAGGAGGTCCTCGACCTCGTCCTGGAGCCGGAGGAGCCCGCCGAGTCCCCGTCGGCCCCTTCGTCGTACGAGGGGATCGTCGCCCAGCGTTTCGGGATCGCCGACCGCGGCCGGCCGGCCGACAAGTGGCTGAAGGACACGGTCCGCTGGGCCTGGCGGACCCGCCTGCTCGTGCACCTCGGCATCGACCTGCGGCTGCGCCTGCGCACCGCCGCCGAGGACGAGGCGGTCGACGTCTTCGCGGCGAACCTGCGGGACCTGCTGCTGGCCGCTCCGGCCGGCACGCGCGCGACGCTGGGTCTGGACCCCGGCTTCCGCACGGGCGTGAAGGTCGCGGTGGTCGACGCGACCGGCAAGGTCGTCGCCACGGACGTCATCTACCCGCACGTCCCGGCGAACAAGTGGGACGAGGCGGTCGCCAAGCTCGCCCGCCTCGCCAAGGAGCACACGGTCGACCTGATCGCGATCGGCAACGGCACGGCGTCCCGCGAGACGGACAAGCTCGCAGGTGAGCTCATCACCAGGCACCCCGAGCTGCAGCTCACCAAGGTGATGGTCTCCGAGGCGGGGGCGTCGGTGTACTCCGCGTCCGCGTTCGCCTCGCAGGAGCTGCCCGACATGGACGTGTCGCTGCGCGGCGCCGTCTCCATCGCGCGCCGGCTCCAGGACCCGCTGGCCGAGCTGGTGAAGATCGACCCGAAGTCCATCGGTGTCGGGCAGTACCAGCACGACCTGTCCGAGGTGAAGCTCTCCCGTTCCCTGGACGCGGTCGTGGAGGACTGCGTGAACGGCGTGGGCGTGGACGTGAACACGGCCTCCGCCCCCCTGCTCTCCCGGGTCTCCGGCATCACCTCGGGACTCGCCGAGAACATCGTGGCGCACCGCGACGCCAACGGCCCCTTCCGTTCCCGTACGTCCCTGAAGAAGGTGGCACGGCTCGGCCCGAAGGCCTACGAGCAGTGCGCGGGCTTCCTGCGGATCCGGGGCGGCGACGACCCGCTGGACGCGTCCAGCGTGCACCCCGAGGCGTACCCGGTGGTGCGGCGGATGGTGAAGACGGCGGGCAGCGAGGTCGCGACCCTGATCGGCAACACCGGTGTACTGCGCTCGCTCAGGCCGGCCGACTTCGTGGACGAGACCTTCGGTCTGCCGACCGTCTCGGACATCCTGCGGGAGCTGGAGAAGCCGGGCCGCGACCCGCGGCCCGCGTTCAAGACGGCCACCTTCAAGGAGGGCGTCGAGAAGATCTCCGACCTGGTGTCCGGGATGGTGCTCGAAGGGGTCGTCACGAACGTGGCCGCCTTCGGCGCCTTCGTGGACATCGGCGTCCACCAGGACGGTCTGGTGCACGTCTCGGCGATGTCCAGGACGTTCGTGAAGGACCCGCGCGACGTCGCGAAGCCGGGTGACATCGTCAAGGTGAAGGTGCTCGACATCGACATTCCGCGCAAGCGGATCTCGCTGACGCTGCGCCTGGACGACGAGGCGACCGCGTCGGACGAGCAGGCTGAGGGCGGGCGTCCGCAGCGGGGCGGACGGCCTCCGCAGCAGCGCCAGCAGCAGCGCCAGCCGCGGGGCGGGGCGAGCGGCGGTTCGCGGCAGGCCGCCACGCCGCCGGCCAACAGCGCGATGGCCGACGCGCTGCGGCGCGCCGGGCTGGTGGACCCGAAGAAGGGCCGGCGTTGAGCCGCGGGTGAACGGTGGCCGGTCGCGCGATTCCCGGCGCCCCCGGAAGGGGCGCGCCGGGCGCGCCACCGAGCCCCTGCTCCTGGAGTGATGGCATGGCCGGCTCGCGTGTCGTCACCTGGGAAGTCATGGAGAGCAAGGGGTTCGAGACCTCTTGGATCATGTCCGGGGGGCGCACCCTGGGCGCGCGCGCGGGGGGGCGCGCGCGGCGGTGACACGCGGGGCGGGTCGTGTAGCCGAGCAGCCACCCGG
>NZ_JBHWEL010000045.1:0-55583 GCF_042734135.1 Streptomyces sp. NPDC059668 | reverse complement strand
GTGAGTGAGGGCGAGAGTGTGTGCGCGCGCCTCGCCCCCCGATCCCGGGGGGGGGGGGGGTGGGCCGGGCGGGCGGCTGGCACACCCCCGGGTCTGTCGGGGCGGGCGGGGGTCGCCCCCCGTTTGGCACCTGCCCCGGCCCCCGCCCGGGGGGGCCCCGCGGGCGTGCCGTCGGGACGGTTCCCGAGCCGTACTGGATCTTCTACGAGCTCGACACCGTCGACGGGTTCGTGACCCGGCGGCTGGGTGTGAGCGCCGAGACGGCCTCGGGCACCCGCACGCTCGACCTGCGGCACGACGGCGAGGGCCGCTGGACGGCGGACGGGGAGTGGCTGCCCGATCTCGGCGGCGCCCTCGACTGCGACCTGGGCCTGTGCCCGCTGACGAACTCCCTGCCGGTGCTGCGTCACGGGCTCCATCTCGCCCCGGGCGAGCGGGAGTTCCTGATGGCCCGGGTCTCCGTGCCGGACCTCGCCGTGCGGGCGTCGCAGCAGACGTACACCCACCTGGGGCCCGGTGGCGGGGGCGGGCGGGTCCGCTTCTCCTCCGGGGACCACCGCAGCGACCTGGAGTTCGACGCGGACGGACTGGTCGTCGACTACCCCAGGATGGCGCGGCGGCTGGCGGTGGGCCGGTAAGTGCCGTGCCCGATATGGCTGTTCAGCGCTCCGTCACCTTGCCCGCGGCCACTTCCAGGCGGCGCGTGGTGCGGACGGCGTCGAGCATGCGGCGGTCGTGGGTCACCAGCAGCAGCGTGCCCTCGTAGGTGTCGAGGGCCGACTCCAGCTGCTCGATCGCGGGCAGGTCGAGGTGGTTGGTCGGCTCGTCGAGGACGAGGAGGTTGACCCCGCGCCCCTGGAGCAGGGCGAGTGCCGAACGGGTGCGCTCGCCCGGGGAGAGGCTCGTGGCCGGCCGCAGCACGTGCTCCGCCTTCAGGCCGAACTTGGCGAGCAGGGTGCGGACTTCGGCCGGTTCGGTGTCGGGGACCGCCGCGCAGAACGCGTCGAGCAGGGACTCCGGGCCGTGGAAGAGCTTGCGCGCCTGGTCGACCTCACCGACGACGACACCGGAGCCGAGGCCGGCGTGCCCGGCGTCCAGCGGGACGCGGCCGAGCAGGGCGCCCAGAAGGGTCGACTTGCCCGCGCCGTTGGCGCCCGTGACGGCCACCCGGTCCGCCCAGTCGATCTGGAGCGTGGCGGGCCCGAAGGTGAAGTCGCCGCGCCGCACCTCGGCGTCCCGCAGCGTGGCGACCACCGCTCCGGAGCGCGGCGCCGCCGCGATCTCCATGCGCAGTTCCCACTCCTTGCGGGGCTCGTCGACGACGTCGAGCCGTTCGATCATGCGCTGGGTCTGCCGGGCCTTCGCGGCCTGCTTCTCACTGGCCTCGCTGCGGAACTTGCGGCCGATCTTGTCGTTGTCGTTGTTCGCCTTGCGCCGGGCGTTCTTCACTCCCTTGTCCATCCAGGAGCGTTGCATCTGGGCGCGTCCTTCGAGGGCGGAGCGCTTGTCCGCGTACTCGTCGTAGTCCTCGCGGGCGTGCCGGCGGGCGGTGTCGCGCTCTTCCAGGTACGCCTCGTAACCACCGCCGTACAGCGTGATCTGCTGCTGCGCGAGGTCGAGTTCGAGCACCTTGGTGACCGTGCGGGTGAGGAACTCGCGGTCGTGGCTGACGACGACGGTGCCCGCGCGCAGGCCGGAGACGAACCGTTCGAGCCGCTCCAGGCCGTCCAGGTCGAGGTCGTTGGTGGGCTCGTCGAGCAGGAAGACGTCGTAGCGGGACAGCAGCAGCGAGGCCAGCCCCGCGCGGGCGGCCTGCCCGCCGGACAGGGCCGTCATCGGCTGGTCCAGGTCGACCGCGAGGCCGAGGGAGTCGGTGACCTCCTCCGCCCGCTCGTCGAGGTCGGCGCCGCCGAGGCCGAGCCAGCGCTCCAGGCTCTCCGCGTAGGCGTCGTCCGCGCCGGGCGCGCCGTCGACGAGCCCCTGCGTCGCCTCGTCCATCACCCGCTGGGCCTCGGCCACGCCGGTGCGGCGCGCGAGGAAGGCCCGTACGGTCTCGCCGTCACGGCGCTCCGGCTCCTGCGGCAGATGCCCGACCACCGCGGACGGCGGGGACAGCCGCAGCTCCCCCTCCTCGGGCGCGAGCAGCCCGGCGAGCAGCCGCAGCAGCGTGGACTTGCCCGCGCCGTTGGCGCCGACGAGCCCGATCACGTCGCCGGGCGCGACGACGAGGTCGAGCCCGGTGAAGAGCGAGCGGTCGCCGTGTCCGGCGGCGAGGTTCTTGGCGACGAGAGTGGCAGTCATCAGGAGGCCGATCCTAACGGCCCGGTCCGGCTGCCGGAGACCTCGCGTTCCGTGCGCCACCGACCCGTGGACGCGGGTCGGCCGTCCTCGGCACCGCGCGCGTCCCGCGGCCGCCGCCGTGACTCCGCCGCCGCGGGCGCCGTGCGTCTCCCGCCCGCTCCTCTCCCGCCTCCGGCCCCCTCCCACTCGTGCCGCGCCGTCTTTCGCCCGTGCCGCGCTCTCTCCGTGCCCCTGCGGACAGCCGTCCGGTGACCTCGTCACGCGACCCCTGTGGCCGGTGCGGGGCCGAAGGTGACGTACTCGGTGGGCATGCCGTGCGTGTTCCCGGCCGGGGAGTGAGGTGCGCACGACATGACCCGTTCCGCTACCGTCCCGGCGTGGAGAACACACGGAGCGACGACGTGATCGTGGTCGGCAGTGGTGTCATCGGGCTGACGACGGCCGTCGTCCTGGCCGAGCGGGGCCGGCGGGTGCGGGTGTGGACGCGGGAGCCGGCCGAGCGGGCCACCTCGGCGGTCGCCGGCGCGCTGTGGTGGCCGTACCGCATCGAACCCGAGGCGCTCGCCGGTGAATGGGCTCTCCGATCGCTCGCCGTGTACGAGGAGTTGGCGCGGCGGCCGGAACGGACCGGCGTACGCATGGTCGACGGCGTACTGGCCGGGTCACGGCTGGACGGGCAGGGCCCGTGGGCCGCCCGGGTACCGGGGCTGCGGGCGGCCACGGCCGAGGAGTACGCGGGGACCGGGCTGTGCGCGCGACTGCCGCTGATCGACATGCCGGTGTATCTGCGGTGGCTGCGCGAGAGGTTCACGGCGGCCGGCGGGACCGTCGAGACCCGCACGGTGTCCGACCTCGCCCGGGTGGCGGCTCCGGTCGTCGTCAACTGCGCCGGGCTGGGGGCGCGCTCGCTGGTCCCGGACCCGGCCGTGCGGCCCGTGCGCGGACAGCTCGTGATCACGGAGAACCCCGGCATCGACTCTTGGATCGTCGCGACCGACAAGACCGCCGGGACGAGCACGTACGTCTTCCCGCACCCCGGCCGGCTGGTGCTCGGCGGCACCACCGACGAGGACGACTGGTCGCTCACGCCCGATCCGGCGGCGGCCGCGCGGATCGTCGAGCGGTGTGCCGCCCTGTGCCCCGGGATCGCGGGCGCGCGCGTGCTCGGTCATCTGGTGGGGCTGCGGCCGGTGCGCACCCCGGTGCGGCTGGAACGCGAGGTGCGGGCCGACGGGCAGGTCGTGGTGCACCACTACGGGCATGGCGGCGCGGGGGTCACGGTGGCCTGGGGATGCGCGCGGGAGGCGGCAGCGCTCGCCGTGGGCGAGGACCCGGCCGCGACGCGCTGACCGGTGGCCGTGGGCGACCGCCCGGCCGCGACGCGGTGACCGGTGACCGGTAGCCGGTAGCCGGTAGCCGGTAGCCGGTAGCCGGTAGCCGACGGTCCGTGACCGCGGGTGCGGCCGCCTGGACGCACCTCCGGCGAAGGGTGGTCGGGGACGGACGGACGCGGGACGGGCGCGCGGGCAGTTCTCCGGCCGGCGGCGGGCGTGGAGCCCGGTGTCGCCGGGGCCGTGACGGTGGGTGACCGGCACGGCCCCGGCCTGCGGACGGGACGCCGTCAGTGGCCGTCGCCCGGGACCCGCTGGGCCGTGCGGGGACGGCCGACGCCGTCGTGGACGGACGGATCGGCGGCCTTGCCGGTCCCCGCGGTCGCCCTGCCGAAGGCCTCGGCGCCTCCGACCACCGGGACCCGGGCCGACGTACGGGAGAGGTCGAGCGTCAGGGTCGGGGTGCTCGACGGGGGGTCGATGAGATCCCGGTCGGTACCCGCGACGACGAGCGCGAGCCGGTGGCCCGCCGGCACGACGTGGTCGGTGGCGGCGAGGTCGAGCGTGATCGTGTAGGCCTTGCCGGGGGTGAGCGGTACTCCCCTGCCCGGTGACGCGGAGGTGCCGAGGTCGGCCCAGCCCCGGCTGAGGACGGTGGCGTCGACGCCGGTCGTCGCGGCCTGGGTGACCTTGTAGCAGGAACTGTCGCCGGCGGTGCTCGCTCCCCAGCAGGTCCGGTCGGTGAGGGTGGTGATGCCCTCGCCGCCGCCCGCGTAGTCACGGATGGTGTCGGGGCCGAGGTCGACCAGGACCGCGCTGAGGTGGGCGCTGGAGGTGGTCGGTGTGGCGGTGACCGTCACCTTGGAGGAGCCGGACAGGCGCAGGTCCTTGGTCAGCGGCCCGGTGACGAACCCGGCCTTCTCCGCGGTGGGCCGGTCGACGTGGGCCGCCCAGTCGGTCTCGCTCAGCGTCGGGTCGTCGGTGAAGGTCTCGGTTCCGGAGCCCTTGCGCAGTCCGAGGGTGCCGACGCCCGGCTGGGTGCCCGTGCCGGGGCGCAGGGTGGCCGTCCCGGTGGAACGGGGCGGCCAGACGGACGTGGTGACCCACTGGTCGGGGTGGCGCTCGATGTCGGCCATGGGAGCCCGGTCGATGCCGTTGTCGTAGCCGAGCAGTTCATGGTCGAACCAGCGGTGCAGGGTGTCGACCCAGGCGCCGCGGCGGAAGTCGAACGGGTCGACGTGACCGGTCTGGGAGAGCCAGATCTTGCGCTCGACGCCGTTCTTGGCGAGGGCGCTCCACCACTGGCCGAAGTTCTTGGTGCGGACGTTGAGGTCCTGCATGCCGTGCGTGAGGAAGACGCTGGCCCTGACCTTGCCGGCGTCCTTCACGTAGTCGCGCTCGGTCCAGAACGGTGTCCAGTCGCCGGTGCGCGGTGCCCCCGCGACGATCTTCTGCTGCACGGCGGCGCACCTGGCCCGGGCGTCGGGACTGTCGACGTAGTCGGAGAGCCAGTCCGGTCCCGAGTCGTAGAGCGGGGCGCCCTGGGCGAAGTAGTAGTCGTACCAGGAGGAGATGGCGCTGATCGGCACGATGGTCTTCAGGCCCTTGACGCCGGTGGCGGCGACCCCGTTGGCGATGGTGCCGTCCCAGCTCTTGCCGATCATGCCGGTGCGGCCGTTGGTCCAGGTCGCTCTGGCCGGGTCGGCGCCGGTACGGGTGGTGTAGGCCCTGGCCCGGCCGTTCAGCCAGTCGACGACCGCCTTCGCGGACTGGATGTCGGAGCGGCCCCCGACGTCCACACAGCCGTCGGAGCGATTGGTTCCGGCCAGGTCCACGCCGACGAAGGCGTACCCGCGGGGCACGAAGTAGTTGTCGTAGAAGAGCGGCATCTGGACGACGTCACCGTGTGCGTCGTACGTCTTGAGCTGGCTCTCGTTGCCGCGCCCGCAGCAGGAGTAGTACGGGCTGGCGTCCATGATCACGGGCACCTTGCGGCCCTGCTGGGCGGGTTCGCGGGGCCGGACGATGTCGACGGCGACACGGTCGTGCCTTCCGTCGCCGTCGCCGTCGAGGCCGGTGTCCACCCAGACGGATTCGCGGATCGCGTTGTCGTAGGAGTAGACCGGGGCGCTCTCCCGCACGGTGGCGTGCGCGGCGGCGGGGGTGAGGAAGGCGGCCATCAGGGCGGCCGTGGCCACCGTCGCGAGCGATCTCCAGGTCGTGAAGCGCCTGCGGCGCGCTGGTATCGGCATGCGCGGACGGTACCCCGGGCAACTCCTGTGCAAAAGGGGGCACTTGGAAGCCCCGCACAGGGAGGGTCCGGTGTGGCGGGAAGCGGGAGCGTCCGGTGCGGGCGGGGCGGATGCGGGGTTGCGCGAAAGGTGACGGCCGAATGGCGATCGTGTGACAGGGGTGGCCATGGACACGGTCGGGGTCACAGGGACTCAATAGGCTCCGAACAGTCCTTGTGCCCCCACGACTTGGAGCTTGACGTGCACCGCAGACTCATCGCCCCGGGCGCGCTCGCCGCCTCCCTGCTGCTGGCGGTCCCGGCATCGGCGGCCGACTACACCCCCGGGGCGCCGGGCATCGGCGACCCGTACTACCCGGCTTACGGCAACGGCGGGTACGACGTCTCGCACTACGACCTCCGGCTCACCTACCAGCCCACGACGGACGAACTGGAGGGCACGGCCACCCTGTCGGCCACCACCACGCAGGACCTCTCGCGCTTCGACCTGGACTTCCTGCTCGACGTGAGCGAGGTGCGGGTCAACGGCGCGAAGGCCTCGTTCACCACCTCGGGCCAGCACGAGCTGGAGATCACCCCGGCGACCCCGCTGCCGAAGGGCACGCCCGTCACGGTGGTCGTCCGCTACAGCGGGGTGCCCTCCACGAAGAGCGCGTACGGCTTCTCCACCTGGCACCGCACCCCGGACGGCGCCGTCGCCGCGGACGAGCCCGAGTCGGCCTGGTGGTGGTACCCGAGCAACGACCACCCGAGCGACAAGGCCACCTACGACGTCTCGGTGGCCGTACCGAACGGCACCCAGGCCATCTCCAACGGCACACTCCAGTCGACGAGTTCACAGCGCGGCTGGACCCGTTACAACTGGCGCTCGAACAAGCCGCAGGCGACCTATCTGACCACGCTCGCGATCGGCAGGTTCGACATCACCACCGGGAAGACGTCGGACGGCGTCCCGGTCGTCAACGCGTACAGCAAGGACCTCGGTGACAACGACGGGGCCGCGCGGGCGAGCGTCGAGCGGACCGGGGAGATCGTCGACTGGCTGACCGGCTACTTCGGCCCGTATCCCTTCAACTCGGTGGGGGGTTACGTTCCTGACACCACCACCGGGTACGCGCTGGAGACGCAGACGCGCGTGTACTACAGCCCCCGGCAGTTCGCGAACGGTTCCAACACCTCCGTGGTCGTCCACGAGCTGGCGCACCAGTGGTACGGCGACGACGTGTCGCTGGCCGGGTGGAAGGACATCTGGATCAACGAGGGCTTCGCGCGGTACGCGCAGTGGCTCTGGTCCGAGCACGAGGGCGAGGGCACGACGCAGGAGCTCGCGGACTACACGTACGCGTCGCACCCGGCGGACGACCCCTTCTGGACGGTGAAGCCCGGTGACCCCGGTCCGGACCACCAGTTCGACGCCGCCGTCTACGACCGGGGGGCGCTGGCGATCCAGGCGCTGCGCGACGAGATCGGCGACGACGCGTTCTTCACCGTGCTGAAGGGGTGGCCGAAGCAGCACCCGTACGGGAACGCCACGGTAGGGGACTTCCGCACGTACGCGGAGCAGGTGTCCGGGCGGTCACTCGCCGCGCTCTTCGACACCTGGCTGTTCCAGCCGTCGAAGCCGGCGGCGCCCGCCGCGCGGGGTGCCTCGCTGTCGGCGGCCAGGGCCCAGAAGGGGGTCCCCGCGCAGCCCAGGTCGTGGAAGAAGATCGCGGCGACCGACTCCGTCCACTCCGGCTGAGTCCAGGAGTCCGGCCGTGGGCCGGCGTCCGTGCGGCCGCCCGCCCCTTCCGGGACGGGCGGCCGTTCGACGGCGGGTGTCAGTTGCCGTGCTGCGCGGGGGCTCCGATCCGCTCGCCCACGATGCGGCTCGCCAGGGCGGAGGCCAACTCGGACACGGATATGCGGAGTTCGACCTCGGCGGCCGCGCGCTCGGACTCGATACGGGCGCGGCCTTCGGCGAGGACGGCCTCGCGTGCGCGCTGCCCGTCCTCGCGGGCCTCGGCGATCAGGGTGGCGCCCCGTTCGTGGGCGTCCTGACGGATCCGGGCGGCGTCATGACGGGCCTCGGCCAGAAGTGCCTCCGTCTGGGCGCGCTCACGCTCGGCGCGGGCCTGCACGGCGTCGGCCCGTTCCCTGGTGCCGTTGATCGCGTCGTCCCGTGCCGCGAGCACCCGGTTCATCCGTGGCAGTATCCGGGCGATGAGCACGTAGACGAGGGCGAACAGCGGCAGCGCGAGGAGCAGATCCTGAACCTTCGGGTTGAGTGGGCCGATCGGGTACGGGATGAGGTCCATGGCCGTGATGTACCCGTTCACGCGTGCGAACCAACGAGGTTCTGCGCCAGAGTTGACCGAAAGCAACCCCTCGGCCGACCCCTGCCGCCCGGTCGGCCGTCGCGACCGTCCCGTCCGTCACGGTCGTCCGGCGCGCGCCGCTCAGCCCTCGTGGTCGTACAGCGTCACCGCGATCCCCCGCCGCGCCAGCCGCTGGGCGACGAGCGGCTCCACCCGTGACCAGGTACCACCCGCCAGGCCGCAGCCGATGCGGGGCATGTGGACGGACGCGTCGAGGGCGACGGCCTGGTCCGCCGGCCGTCCGAGTGCCGTGTCGATCGCCTCGTAACGGACCGGAACCCCTTTGCCGCCCGTCCGGATGCCCCGCTGGCCTATCAGGTTCGCGACCCACACGTACGGCTCGACCTGGACGAACTGGGCGGCGCCCAGACCGAAGTCGTTGTGCGCGCGGTCCCGGTGCCAGGCGCGGTAGGCACTCTCCGGCTCCGGCCGGCGGCGGGAGAGGGCCAGCACGAAGCCCCTGCCCCATCCCCCGATGTCGTTGCAGACGTGGGCGATCAGTCGGACGCCCTTCACCGACGGAACGGTGGCGTCACCCCGGACGTATCCGATCTCCGACATGACGCCACCGTAGACGCCGGCTCCGACAACGCCTCCCCGGTCGCTGCCGGGCGGCGACCGGACCGCTACTTCATGAGGCCGCTCAGCTCCTCCTCCGCGGTCTTCGAGACCCGGCGTCGGACCGCGAACCAGCCGCCGACCAGCAGGGCCGCGATCACCGGGATGAGCAGCAGGGTCTTGCGGCCGACCTCCGGGTCGTTCCACATCAGGGCGAGCACGGCCAGCAGGAAGAGGATCGTCACGGTCTCCGTGACGGGGCTGCCGGGGAGACGGAAGGACGGGCGCGTGAGCAGACCGGCCTTGGCGCGGCGGACGAACACCAGGTGGCAGATCATGATGATCACCCAGGTGCTGATGACGCCCAGGGACGCCACGTTCAGGACGATCTCGAAGGCCTGGTCCGGCATGAGGTAGTTGAGGCCGACGCCGAGCACGCACACCGCGCAGGTGAGCAGGATGCCGCCGTAGGGCACCTGACTGCGGTTCATCCGCGCGGTGAATTTGGGCGCGGAGCCCGCCGTCGCCATGGAGCGCAGGATGCGACCGGTGGAGTACAGGCCGGAGTTCAGCGACGACATGGCCGCCGTGAGCACGACCAGGTTCATGACGTCACCGGCTCCCGAGACGCCGATCTTCGACAGGACCGTGACGAAGGGGCTCTGGTCGGCCGAGTAGACCGAGCCGGGGAGCAGCAGCGCGAGCAGCACGACCGAGCCGACGTAAAAGAGGCCGACGCGCCACATGATCGAGTTCACCGCGCGCGGGACGACCTTCTCGGGCTCGGCGGTCTCGCCCGCCGCGACACCGACCAGTTCCAGGGCCGCGTAGGCGAAGATCACGCCCTGCATCACGAGGACGACCGGCATCAGGCCGTGCGGGAGGAGACCGCCGTGGTCCGCGATGACGCTCAGGCCCGGCTTCTGGCCGTCCACGTCGTGCTGGGTGGCCAGCAGGAAGATGCCGACGAGCATGAAGGCGACCAGTGTGGCGACCTTGATGATCGCGAACCAGAACTCCATCTCGCCGAAGATCTTCACCGAGATCAGGTTGACGGCCAGGACCACCGCGAGGGCGATCAGGGCCAGCAACCACTGCGGGACGTCGGTGAAGAAGCTCCAGTAGTGCGTGTAGAGCGCGATCGCGGTGATGTCGGCGATGCCGGTCGTCGACCAGTTGAGGAAGTACATCCACCCGGCGACGTAGGCGCCCTTCTCACCGAGGAACTCACGCGCGTACGACACGAAGGACCCGGAGGAGGGCCGGTAGAGGACCAGCTCACCGAGGGCGCGCACGACGAAGAAGGCGAAGGTTCCGCAGATGAGGTAGGCGATCGCCAGTGCGGGACCGGCGGTGTGGAGGCGTCCGCCGGCGCCGAGGAAGAGCCCGGTGCCGATCGCGCCGCCGATGGCGATCATGTTGACGTGGCGCGACTTGAGGGCCTTGCTGTATCCGGCGTCGCCCGCGTCCGCGGGCGGCATCGCCACGTCGGTGCGGGCTGCGGTGGCCTTGGCCGTGTCTACGGCGTCCTTGCTCACGGGTGGATCCACTCTCTGGTGCGCCCGACGCACTGTGCACGCGGGTCCGGACATGTCCCGGCCCGTACCTCCCCTGTCGCGGCACGGACCAAGGAGCCACCTTCCCCACGAGTCCGGGCGTACGCGATGGCGCAGCTCACATCGCGTGACATCTCACATGATGATCAAATCGGTCCCGCCGCAGGTCAGGGGGTGTACAGCTGCTCGATCACATCCCTGTAGCGGTCCTGGACCGCAGCGCGGCGCAGCTTCAGTGAAGGCGTGAGCTCGCCCGTCGCGGGGCCCCATTCCCGGTCGAGCACGCGGTAGCGCCGGATCTGCTCCGTGCGGCTCAGACGTGTGTTCGCCTGCGCCACGGCGTGGGCGACCGCCTCCGCCAGGTCCGCCGGATCCCCCGCCGCGGCGGCGTCCGGGACGAGCAGGGCCACCAGGTACGGCCGGCCGTCGCCGTGGACGTAGGCCTGGTCGACGACGGGGTGCTCCTTGAGCGTGTTCTCCACGTGGGAGGGTGAGACGTTCTTGCCCGTCGAGGTCACGATCATCTCCTTCTTGCGGCCGGTCAGGCGGAGGAAGCCGTGCTCGTCGATCCGCCCGAGGTCGCCGGTGGCGAACCAGCCCTCCGCGTCGCGGGCGTCCTCGACCGAGCCGTCGGCGCGCAGATAGCCGTCGAAGACGGTCGCGCCGCGCACCAGGATCTCGCCGTCCTCCGCGGTGCGCACCTCCAGGCCGTCCAGTGGTCTGCCGACCGAGCCGCGGCGGAAGCCGGCCGGGCTGTTGGTCGTGGCGACGCCCATGGTCTCGGTCAGCCCCCAGGCATCCATGATCACCAGCCCGAAGCCCGCCCAGAAGTCCGCCACGTCCGGGGGCATCGGCGCCGAGGCGCTCGCCGTCCACACCAGGCGGTCGAATCCGGCGAGGGCGAGGATCGGGTCGAGCACCTGCTCCTTCGCCGTCCGGTACGCCTCCGCCAGTCCGGCGGACGGCTCCTCCCCCCGCTCGCGGCACGCCACGCGCGCGCGTGCCGTCTCCATGGCCGCGTCCACGGCCGCGCGGCGCCGTGCCGGGAGCCCCGTGAGCGCGGTCCGTACGGCCGCGGCCATCTTCTCCCAGACCCGCGGAACCCCGAAGAACTGCGCTGGTCGCAGCTCCCGGGCGACCGCCCCCACCTGCGCCGGGTCGGGGCACAGGTAGACGTGGGAGGCGCGGAACACCGGCAGGTAGAGGCCGAGCATGCGCTCGGCTATGTGCGCGAAGGGGAGGTAGCACAGGTGCTCGACGTGGTCGGGGAGGTCGACGACGCGGTTCAGGGCGTGCGCGTTCAGGACGACGTTGCGGTGGGTGACGCGTACGCCTCTGGGCTCTCCGGTGGTGCCCGAGGTGTAGACGACGGTCAGGGGGTCCGTGGCACGGGTCTCGCGCCAGGCCTTCTCGAAGAGGTCCGTCCGCTCCCGGACGCCCGCGTTCAGAAGGCCCCTCTTCTCCAGCACCCCGCCGTTCTTCTCCAGGACGCCCAGATTCCCCAACGGCCCGGGGAACTCGTGCCCCTTGAGGGACTCGTACGTCCGGTGCGGACCCGCCTGCGCCGCCTCGGCCACCACGAGGCGCTCCAGTCGGGTGCCGGGGTCCGCCAGCAGTGGCTCCCAGCAGTCGCGTTCCCGGGCGCCCTCGACGATCGCGAGGCGCGCCCGGCTGTGCCGGGCGATGTGGGCGACCTGTTCGGGTGCCGCCGTGCCGTAGACCGTGACCGGGACGGCGCCCAGGTGGGTCAGGGCCAGGTCGCTGAGCCAGTGCTCGGGGCGGTTGGTCATCATCATCAGGACGTGCTCGCCGCGCTCGACGCCCAGGGCCGCGTACCCGGCGGCCAGGGCGGCCGCCTCGCGGCGCACGTCGCGCCACGTGAGCGTGGTCCAGCCGGAGGCGGCGTCGGTGCGCCAGGACAGCGCCGGGAGATCCCCGTGGTCCTCGGCGTTGCGCAACAGCAGGGCGGGGAGCGTGAGTTCGGCGGGGTCCCCGGGGAGTCGCAGGCTCGTGGTCATGACCGCCTCCTGGCGCCATCGGCTCGGCATCGCGCGTCCCGGCCGTCCTGCCGGGATGACGGATGAACGTACGGAGCGTGCCGGTGGTTCCACGGAGCGTGTCGGGCGGGAACCGCTCCGGACGCTTTCACAACACCGGTGAGACAGCAATACTGTTGCACCTGATCGCTGCACCACCGAAGAGGCGAGGACCTGCCATGACGACGGACACCGAGGGGCCGGCGCTCACGGTCGACGAGCTGGCCGCGCGCGCGGGCGTCACGGTCCGTACGGTCCGCTTCTACAGCACCAGAGGGCTGCTGCCGCCGCCCGTGATCGGCCCCCGCCGGGTGGGGCACTACAGCCAGGAGCACCTGGCCCGGCTCGCGCTCATCGAGGAGTTGCAGCGCCAGGGCATGACCCTGGCCGCCATCGAGCGGCATCTGCGGCAGCTGCCGTCCGACCTGAGCGCCCGCGATCTCGCCCTCCACCGTGCGGTGGTGGCCTCCTGGGCACCCGACGCGGCGGAGGAGGTTACGCGCGAGGAGCTGGAGCGGCGGGCGGGCCGGCCGTTGGAGGAGGAGCATCTGGAGCGGCTCGTCGCGATGAACGTCGTCGAGCGGGCCGGGGACTCCTTCCGGGTCGACCCCGGGCTGCTGGGACTCGGCGTCCAGCTCCTGGACGTACCGCTGGCGCACGGGACGATCCTCGCCGCGCAGGGCGTCCTGCTGGAGCACTCGCGTGCCGTGGCGCACGAACTGTCCACGCTGCTGCGGGAGGCGGTGGGCCGGCACGAGTCCGCGGCGGCGGTGCGCTCGCTGTCGGCGCACATGCAGCCGCTGGTGGTGCAGGCGCTGCTGACCACGTTCCAGCGCTCCCTCAAGCGGGAGCTGCGGGAGTGGCTGGAGGAGTCCTGACCCGGCCCGGACGCCAGGCCGGCCGGGACGGCGGATCGGCCGGGACAGCCTGTCGGCCAGGACAGCGGATCGGCCGGGACGCCAGGTGCGCCGGAACGGCGCGTCGGCCGGAACGCCAGGTCGACCGGAACGCCAGGTCGACCGGAACGGCGCGTCGGCCGGGACCGCGGGTCCCGTGGTTCACGCGTGCGCCGGACCGCGCCACCACGTGAGCACCCCTGGGGGCGGGAGCCGGTTCGCCGGTCGGCGTCCGGTCCCCGCCCCGGGCGGCGGGAGCGGCGTACCGCTCAGTGGCGGGTCACTTTCCGGCGGGTGACGCCGCGCCCTTCTTGTCGCTGAACCGCTCGCCCTTCGCCGCCTTGTCGACGAGCAGCGCGGGCGGGTTGAACCGCTCCCCGTAGCGCTCGGCGAGTTCCTGCGCGCGGGCCACGAATCCGGGCAGGCCGCCCTCGTAGCCGTTGATGTACTGAAGGACGCCGCCCGTCCAGCCCGGGAAACCGATGCCGAAGACGGACCCGATGTTGGCGTCCGCGACGGAGGTCAGTACGCCCTCCTCCACGAGCCGGACGGTGTCCAGCGCCTCGGCGAAGAGCATCCGCTCCTGCATGTCCCGGAACGGGATCTCGTAGCCGGGCTTGGTGTAGTGCTCGCGCAGTCCCGGCCACAGCCTGCCGCGCCGGCCGTCCTCGCCGTACTCGTAGAAGCCGGCGCCGCCGCTGCGGCCGGGGCGGCCGAACTCGTCGACCATGCGGTCGATGACCGCCTCCGCCGGGTGGGTCTGCCAGGTGCCGCCCGCCTCCTCGACGGCCTGCTTCGACTCCTTGCGGATCTTGCGCGGCAGGGTGAGCGTCAGCTCGTCCATCAGGGACAGGACCTTGGCGGGGTAGCCCGCCTGGGCGGCGGCCTGCTCGACGGAGGCGGGCTCGATGCCCTCGCCGACCATCGCGACGCCCTCGTTGATGAAGTGCCCGATGACCCGGGAGGTGAAGAAGCCGCGCGAGTCGTTGACGACGATCGGCGTCTTCTTGATCTGGCGTACCAGGTCGAAGGCGCGCGCCAGTGCCTCGTCCCCGGTCCGCTCGCCCTTGATGATCTCGACCAGCGGCATCTTGTCGACGGGCGAGAAGAAGTGCAGTCCGATGAAGTCGTCCTGCCGCTCCACGCCCTCGGCGAGCACGGTGATCGGCAGGGTCGAGGTGTTGGAGCAGAGCAGGGCGTCGGGCTCGACGATGTTCTGGATCTCCTGGAACACCTTGTGCTTGAGCGCGGTGTCCTCGAAGACCGCCTCGATCACGGCGTCGCAGCCGGCCAGGTCGTTCGGGTCGGCGGTGGCGGTGATGCGGGCGAGGAGCTCGTCGGCCTGCTCCTGGGTCGTACGGCCCCTGGACACGGCCTTGGCGCAGAGCTTCTCGGAGTACGCGCGCCCCTTGGCCGCCGCTTCCGCGGAGACGTCCTTGAGGACGACGTCGATGCCCGCCCTGGCGCAGGAGTAGGCGATGCCCGCGCCCATCATCCCGGCCCCCAGGACGGCGACCCTGCGGACCGGGCGCGCCTCGATGCCCTGCGGCCGGTTGGCGCCGGAGTTGACGGCCTGGAGGTCGAAGAAGAACGCCTGGATCATGTTCTTCGAGGTCTGGCCCGCGGCCAGCTCGACGAAGTAGCGGGCCTCGATGACCTGGGCCGTCTCGAAGTCCACCTGGGAGCCCTCGACGGCAGCCGCCATGATGTTGCGCGGGGCCGGGTAGGGCGCGCCGTTGGTCTGCTTGCGCAGGTTGGCCGGGAAGGCGGGCAGGTTGGCCGCGAACTTCGGGTTGGACGGCGTGCCGCCGGGGATGCGGTAGCCGGGCTTGTCCCAGGGCTGCTGCGACTCGGGGTTGGCGTCGATGAACGCGCGGGCCTTGGCGAGCAGTTCCTCCGGGGTGGCGGCCACCTCGTGGACGAGGCCGTTGTCCCGGGCGCGCGTCGCGTTGTACTGCGTGCCCTGGAGGAGGACCTTCAGGAGGGCGTCGGCGATGCCCAGCAGGCGTACGGTGCGGACGACTCCGCCGCCTCCGGGGAGCAGGCCGAGCGTGACCTCGGGGCAGCCGATCTTGGTGCCGGGGGTGTCGAGGGCGACCCGGTGGTGGCAGGCGAGGGCGAGCTCGAACCCGCCGCCGAGGGCCGCGCCGTTGATCGCGGCGACGACCGGCTTGCCGAGGGTCTCGATGCGGCGCAGGTTGCGCTTGATGGCGAGGCCGCCGTCGAAGAGGTCCTGGGCCGTCTCGGGCGTGACCCGGATGAGGTCGCGCAGGTCGCCGCCCGCGAAGAAGGTCTTCTTGGCGGAGGTGAGGATGACGCCCCGGATCGAGTCCTTCTCGGCTTCGAGCCGGTCGGTGACCGCGGCGAGGGAGGCGCGGAACGCCTCGTTCATCGTGTTGGCGGACTGGTCGGGGTCGTCGAGGACGAGGGTGACGACTCCGGTCTCGTCCTGTTCCCAGCGGATGGTGGTGGGCTCAGTGCTCATCAGGGGTGCTCCGTTAGATGCGTGGGTCCGGTGATCCGTGGGAAAGGTCAGACGCGCTCGACGATGGTGGCGATGCCCATGCCGCCGCCCACGCACAGGGTGGCGAGGCCGTAGCGCTTGTCCTGGCGCTCCAGTTCGTCGACGAGGCTGCCGAGGATCATCGCGCCGGTGGCGCCGAGCGGGTGGCCGAGCGCGATCGCTCCGCCGTTGACGTTCACCTTGTCCAGGGAGAGGCCCATGTCCTTCACGAAGCGCAGGACGACCGCGGCGAAGGCCTCGTTGATCTCGACGAGGTCGATGTCGTCGATGGTCAGCCCGGCCTTGGCGAGCGCCTTGCGGGTGGCGGGCGCGGGGCCGGTGAGCATGATGGTGGGCTCGGAGCCGGAGACGGCCGCGGCGACGATCCGGGCGCGCGGGGTGAGGCCGTGACGCTCGCCGACCTCCTTCGAGCCGATGGCGACCAGGGAGGCGCCGTCGACGATGCCGGAGGAGTTGCCCGCGTGGTGGACGTGGTCGATCTGCTCGACCCAGTGGTACTTCTGCAGGGCCACGGCGTCGAAGCCGCCGAGCTCGCCGATGTCCGCGAAGGACGCCTTCAGCTTGCCGAGCGAGTCGGCGGTGGTGCCGGGGCGCATGTGCTCGTCGTGGTCGAGGACGACGAGCCCGCTGCGGTCCTTCACCGGGACGACGGACTTCTCGAAGCGGCCGTCCTTCCAGGCGGCGGCGGCGCGCTCCTGGGACAGGGCCGCGTACTCGTCGACGTCCCGCCGCGAGAAGCCCTCGATGGTGGCGATGAGGTCGGCGCCGATGCCCTGGGGCACGAAGTTCGTGGCGAGGTTGGTCATCGGGTCGGCGAACCAGGCGCCGCCGTCCGAGGCCATCGGCACCCGCGACATCGACTCGACGCCGCCCGCGAGCACCAGGTCCTCCCAGCCGGAGCGGACCTTCATCGCGGCCAGGTTGACGGCTTCCAGGCCCGAGGCGCAGAAGCGGTTCTCCTGGACGCCGGCCACCGTGTCGGGCAGTCCGGCGGCGATCGCGGAGATACGGGCGATGTCGGAGCCCTGGTCGCCGACGGGGCCCACGACGCCGAGCACGATGTCGTCGATCGCGGCCGGGTCGAGGCCCGGGAGGCGGCGCTGGATCTCGTGGATGAGCCCGACGACCAGGTCGATGGGCTTGGTGCCGTGCAGGGCGCCGTTCGCCTTGCCGCGGCCGCGCGGGGTGCGGATCGCGTCGTACACGTACGCTTCGGTGGTCACGATGAACCTTTCGGGGAGGGTGCGGAGGGTCAGCCGAGCAGGGAGCGGCCGATGATCTCCTTCATGATCTCGGTGGTCCCGCCGTAGATGGTCTGGATGCGGCCGTCGGTGAAGGCCCTGGCGACGCGGTACTCCGTCATGTAGCCGTAGCCGCCGTGCAGTTGCAGGCAGCGGTCGGCGACACGCTTCTGCAGTTCGGTGGCCCACCACTTGGCCATCGAGGCGTGCACCGCGTCGAGTTCCCCGTTCGAGTGGTCGACGATGCAACGGTCGAGGAACGTCCGGGTGACGGCGCACTCGGTCGCCATCTCGGCTATCTCGAAGCGGATGTGCTGGAGCTTGGACAGCGGCCGTCCGAAGGCCTCGCGCTCCTTGACGTACCGCGTGGTGATGTCCAGCAGGTGTTCGGCGGCGGCGATCCCGGCGACGGCGATGCCCATGCGCTCCTGGGCGAGGTTCGTCATGAGGTGCACGAAGGCTCCGTTGAGCTCGCCGAGCAGGTTCTCCTTGGGGACGCGGACGTCGTGGAAGAACAGCTCGGCCGTGTCCTGCGCCTTCTGTCCGATCTTGTCGAGGTTGCGGCCACGCTCGAAGCCTTCCATGCCGCGCTCGACGACCAGCAGAGACAGGCCGTGGGCACCGCCTTCCGGGGTCGTCCGGGCGACGACGATCACGAGGTCGGCCAGGATCCCGTTGGAGATGAAGGTCTTGGAACCGTTGAGCAGCCAGTGGTCGCCCCGGTCCTCGGCGTGTGTCCTGATGCCCTGGAGGTCGGATCCGGCGCCCGGCTCGGTCATCGCGATCGCGGTGATCAGCGAGCCGTCGCAGAAGCCGGGCAGCCAGCGCCGCCGCTGCTCCTCGGTGCCCAGGCCGGTCAGATAGGGCCCGATGATGTCGTTGTGCAGGCCGAGGGCGAGCCCCGAGGCTCCCGCGTGCGTGAACTCCTCGGCGAGTACGGCGCTGTAGCGGAAGTCGGCGTTGCCGCCGCCTCCGTACTCCTCCGGTACGGCGAGTCCGAGCAGCCCCTGCGTCCCGGCCGCCCGCCAGGCCTCGCGCGAGACGATGCCGTCCTTCTCCCACTGCTCGTAGTACGGCGTCACCTCCTTGGCGAGGAAGGTGCGCACGGTCGCGCGGAACGCGTCGTGCTCGGTACCGAAGATCTGCCGTTTCATGCGTATCCCCTCCTGGAGCCGGCGTGTGACGGTCTCGGCCGGCCGGCCCGGTTCCGGACCCCGATCGGGGTGACGTCGAGCATGTCGGCCACGGTCCGCCGGAGGGCCTCGACACGCTCGCGCACGTGTCCTGCGGGCCCGCCCGGGGAGATCGGTTCGCGGCGCGCCTGCGGGGCGGCGGCCTCGGTCCGCTTCTTCCGGGCGGCGGCCTCGGCGAACGCCGGCCGGGGAGCGCGCGGGTGGCCGACCGGGAGGGAGGGCTCCATCAGACGCCGTCCTTCGTCCGGTCGGCCCCTGCCTCGGCCTCGGCCTCGGCCTCGGCCAGGTGGGGTACGCCCCAGTCGCGGGCCACGTCGGCGGCGCCCGCGCCGGGCCGGGCGGGGCCGGAGCGGACGGAGGTGCGGGTCACGGAGAAGCGGGGCGCGGGGGCGGGCTGGGTGATGCCGCCGTGGTCGGTGAAGGTGCCGCGGGCGGCGAGGTGGGGGTGGCCGGGGGCTTCGCTCAGCGACAGGACGGGGGCCACGCACGCGTCGGAGCCGTCGAAGACGGCGGTCCACTCCTGCCGGGTACGGGTCCTGAAGCGGGCGGCGACCGTCGCGCGCAGCGCGTCCCAGCGGGCCACGTCCGTGCGGGCGTCCGCGTGCTCCTCGATGCCGAGCAGCCGTACGAACTCGTCGTAGAAGCGGGCTTCGAGGGCGCCCACCGCCATGTACTTCCCGTCGGACGTCTCGTACGTCCCGTAGTACGGGCAGCCGCCGTCCAGGAGGTTGGCGCCGCGCCGGTCCTGCCAGCCGCCGGCGGCCACCATGCCGTGGATCATCGAGGAGAGGTGCGCGGTGCCGTCCACGATCGCGGCGTCCACGACCTGTCCGGCGCCGGTCGCGCGGGCGTGGTGGAGCGCGGCGAGGACACCGACGACGAGGTAGAGCGAGCCGCCCGCGTAGTCACCGACGAGGTTCGCCGGGACCGCCGGAGGCTCGTCCGGCCTGCCGGACATGCCGAGGACGCCGGTCGGGGCGATGTACGCGATGTCGTGCCCGGCGCGCTGGGCGAGGGGGCCCTGCTGGCCCCAGCCGGTCATGCGTCCGTAGACGAGCCGGGGGTTGCGCGCGTGACAGTCGCCGGGGCCCACGCCGAGGCGCTCGGCGACGCCGGGGCGGAAACCCTCGACCAGGATGTCCGCGCGGTCGACCAGGTCGAGGACGCGGGCCGGACCCGCCTCGGACTTCAGGTCGATCAGGACCGACCGCTTGTTGCGGTTGGTGACGTCGTACTCCGGATCGATCCCGAGTCCCGGGCCGCCGGGCCGGTCCACGCGGACGACGTCCGCGCCGAGGTCGGCGAGGAGCATGGCGGCGAACGGGCCGGGACCGATGCCCGCCAGCTCGACCACGCGCACCCCGGTCAGCGGGCCGTGCGCCGTCGTCCCTGCCACTGCCATCAAGCCCCCAGCACTGTGACACCACTGATGTGACATCAGAGATGTTAAGAACGTGTTCCACGCCGGGCAAGCCCTGGCGAGCAAGCGCTTAGTTAAATCCGGGGAGGAAATCATGGAGAGACCATGCGAACCCCGCCGAAACGCGCCCGGCACGGGCGGGTCAGCGGCTTCCCCGCTCCAGGGCCTCAGCACCGGACCGCGTCGGGGGTATCCGTGTCCGGCCCGATCCGAACGGGCCGGAGACCGGCGTACGCGGGGCGCTCGGCAGGACGTGGGCAGATGCGGCGAACGCGGCCGCGCCCGGCAGCGGACGGGCGGACGCGCGCACCCGTGCACGCCGGATCGGGGCTTTCCCCGGTACGGCCACGGTCACCTCCGGCCTCTTCGTCCGACCTCGTCGTCCGGCTGCTCGTACCTCACGCTAGCCTCAGCCACCGACAACGGCGCTTCGCGCACGGCAGCGGGGGCACCGCCCGCTCGGGCGCGGTCGAGAGTGGGAGTGTCATGAGCAGGGCGAAAGAGACGGATCGCGCGTACGACATCGTGCTCTTCGGGGCCACCGGCTTCGTCGGGGCGCTCACCGCGGAGTACCTCGACGCGCACGCGCCCGAGGGGCTGCGCTGGGCGATCGCGGGCCGCGACCGGCAGAAGCTGGAGCGGCTGCGCGACGGGCTGGCCGGTGCCCCCGACATCATCCGGGCGGACGTCTCCGATCCGGCGTCGCTGCGCGGGCTGGCCCGCAGCGCGCGCGTGGTGGCGACGACGGTCGGCCCGTACATCGTGCACGGCGAGGAGCTGGTCGCCGCATGCGCGGACGCGGGCACCGACTATCTGGACCTCACCGGTGAACCCGAGTTCGTGGACCTGATGTACGTGCGGCACGACGCGCGCGCCCGGGAGACGGGGGCCCGGCTCGTGCACGCCTGCGGTTTCGACTCGATCCCGCACGACCTGGGCGCGTACTTCACGGTGCGGCAGCTGCCCGAGGACGTGCCCCTGAGGGTCGACGGATTCGTACGCGCCCAGGCGATGTTCTCGGGCGGCACGTTCGCCTCCGCGCTCACCCAGTTCGCGCGCGGCCGGCAGATCCTGACCGCGGCGCGGGACCGCGGGCGGCACGAGCCCCGGCTGATGGAACGGCGCGCGTCCGCGCCGGTGAGCGCGCCCCGGTACGCCAAGGAGGTCGACGCCTGGGCACTCCCGCTGCCCACGATCGACCCGCAGATCGTGCAGCGTTCGGCGCGGGCGCTGCGGCGCTACGGGCCCGACTTCCGCTACCGCCACTACGCGGCCGTCCGGCGGCTGCCGATCGCGGTGGGCGGGGTCGCCGCCGTCGGCGCGGTGTTCGCGGCGGCCCAGCTGCCGCCCGCGCGGCGCTGGCTGTCCGACCGGATCAAGCCGGGCGACGGGCCGAGCGCCGCGCGGCGGGCCAAGAGCTGGTTCTCCGTGCGGTTCGTCGGCGAGGGCGGCGGGCAGCGGGTGTTCACCGAGGTCGCGGGCGGTGACCCCGGCTACGACGAGACCGCGAAGATGTTCGCCGAGTCCGCGCTGTCACTCGCCTTCGACGACCTGCCGCCGACCGCCGGTCAGGTCACGACGGCGGTGGCGATGGGTGACGCGCTCATCGCGCGGCTCCGCGCGGCGGGGATCACCTTCCGGGTCGCGGCCACCCGGTAGCCGGCCCCGGGACCTACAGCGGCCACGCCAGCACCGTGTAGATCATCCCGCCCACCCAGCCGACCCCGGCGACGACGGAGAGGACCAGCGCCGCCGTCACGGCCGGCTCGACGGGCCGGGCGGGGCCGGGCAGGTCTCGTCGGGCGGCGGGCTTCGGAGGTCGGTGCGTCGTCATACGGCACAGCCTGCCGATCACCGGGGTGCCGGCACATCCGTACATGTACTCAGATCGCGTGAGCGGTCAACGGGACGGGCCCGTCAAGGCGTTGCCTCCTGGAGGGCCCGCCGGCACAGGGAGTCCGCCCGCCGGGTGGTCTCCGGCAGGCGGTACTCCGGGGTGAGCGCCAGCGTGTGCGCGCACGCGTTGTCCAGGCTCACCCGGTGGCCGACCGACACGAACACCGGCTTGACGCCGTCCCGGGTGCGCAGTGCCCGTCCCACCTCGTCCGCGTCCGCGAGCAGGGGCGACGCGCTGCCGCGCGGGGCACCCGGCTCCTGGTACGCGAAGGCGAACGGGTTCTTGGCGACCCCGATCGTGGGCAGCCCGGTGAGCACGCCGAGGTGGCTGGCGAGGCCGAAGCGGCGCGGGTGGGCGACACCGTAACCGTCGCAGACGACGAGGCCCGGCGGGCACGGCAGCGCGTCGAGCGCGGCCAGCACCGTCGGGATCTCACGGAAGGCGAGCAGTCCGGGGACGTACGGGAAGGAGACCTGTCCGACGGCGGTGGCCTCGGCCACGACCTGGAGTGACGCCGCGTCGAGCACGACGGCGGCGGCCACCACGAGGTCCCGCTCGTCGTCGTAGGCCACGTCGACCCCCGTCACCGTGCCGGTGCCGGGCGGCGGTCCCGGCTCGTCGAGCACCACCCGCCCGCGCAGCTCGTCCTGCGCGGCGCGGGCCTGCTCCTCCGTCGCGGGCCAACCCGCGGGAATGCGTACGGTCTTCATGGTGGCGACGAGCCTACGGGCCGCCCCGCGGGCGAACCGGTCCGGGCCGCGCTGCGCGTCCGGCGGGTGCCGGGTGCCGCCGCTCCTCGCACGGCCCGGACAGGGGGTCAGCGCTCCAGGCGCGCCACCCGGCCCTTCTCACCCGCGGCCCAGCAGCCCAGGTCGGGAGTGCAGTCCACGGTGTCGTACGAACCGGTGTCCACGGTCCGCCAGGTGCGACCGCCGTCGGTCGTGAGGTCGGTGCCGGTCGGGCCGACCGCGAGGGCGGAGGCACGGCTGTGCGGGAGCCAGGCGACACCGGAGCGGTAGGCGGGCGGCGGCCGGCCGGCCGGGGTCCACGTGCGGCCGCCGTCGCCGCTGACGGCCGCCGACCGGGGAGACGCCTGGTCGGCGCGGTAGTCGCCGCCGACCGCCAGGCCGTGGGCGCGGTCGCGGAAGGCGAGGGCGAAGACCCCGCGGGCCGGGTCGCCGGCCGGGACCGGCGTGTCGGCCGCCTTCCAGGTCAGTCCCCGGTCGGCGGAGTGCAGCACGCGCGCGCGTGCGCCTCCGCCGGTGGCCAGCCACACGTCTCGCGGCCCCGCGCTCACGAGGCACTGCCCGCTCGCCGCGAACCCCGCCTCGCCCTCCTGCGCGGCGGGCATGCCGTCACCGGGCAGCACCTTCCAGGAGCGCCCGCCGTCGCTCGTGGACAGGATGCGGAACCTGCCGTCCACCGGGTCGCTCATCGCCAGGCCGTGGCGCCGGTCGAAGAAGGTGAGGCAGTCGTAGAAGGCCTTCGGATCGGTGTTGCGGAAGGACTCGGTCCAGGTGGCTCCGCCGTCGTCGGTGCGGAAGACCCGGGAGTCCTCGCCCTCGCCGATGGTCAGGGCCACGGCGCGCCGTGCGTCGAACGCCTCGATGTCACGGAACTCCAGTCCGGCCGCGCCGGGTGGCGAGACGTCTCGCCAGCTCGCGCCGCCGTCCGTGGTGCGCAGCACGGTGCCCTTCGATCCGGCCACCCAGGCGGTGTTCCGGCTGACGGCGGACAGTCCGCGGAACCGTACGTCCGTACCGCCGGCCTTGAGTTCCCAGTGGGCGGCCTTCCCGGTCCCGTGCGCCTGCGCCGGCGCCGCCGCTGTCAGCGCGGCGGCGAACGCGGTCGCGCACAGTCCCACGGCGACCGCCCGGCTCGTACGTCTCGACTTCCCCAAGCCCCTCATGGCGGGCGAAGCTAGTGCACCGGCACGGCGCCGTCCAGATGTCCTCGGCGGGAACCCCGGGACGCCGGTTGGTGTCCTCTCCGGTATCGCGGGCACGCGGGGGACTGGAAATGGATCATCACAATCCGCCGCGGGCGACCGCGTGGGGGGCTCGGTGACAGATGTCACTCGGGTCCCAGGTGCACTGAACGGCCCGTTCTCTCGTCTCTTCATGTGCCTGGCCTCATCCGCCCGAAGTTCGTCCAGCCGTCACAAGGGAGCAAGGCGTTGTCCACCGTCATCGAGCAGCCCGTAGAGGCCCGTCTCGTCGCCGCCGCGCCGCGGATGCCGAGCATTCCCGCAACGCTCCACTACGACCGGAGCGACCCCTTCGCCGTCCGCATGACCTTCCCGGCCCCGGCCACGCTGGAGGGCGTCGAGGTGTGCTGGACGTTCGCGCGCGAGCTGCTCGCCTCCGGCATGGAGGACGCCGTCGGGTACGGCGACGTACGGGTGCGGCCGTACGGCTACGACCGCACCGTTCTGGAGTTCCACGCCCCCGAGGGCACCGCCGTGGTGCATGTGCGCTCGGGTGAGATGCGGGACTTCCTGCGGCGCACGACCGAGCTGGTGCCCGTCGGGAACGAACATCTCCAGGTCGACCTGGACCACGACCTGGCGGAACTCATGCGGGGCACCTGCTAGGCGGTGCGCCGCCTCGGGCGGGCGCCCCCGCGGCCCGGCACGACCCGGCCTCCCGGGCGGACGGTGCTTCCGAGCCGGTGGGCACGGGGACGACGCGGCCCGGACGACGGAAACGGGCATGCCTCCGCCCGCCACGAACGACGTGAGCGTCCGCGGGCCGACGGCCCCGACGACGCGAACCCCGCGCCACGACGACGCGCATCCGGCCGGTCCCGTGAGAGCCCCCGCCGCGGCTCCCCTCCCCCGCCGCGGCTCCGTTCCACGGCACCCGGGGACCCGCGCCACCGCCCCGGTCAGCCGCCCGTCGCCGCTCCCGCGGTCGAGGCCGCGGTGGCCGCCACGATCATCGCCGTACGTACTTCCTGGATGACCTTCTTCAGCGCCGGGGCCGCCGCCCCGCTGCGCTCGGTGAGCTCCTCGATGCGCTCCTTGTACAGCTTGCGGTCCTTGCCCGGCGCGAGGGTGCGCAGCTCGGCGGCGGCCGCGAGGGCGACGAGGGCCGCGTCCCGGTCGGAGACCTCCGTGACGGGCAGGGGCCCCCGCAGGACCGCCCGCGCCTCCTCCCGCAGCGCGTCCACCGCCTCCACCCGCTCCAGCCGGTAGTCCACCGACGGGAAGAGCCCCAGCACCCGCTTCTTCCCGGCCCGCAGATATCCCTCCGCGGCGAGCTGCGCGCGGACCGCGTCGAGGGTGACGCGCGCCCGCAGGGTCACCCAGGTCTTCCACTTCCGCGGCCGGGACTCCTCGACGAGTTCCAGCAGTCCGTCCAGGGCGAGGTCACCCGTACGGACGTCGACGTCCACCGGTGTGGCGATGCCGTCCACATCGGCGAGCAGTCCGCGCTGGGCCAGTTCCGTGAGCGCGCCCGCGCGGACCAGGTGGTGGAGGTGGGTCTCGCCGGTGACCTTGAGCCGTGTGGTGTCCCAGGACAGCAGGTAGAGCCGGGCGGGCAGCGACAGCGGGCCGTTGGGCACGGTGGCTCCTTCGGGGGGCGGGCGCGGTCGGGGGTCGGCCACGTTAATCCGTTGACAGGCCTAGTACCCGTTCCTACGGTGTACAGCGGTTCTGTTGCCGTCGAACGGAGAAGGACGTTGCTCTACTGAGGTCTGAAGACACCGCTCCACACGACCCGCCGTTTCCGGCCGGTCGGTGCGTGGCGTGCGACCTCGGTGCATGAGCCGCCCTTCTGTCACGGGACTCTCACCTCTCTCCGTGCTCAGCCGTCGCCCCGCGGTGTCTCACACGCGTTGCCCTTGACCCCCTCAAGCAACCGCGAGGCCCCATGTCTGTATCCATCACCTGTACCTCCCTCTCCTTCGCCTGGCCGGACGGCAGCACCGTCTTCGACGGCCTGCGGATCGCCTTCGGCCCCGGCAGGACCGGACTCGTCGGCGTCAACGGCTCGGGGAAGACGACCCTGCTGAAGCTGATCGCGGGAGAACTCACCCCGGCCGACGGCACGGTGCGCGTCGCCGGCGAGATCGGGTACCTCCCGCAGAACGTCACCCTCGGCACCGGCCTCAGGGTCGACGAGACGCTCGGTATCGCCGCGACCCGCGCCGCGCTGCACGCCATCGAGGCGGGCGACGCGGCCGCGGAACACTTCGAGGCGGTCGGTGACGACTGGGACGTCGAGGAGCGCGCGCTCGCGCTGCTCGGCGAACTGGGTCTCGGCCACGTCGAACTGGACCGCACCATCGGCGAGGTGTCGGGCGGGGAGTCGGTGCTGCTGCGGCTCGCCGCGCTCCTGCTGCGCAGACCGGACGTGCTGCTGCTGGACGAGCCCACCAACAACCTCGATCTGTACGCGCGGCGCCGACTGTACGCGGCCGTCGAGGCCTGGTCCGGGGTCATGGTCGTGGTCAGCCACGACCGTGAGCTGCTGGACCTCGTCGACCAGATCGCCGATCTGCGCTCCGGCGAGGTCACCTGGTTCGGGGGCAACTTCTCCGCGTACGAGGAGGCGCTCGCCGACGAGCAGGAGGCGGCCGAACGCATGGTGCGCGTCGCCGAGGCCGATCTGCGCAAGCAGAAGCGCGAGCTGGTCGACGCGCAGGTCAAACTGGCCCGCCGCAAGCGGTACGGCCAGAAGATGAACGACCAGAAGCGCGAACCGAAGATCGTCATGGGGGCGCGCAAACGGGCCGCCCAGGAATCCGCGGGCAAGCACCGCATCATGCACGAGGAGCGGCTGGCCGAGGCGAAGGAACGGCTCGACGACGCGGTGGAGGCGGTCCGGGACGACGACGAGATCCGCGTCGACCTGCCGTACACGGCCGTGCCGCCCGGCCGCACCGTCCTCACGCTGGAGAAGCTGGAGCTGAGGTACGGCGCGCGGGTGGACGGGCTGTTCGATCTGCGCGGACCCGAGCGGATCGCGCTGATCGGGCGCAACGGCGCGGGCAAGACCACGCTGCTGCGGACGATCGCCGGGGAACTGGCGCCGGTGTCCGGCGAGGCCCGGACCCATGTGCCGACACGGTTCCTGCCCCAGCGGCTCGACGTCCTCGACGACGACCTGACCGTCGCCGAGAACGTGGCCCGGTTCGCGCCGGACGCCACCAACAACCGGATCCGGGCACGGCTCGCCCGCTTCCTCTTCAAGGGGGCGCGGGCCGATCAGCGGGCGGCGACCCTCTCCGGTGGTGAACGCTTCCGGGCGGCGCTGGCGGCGCTGATGCTGGCCGATCCCGCGCCGCAGCTCCTGATGCTCGACGAGCCGACGAACAACCTCGACATGGCGAGCGTCCGGCAGCTCACCACGGCGCTGGACTCGTACGAGGGCGCGCTGATCGTCGCGGGCCACGACGTGCCGTTCCTGGAGTCGATCGGAATCACACGCTGGCTGGTGCTGGAAGGAGGAGAACTGAAAGAAACCACGCCGGAAGCTGTCGGGTATCCCGCATAGCGGGGACCCACGGGGCTGGCTAACGTCGGTCGGGACGCGGGGGCCGCCCCGCGCCGGTCCCCGGGTTCCCGGGGCCGGCCGGCGGCCTCCTGTCATCGGGCCGGAGCCGCGTCGCGTCCGGCGGGGGCTGTTGCGCGCGCGAACGGCGCTGCATGATGTGCGCCGACGCACCCTGCCGATTCGGAGACCGCACGTGCCCAGCCAGAAAGCACTCATCCGCAGGCCCAGCCCCCGTCTCGCCGAGGGGCTCGTGACGCACATCGAGCGCGAGAAGGTGGACGTCGACCTGGCGGTGGAGCAGTGGGAGGCGTACGCGCAGGCCCTGCGCACGCACGGCTGGGACACCGTCGAGGTCGATCCGGCCGACGACTGCCCCGACTCGGTGTTCGTGGAGGACGCCGTCGTCGTCTTCCGCAACGTCGCCCTGATCTCCCGTCCCGGCGCCGAGTCCCGGCGCGGCGAGACCGCCGGGGTGGAGGAGGCCGTGGCCCGGCTGGGCTGCTCGGTGAACTGGATCTGGGAGCCCGGCACCCTGGACGGCGGCGACGTCCTCAAGGTCGGCGACACGGTGTACGTGGGCCTCGGCGGACGCACCAACGCGGCCGGGGTCCAGCAGCTGCGCGCAGCCCTCGAACCGCTCGGGGCGCGGGTCGTCCCCGTACCCGTGAGCAAGGTGCTGCACCTGAAGTCGGCGGTCACGGCGCTGCCCGACGGGACGGTGATCGGTCATGAACCGCTGGTCGACACGCCGTCGCTGTTCCCGCGCTTCCTGCCGGTGCCGGAGGAGTCCGGGGCCCATGTCGTGCTGCTCGGCGGCGAGAAGCTGCTGATGGCGGCGAGCGCCCCGAAGACCGCGGAGCTGCTCGCGGGTCTCGGTCACGAGCCGGTCGTCGTGGACATCGGCGAGTTCGAGAAGCTCGAGGGCTGTGTGACCTGTCTCTCGGTACGGCTCCGGGAGCTGTACACCTGAACGAGCGAACGACTCACCCGTCCGGCTCCGGGACCTGCGAGGCGGGAGCGGGGCGAGGGGCTCCGGAGCGAGCCCCGAGAGGCACCGACCCGCCTGGGAGACCCCGCTGATCAGGCACTCTTTACAGCGAACTTAACCTACGGTTTCGTAACCTACGGATACGTAGCCTACGATGCCGTAGGTTTCGTCCCCGCTCAGTCGTACGTTCAGTCGTACGTTCAGCCCTTCGTTTCAGCAGCTCGTCCAGCAACACGCTCAGTAACTCGCTCAGTACTTTCACGTCCCCCTGGAGCACCCGTGACGATTACTTCTCCCCACCTCGGCAGCCCGTCCGCCGCCTGGACCGACGCTCGGCTGCTGTACGCGCTGGAGGAAGTGGTCGAAACCGAGCTCAACCGTCACCTCAAGGTGGCCAAGGACTGGATGCCCCACGAGTACGTGCCGTGGAGCGACGCGCGCAACTTCCCCGGCCTGTTCGAGGACGGCGAGGCCTGGGGCAAGGAGCAGTCGAAGGTCACGGAGATCGGCCGGATCGCGCTGGTCGTCAACCTCCTCACCGAGGACAACCTGCCGAGCTACCACCACGAGATCGCCGCGCTCTTCGGCCGTGACGGCGCCTGGGGCACCTGGGTGCACCGCTGGACCGCCGAGGAGGGCCGGCACGGCATCGTGATGCGTGACTACCTGCTCGCCTCGCGCGCCGTCGACCCCGACAAGCTCGAGGCGTTCCGCATGGCGCACATGAACGAGGGCTTCGAGTCGGACAACCGCCACTCGATGCTGCACACGGTCGCGTACGTCGCCTTCCAGGAGCTCGCGACCCGCGTCTCGCACCGCAACACCGGTCACCAGTCGGGCGACCCGGTCTGCGACCGCATGCTGGCGCGCATCGCGACCGACGAGAACCTGCACATGGTCTTCTACCGGAACCTGCTCAAGGCCGCGTTCGAACTGGCCCCCGACCTGACCATGCGGTCCGTGCGCGACGTCATCGTCAACTTCCGGATGCCCGGACACGGCATGCCCGGCTTCGAGCGCGCCGCCGCGCAGATGGCCATCGGCGAGGTCTACAACATGCGCATCCACCACGACGACGTGCTGATGCCGGTGCTGCGCCACCTGAAGGTCCTGGAGATGGACGGCCTCGGCCCCGAAGGCCTGCAGGCCCAGGAGGAGCTCGGCTTCTTCATGGGCGGCCTGGACGCGGAGGCCTCGAAGTTCGACGAGAAGCTCGCGGCCCGCAAGGCGCGGATGGCCGCGCGCGCCGCCGGCTGACACCTCCCCCGTCGCACGACCGGGGCCGGCGGCCCCGGTCGTCACCCCGCTCGAACGCCGTCACTCCGCTCGTACGCCGTCACCTCGGCCGGCGCCGCGTCCCGCGCGTCGGCCACCGGGTGGCGGCGCGGTGTTCCCGGCCGCCCCGGCGATGACGGGCGTGGACCGGCGGTCTCACGGCGTACCGGCGGGGAGCGCGGTCCCCCCGGGGACCTCCCGCCGACTGCCGCGCGGTGGACCGATTCTCGGGTGCGGCGCCGCACCGGACTGCGGCATCATGCGGCCATGCACGACAACACCACGTCGGAACGGGCGACCGGGTTCCTGCTGGGTCTGCTCGGCTCCGGGGAGGCCGAGCGGGTGCGGCGGCGGATCGGCCTGCGGCCACCCCTGCCCGACGGGGAGCCGGGTGGGTCCGAGGAGGCCGGGGCGGCCCGGCGCGCGGTGCACTCCTGGTGGACGCGCACGCCCGTGCCGTCCTCCGTGCTGCTGTGGGTCCTGGAGGAGGACGACCCGGAACTCAACGCCCTGGTGTGGCGGCATCTCTCGGCGGACGACGCGATGCGCCGCGCGATCGTGCGCGGGATGCCGTACGGCCCCCTGCGCGGACGCTCGGTACCGGTGGCCGAGTCGGTGCGCCGGGAACCGGAGCCGCCGGTGCCCGAGCACTTCACCCGGCTCGGGCTCGTGGGCGCGCTGCGGGCCTCCCGGTCCATGGGCCCGGCACGCAAGGCCGCTTCCATGGTGGTGGGACGCCCCGGCTGGGAGGCGGTCGCGGTGGCCGACCAGGAGCGGGCGCTGCCCGGTTACGCGCGCTGGGCACTGGCCGTACGCCCCGACTGTCCGCCCGCGCTGCGCGAACGGTTCGGCTCGCACGCGAAGTTCACCCACCGGGTGCGGCAGTCGGGCGTCCTCGACGGTCCCGCGCGGTACGCGACGACGTGGACCCCCGCGGACCGGGTGCTGCGGGTGCTGTCACTGGGCCGGACGATGTTCCCGGCCCGGGTCCGGGAGGCCGAGGACGTGCTGCGGCCGCTGGTGCGCGAGCACCTGGGCGACCGTGAGGACGCCTGGGCCGTACTCGCCCAGCTCGTCGGCACGTACTACGGCACGGTTCCCGAACTGCTCGTGACCGCGGGGGCCGTCGCCTGAACCGCGCGGTGGGGCGAGGGGGCGGGGCGGCTGGATTCGAACCAGCGTGCTCCGGTTTGGGAGACCGGCCGCGCCTGCCTCTGCGCTACGACCCCGCTTGGCATCGAGCGTAATGCCTTCGCCCGATGTCGGTGGGTCCTGGTACCAAGGAGGTGACGGGGGAGAACGGGGACGGCGTCGGACACGGGGGCGGGGACATGACGTACGGGGAGCGGGCGCGGCGGCCCGTCGTCGATCTGGCGGACCGCAGGGCGCTCGGCCGGTACCGGCCGGCCGACCCGGAGGTGGTCGAGCAGGCGCGGCGGCTCAAGGAGGCCGCGCTGCTGGACTTCGGACTGACCGAGTCGGCGGTGGCGTCCTGGCTGTACGCGAAGTGCCACCACCAACTCGCCACCACCGCGGTGGACACGGCGGCCGTGGTGGCCTCGGGCGACGGCACCTGCCTGCTGCTCTACAACCCGGACTTCTTCGTACGACTCGGCCTGGACGGCGTGAAGTTCGTACTGTTCCACGAGGCGCGGCATCTCTTGCAACGGCACCTGTTCGCCGACCCGCAGCTGCGCGCGGACCCGGTCTTCGAGACGGCCACCGAGGTGTCGATCAACCACGTGGCGCTGGTGCGGCTTCGCCGGGAATCCCTGCCCCTGCTGGACGGGCAGCCCACGGGCGTCGACCCGCGCCTGATCCACACGGCGTACCGGCAGGACCTGCTCGCCCAGGGACTGGAACCGGTCGGCTACGACGAGTTCACCGGGACGGACATGACGGTGTACGGCGAGCTGAAGCGCATGCGCCACCCCCCGGTGGCCGCCCGGCGGATGTGCGTCCATCTCACGACCCTGGTGCCCGCCGACCAGGAGACCGTCGACGAGGTCTCCTCCTCCGCGCTGCTCAACGCCCTGCTCGCGGCCCGCCGTGGGCACACGGGCGCCGAGCGGGAGCTGCTCGACCTGATGGGCCGCACGGAGGACGCCTCGGAACGGACGGCGAGGATCTGGGGGCGGCTCGGTGCCGGAGCCCTGCGCGGCGAGACCGTCCGCACACGCACGGTCGACTGGTGGCAGCGCTGGCTGGTCGACGTACTCGGTTCGAAACTCCGCGACGGCGAGCGGCTCGTGTACCCCAAGAAGCGGGGCGCGCTGCTCGCGGCGCTCGGGCAGGAGCCGATGCTCTCGCGGCGCGGGCCGGTACGGGACAAGGTGCTCGTCATCGCGTACGACACCTCGGGCTCCATGCCGGACCGGGTGGTCGACTGGCTCACCGGCCTCGTGGGGAGGATCGACGGGGTCGAGGCGCACTGGCTGTCCTTCGACGCCGAGGTGATGCCCTTCGAGCCGGGCGGCCGCGTCCTCGGCGGGGGCGGCACCGACTTCCGGGCCGTCGCCGACTACGTCGAGGGACGCACGGAGGTGAACGGCCGCCGCTGCGAGGTGCGTCCGGACGCCGTGGTGATGCTCACCGACGGCTGGGCGCCGCCGATCACCCCCGCCGAGCCCGACAAATGGATCTGGCTGATCACCGAGGGCGGCAACGACTGGCCCGAGACCCACAGCCCGGCCATGGACTGCCATCGCGTGACCACCGGGTCGCACCGACCCCTCTCAGCACAGGACCAGGACCGATGACCACCGCAACCGACCCCGGCCGCACCGACCGCGGCGCACCCGCGCCCTCCCGTCTGGAGGCGTTCATCGACGCCCTGATCGCCATGGGGCAGACGGGCCAGATCTTCGGCGAGCACGGCATCGGCAAGACGGCCACGTTCTTCTCGCACATGGCGCGCGCCCACCCCGACGCCACCCTGGTGTACGTGCCGGCGGCCAACCTCACCCCGGACGACCTGCTGGTCAACGCGCCGGTACGGGACGCCCACAGCGGTGAACTCGTGCTGCGCCAGCTGGTGATGAGCCAGCTCAAACCGGGCACGCCCTTCGTGCTGCTCATCGACGACTCGTTGCAGGCGGGCGACACCGTCCAGTCCCAGCTGATGCAGATCGCCTGCGACTGGACGCTCGGCGAGCACGATCTGCGCGCCCTGGGCTGCGTCGGCGTCTTCCTCACCGACAACGAGTCGCTGGCCGAGACCTCGGCGCGGCGCGGCGACCTCGCGCTCCTCGACCGCATGGTCACCCTGCGCGTCACGGCGAACGACACCTCGTGGCGCCGCCATCTGTCGGCCACCTACCGGGAATGGGACCTGGCGCCGGTCTTCTCGCTGTGGGCGTCCCTCTCCCCCGCGTTGCGCGAGCTGCTCTCGCCGCGCACCCTCGACCACATCCTGGCCAACGCCCGGGAGGGGTTCCCGCTGCGCTGGGCCCTGCCCCTGGTGGGCGGGGAGCGGCTGCGTCTCGTCGAGCCCCGCCCCGACGGCCGCCCCGGACAGAACCGCACCTCGGAGATCCTGAACCGGATCGCCGAGGAGCTCGGTGTGTCCAATCCGTCGACGATCCCGGACCCGGTCCGCCAGGTCGTCAGGGCGGCCCTGCGCAATCGCTGGACCGTGCTGCTCCAGGGACCGCCCGGCTGCGGGAAGACCGAGCTCGTACGGGAGACGGTGCGCGAGGGCCTCGGCCGCGAGCCGCTGTACTTCTCGCTGCCGGTGACCAACGTCGAGGACCTGTGCGCGCCGATCCCGTCGGCGGACGGCACCCTGGACAACCTGCTCGCGGCGAACTTCACGGGTCCCGAGCCGAAGGCGATCGTCTGGGACGAGTACAACCGCCCCAAGGACAAGGCCGCGTTCGCCAAGCTGATGGAGATCACCCAGGAGTGGTCGCTCGCGGGGCGCCGGATCGAGAACCTGCGCGCGCAGATCGCCGTCCAGAATCCGCCGTACCACCTGGGCCGCAAGCTCCTGGTCGCGCGGAACAACATCGCGCAGGCCAGCCGGTTCACGGCCTCCCTGACGGTGGAGCCGCAGGACATCCCGGCCAACGAGTGGCTGCTCGCGCGATACGGCGCGGACGCGGAGACCGTCCTGGACTGGTGGAAGAACGACATCGACGACGAGGGCCGTGCCTGGATCACCAAGCGCACCCTGGAGCGGCTCATCAAGCTGCACCGGCACGGGCTGGAGCTGGAGATGGCGACGGTCTACCTCGGCGACGGCGAGTACGCGCCCGTCTCCCTGACGGCGCTCGTCGACCGGCTGCGCGGACGCCCGGTGACGGGCCTGCGCGAGCTCGCCCGCGAGGCGGACGCGTGGGAGGCCCGGCTGCGGCGCGCGGCACGGCACTCCGACGAGGGCACCGACGACAGCGACGTCGTCCACCAGATCCTCGCCAACGCGGAGCTGTCCCAGCTGAAGAGACACCGGGCGCTGGTGGCGCGGCTGGTCCCCCTGCTGCCGCCGAAGCTGCGGGCGACGTATCTGGTGGGGGCGTCGGCGCAGCAACAGCGTTTCTGGACAGAGGTGTTCACGGCCACACGGCGCTGACACCCGAGGCGTCCCCGCCGCGCCGCCCGGTGCCCGCCACGCCGGGCGGCCGTCCCCCGGCGGACGCCGGCGGTGCTCCCCGCTCCCGGCAGGCTCCGGTCGCGCTGTCCGGCCCCGGGAGACATCGGTGGCCGCCGCCCCGCGCCCGGCGCCGGCCGCGCTCAGCCACCGCGGTGGCTGCGGCCGCCCTCCTCCGTCCCGGGAGTCGCCGTGCGGTGGACACTGCGTACGGCGGCGACGTCCGGCGGCACCGTCGGGGCGGGGACGTGCGCGCTCAGCGCCGCCAGCCGTTGTTTCACGGTGGTCGCGATGCCGCTGCCCAGCACGAAGCGGGTCGCGGTGGTGGCACGCGGCGCGGTGTCGAGGAGGCGGTGGGCCTCACGGCTGCGCATGCCGGTGTGGGTGAGGACGAGGTGGGCGAGCCGGTGCTCGGCGCCCGCCAGCGTGTCCGCGATGGCGGTGGCCGCGGCGAGGTCGACGTGGTTGTCGGCCGCGCCGAGCGCGGCGGCCGCGCGCACCCGGCCGAGGTCGAGCAGCGCCACCCCGGCCGCGGTCGCCGCCGTCACCAGCTTGGCGGCGGCCTCGGCCCCGATGCCGTTGCTGGCGACGGAGAGCCGGGTGAGGCGTCCGTACGGCGCCCGCTCCAGCGCGCCGGCCAGACACAGCGCACCCGTGTCGCCCAACCGCGCGGCCGACACATAGAGTTCGTCGACCGCTCCGCCGCCGACCAGCCGGGCCAGCGGTACGGCGCCCGCCGCGCCCAGCGGGTTGCCGCCCACGAACAGCCGCTCGATACGGCGGCCGTTGTCCGCCGCGGCGAGCAGCGCGTCCGCGAGGACATCCGCGCCCGCCGCGTCGAGCCCGGTCTGCACGAGGTCCAGGGTGCGCAACGACCGTGCGACGTCGACGAGTTCGGCGGCGGCGCGCCCTCCTCCGCTGCCGAGCGGATTGCGCTTGAGCCATACGCCGGTGAGGACCCGTGGTGAGGCGCGCAGGTTGTCGGCGATCCGGCAGGCACCGCCGGCGGTGATCCCGTTGCAGCCGAGATACAGCGTCTCGACCTCCGCGCCGCCCGCCACCGCGGCGGCCCCCTCGTCGCCGAGCCCGTCGGTGCCGAGCAGCAGATGCCGTACG
The DNA here is from genome assembly GCF_042734135.1 of Streptomyces sp. NPDC059668. NCBI lineage: Bacteria > Bacillati > Actinomycetota > Actinomycetes > Kitasatosporales > Streptomycetaceae > Streptomyces > Streptomyces sp. NPDC059668. The sequence continues at coordinate 20,554 of NZ_JBHWEL010000045.1, read as the reverse complement.
GGGGAGGCGCCCTCGGAGAGCGCGTCGGCGATCAGCGCCGCGCCGCGCGCGCCGATCCCCTGCTTGCACAGGTCGAGGCGCCCGTCGGGCAGCGCCGTACCCGCCGTGAAGTCGAGCCGCTCTCCCGCCGGGCGGCCGTCGCGCAACCAGGCGAGCAGCGGCTCGAGTTCGGCCGTGGGACGCGGCGCGACGGACGGCACGCCCGCGAACTCCGGTACGGGCTCCGACTCCGGGTGTGGCTCCGGTGGCACCGCCGCCGCTCCGGCCCCGCTCACCATTCCGCCTCCTGGTAGTCCTTGAGGAACACCCCGGAGAGCGGCGCGCCCGCCTCGCCCCGCACGATGGGGTCGTACACCCGCGCCGCCCCGTCCACCACGTCCAGCGGGGTGCGGAACCCAGCGCCCGCGATCCGCTCCTTCTTGGGAGCGGGGTTCTCGTCGGTGATCCAGCCGGTGTCGACCGCGCACATGTGCACGCCCTGGTCGGCCAGTTCGGCCGCGCTGGTCCGGGTGAGCATGTTCAGGGCGGCCTTGGCCATGTTGGTGTGCGGGTGGCCCGCCATCTTGTTGCGCACCGCGAAGCGGCCCTCCACGGCCGTCACGTTGACGACGTACCGGCGGGGGCGGGGCGAGGCGAGCAGCAGGGGCAGCAGCCGGTCGCAGAGCAGCGCCGGGGCGAGCGCGTTGACCAGCTGGGTCTCCAGGACCTCGGCCGGGTCGAGAGCGCCCAGCCGCGCCGACCAGGAGTTCTCCGGTGACGGGTCGGGCAGCAGTCCGGCCTCGTCGGCCTCCCGCAGGGCCGCGGGCAGTGCCGCACGGCCGTCGCCCAGCGCCCGCATCGGTGTGAAACCCGGTGCCTGCCGGGCACCTTCGGGAAGTCCGGGGCGCTCCCCGGCGGCCAGCAGGGCGTACGACGCGACGGGCCGTCGCACGGTCTGCGCGGCGTTGTTCACCAGGATGTCGAGCGGCTCGCCGTCCTGCCGCAACCGCTCGCACAGCCCCAGCACCTGGCGCGGGTCGCGCAGGTCCACCGCCAGCACCGTCAGCCGGTCCAGCCATGCCGCGCTGCCCGGTTCGGCGCGGAAGCGGCGCACCGTGTCGTGCGGGAAGCGGCTGGTGACCAGGAGCTCGGCGCCGTCGCGCAGCATCATCAGGGCCAGCTGGAAACCGATCTTGACCCGGCCTCCGGTGAGCAGGGCGCGCCGCCCGACGAGATCGGTGGCGAGGGAGCGCCGGGCGGTGTTGTCGGCCGCGCAGTCCGGGCACAGCCGGTGGTAGAAGGTGTCGACCTGTCGATAGGGCGTCTTGCAGACGTAGCAGGTACGGGACTTCACGAAGACGCCGCCCGCGGTGGCGCCCTCTCCGGGGTGCGTGAGCGGCGCGTCCTCGCGCCGGTCGAGCGCGCCCGTCGCGGTCGCGGCCATCACCGCCGCGTCGGTGGCGGACACTTCGGCGCCGCGCGCCTTGCGTCTGCGCAGCCGGCCGTCACGCGCGAAGGACGCGGCGACCTGTTCCGCCCGCAGCCGCACCGGGTCGTCGACGGGCAGGTCGCGCAGCCTGCCGACCGTACGGTGGAACGCCGCCAGCTCGTCCTGCGTGATCCCGCCGCCCTCACCCATGTGTCCCCGCCCCGCGTGTGCGCTCCTGTGGCCCCGGCCGGATTCGAACCGGCGTATCCGCCTTGACAGGGCGGCGAGTCTGCCTCTGCTCTACAGGGCCCCGTTCCCCCGGTCCGCCGGACCGGACGCAGCCCGGGCGACCGGATTCGAACCGGCGTATCCGCCTTGCCAAGGCGGCGAGTCTGCCTCTGCTCGACGCCCGGGTGCGCCAGCGGATCCTAACCGCACTCCGGCCGCGCCGGCGCATCGATTACCGGGCCGCCGGACCGCCGCACGGCGCACCGGCCGCGAGGCGGTCATCGAAGGGGGGTGGAGGGTGTGTCGGAGCACGGGTGGGGGTGTGCCGGAACCGTACGCGCCGGAGCGCGCCGGGTCAGTGCCGGTCCGCGCGCCGGAGGCTGAGCCGTTCCTTCTCGGAGAGGCCGCCCCAGACGCCGAAACGCTCGTCGTTGTTCAGCGCGTATTCGAGGCAGGCCGGGCGCATCGCGCACATGCCGCAGATGCGCTTCGCCTCACGCACCGAGCTGCCCGGCTCGGGAAAGAAGAACTCTGCCCCGGTCTGCGCGCACAGCGCCTGCTCCTGCCAGTCGGAGTCGGCCGGGATGATGGTGTCGGTGTGCATGCCGAAGAGCCTGCCCCGCATCGAAAAACGTTCGATCAACGCCGGATCAACGCCACGTTCCGAGCGCTCCGGCGGCCCCGATGATGCTCCTCCCGACCGCCCGTGAGCACGGCGGCGCGCGGGCGCGGTGAAACAAAACAAACATGTCCGGTCACCCGTGGTGACCGGTGCGACCGCTCGCGTCGCGGTCCGCGCCGGACCCCGCGTCCCGGCGGCGATTGTCAGTGGGCGGTGCAACACTCGGCGGAGCAGACAACGAGACCCTTCAAGGGAGGGCACTCATGCTCACCACCCACTTCGTTCCCGGCGCTCCGAACTGGCTCGATATCGGCACGCCCGACATCGAGGGCGCCACCTCCTTCTACGGAGGCCTCTTCGACTGGCGGTTCCAGTCGGCGGGGCCCGACGCCGGCGGTTACGGCTTCTTCCAGCTGGCCGGGAAGACCGTCGCGGGCGGCATGCAGACCACCGCCGAACAGGGTCCGCCCTCCTGGACGGTGTACTTCCAGACCCCCGACGCGGAGGCCACCACCAAGGCCGCCGAGCAGGCCGGGGGCAGTGCGGTCTTCCTGCCCATGGATGTCATGGGCGAGGGCCACATGGCGATCCTCGCCGACCGGGCGGGCGTGCCCTTCGGTCTCTGGCAGCCGGCCCGGACCAAGGGCGTCGACGTGGCGGGCGACCCCGGTTCGCTGTGCTGGGTCGAGCTCTACACCCCGGACGTCGCCGCGGCCGCCGCGTTCTACAACTCCGTGTTCGGCTGGGAGACCTCGGCCGCCCCGTTCCCCGGCGGCACGTACACCTGTGTCAATCCCGCCGGGACCGAGGAGACGGACATGTTCGGCGGCGTCGTCCCGCTGGCCGACGACCCGACCGAGGCCGCGTCCGGTGCGTACTGGCTGCCGTACTTCGAGGTGACCGACACGGACGCGACCGTCGCCAGGGCGCAGGAGCTGGGCGGCACGGTCCGGATGCCCGCCACGGACCTGGAGGGCGTCGGCCGCATGGCCAAGCTCGCCGACCCGTACGGGGCACGCTTCGCGGTGATCAAGAGCGCCCCGCGGTCGAGCTGAGCCCCGCCGCGTGATGGCGGGAGCACCCGGGCCGGCCCGTCACCGGCCTGCGGTGCTCCCGTCCGCGGACTCCTGACGCACCTGTCCGCGCAGTCCTGACGCGCCCGTGCGCGGGTCCCCGCTTCTCCAGTCCCGGCGTCCTCGGTTCCGCCTCTCCCGGGTCCGCCCATCCCGTCCCGGCGTCCCCGGTCCCGCCTCTCCCGGGTCCGCCCATCCCGTCCCGGCGTCCCCGGTCCCGCCTCTCCCGGGTCCGCCCACCCCGTCCCGGTTCTTCCTGTTCTCCCGGCCGCGCCCCTCGCCGCTCCCGCCGTCGCACCGCCCCGTGCCGCCCCCGGCAGCCCGGCGGTTGTCGCGTCGTCCCGGCTCCGGCGTTCTCCGGTCGCCGCCGGTCTCCGGTCCGGCTACGCGGACGCCCGTCGTACCAACGTCGTCGGCAGGATGACGTCGGAGGGGCCGCGCACCGTGCTCTCCTTCGCCGTACGCCGGTCGAGGTCCCGAAGGAGCAGACGGGCCATCAACCGCCCCATCTCCTCTATGTCCTGACGGACCGTCGTGAGCGGCGGATCCGTCTGTTCCGCCACCGGCAGCATGTCGTCGAACCCGATCACCGCGACGTCGTCCGGCACCCGCCGCCCCCGCTCGCGCAGCACCCGCAGAGCGCCCGCGGCGGACAGGTCGTTGGCGGCGAACACCGCGTCGACGTCCGGGCAGCGCTCCAGCAGTTCGCGCATCGCGCGCTCGCCGCCCGCGGGCGTGAAGTCGCCCTCGACCACGAGCCGCGGATCGGCGTCACCCATGACGTCCCGGAACCCGTCGAGCCGGTCGACCGCGGAGGTCTGGTCGAGGGCGCCGGTGATGTGTGCGACGCGGGTACGCCCCAGCGCGACCAGGTGACGTACGGCCGCGCGGGCGCCACCCCGGTTGTCGCTGTCGACGTACACCGGGGCCGCCGCGTCCCGGGTGCCGTCACCCCAGCCGGGCCGCCCGCCGAACACGGTCGGCATGCCCGCGCCGTGGATGAGTTCGGGCAGCGGGTCGTCGAGGTGCAGCGAGAAGACGAGCGCGCCGTCGACGTGCCCGCCGGCGAGGTACCGGCCGACCCGGGCATGGTCGTCGCGACCCTCGGTGAGCAGCAGGACCAGTTGCGAGTCGTGCGCCGTCAACTCCTTGCTGATGCCCCGGAGCTGGAGACCGAAGAAGGGGTCGGCGAAGACCCTGGTCTCCGGTTCGGCGATGACGACGGCGACCGCGTCGTGCCGCCGGGTGACCAGGCTGCGGGCAGCCTGGTTGGGAACGTAACCGAGTTCCTCGACGGCCCGCCGGACCCGTTCGACGAGTGGTTCGCGCACTCCGTCGCCGCCGTTGACCACCCGCGACGCGGTGGCCCGGGAGACCCCCGCCCGGGCGGCCACGGCCTCCAGCGTGGGGCGGGACGCTGTCTCGGTCACCTCAGGGCTCCTCCTCGGCGGTTGCCGATCAGGATAGCCCCGGTCGGCGAACGATGAGAGCGCTCCCGGCGGCGGGCCGGGCGCCCCGCCCGACGGGCACGGCCGCCCGGCCGTCACCCGCGCCGTCGAGAGTCGCGGGACCGCCGCTCTACTCCTGGCCTTCCGCGCGCTTGGCCCGGCTCGGCTGCACCCGCTTGGGCTCGCCCGGCATCTTCGGGTACTCGGGCGGATACGGCAGATCCCCGAGGCCGTGGTCGTGCTCGTCGCGGGCGGCCAGTTCCAGCAGCGCTTCGAGGGAGAAGGCGTGTTCGTCCATGTCCGCGTGCACATCGCCGAGTTCGGCGAAACGCTTCGGCATGGTCGCCAGGTCGAAGTCCCGGGGGCGGGCCTCCGCCACCTCCTCCCAGCGCAGCGGCGCGGAGACGGGGGCGTGCGGACGGGGACGTACCGAATAGGCGGAGGCGATGGTGCGGTCCCGGGCCGTCTGGTTGTAGTCCACGAAGATTTTTTCGCCCCGCTCCTCCTTCCACCAGGCCGTGGTCACCCGGTCGGGCATCCGGCGCTCCAGTTCACGCCCGGCCGCGATGGCGGCGCGGCGCACCTGGGTGAAGGTCCAGCGCGGTGCGATCGGCACGAAGACGTGCAGACCTCGGCCGCCGGAGGTCTTGGGCCAGCCGCGCAGGTCCCCGTACTCGTGGAGGACCTCGCGCAGTTCGTGGGCGGCGCGCACCGCGTCCTCGTAGTCCGTACCGGGCTGCGGGTCGAGGTCGATACGGAGTTCGTCGGGGCGGTCGACGTCGTCGCGGCGCACCGGCCACGGGTGGAAGGTGAGCGTGCCGTACTGCGCGGCCCAGAGCACGGCCGCCACCTCGGTGGGGCACATCTCGTCGGCGCTGCGCCCGCTGGGGAAGGTGATGTGGGCGGTCGGGATCCAGTCGGGCATGTTCTTGGGCGCCCGCTTCTGGAAGAAGTTCTCGCCCTCGACTCCGTCCGGATAGCGCTCCAGCGTGGTGGGACGGTCGCGCAGGGCGCGCAGGATGCCGTCGCCGACGGCGAGGTAGTACCGGGCGAGGTCCAGCTTCGTGAACCCGCGCTCCGGGAAGAAGATCTTGTCCGGGCTGGACAGACGTACGGTCCGGCCGGCTGCTTCCAGTTCCACCGCTTCGCCCATGCGGGCCACGGTAGGCGCAGCCCGCCCGCCTCGCACACCGGGCGAACCACTCCGTGTCGCCGCACAATCGAAGCATGGATCTGCCGGTGATGCCGCCCGTGAAGCCGATGCTCGCCAAGTCCGTGGCGAAGATCCCGCCGGACATGCACTACGAGGCGAAGTGGGACGGCTTCCGCGCGATCGTGTTCCGCGACGGAGCCGAGGTCGAGCTCGGCAGCCGTACCGGCAAGCCGTTGACCAGGTACTTTCCCGAGCTGGTGGAGGCGCTGCGCGAGCGGCTGCCGGAGCGCTGTGTGATGGACGGCGAGATCGTGATCGCCAGGGACGGCCGGCTCGACTTCGACGCGCTCACCGAGCGCATCCACCCCGCCGACTCGCGGGTGCGGACGCTGGCGGAGCGGACCCCCGCCTCCTTCGTCGCCTTCGATCTGCTCGCGCTGGCCGACGGGTCACTGCTCGACGTACCGCTGGGCGACCGGCGCGCCCTGCTGTCGACGGCCCTGTCCGGGACGACGGCGCCGGTCCATCTGGCACCGGCGACCACCGACCGGGAGGTGGCGCGGCGGTGGTTCGAGCAGTACGAGGGCGCGGGGCTCGACGGGGTGATCGCCAAGCCGCTCACCCTGCTGTACCGGCAGGACGAGCGGGCCATGTTCAAGATCAAGCACGAGCGCACCGCGGACGTCGTCGTGGCGGGGTACCGCTTCCACAAGAGTGGCCCGATCGTCGGCTCCCTGCTGCTCGGGCTGCACGACGACGCGGGCGTCCTCCAGCACGTGGGGGTGAGCGCGGCCTTCCCCATGAAGCGGCGGGCGGAGCTGGTGGCGGAGCTGGAGCCACTGCGCATGGAGGACGCCGAGCGGCATCCGTGGGCCGCGTGGTCGCAGGAGTCGGCGCACGAGACCGCCCGGTTGCCGGGCGCGCCCAGCAGATGGTCGGGGAAGAAGGACCTCTCCTGGGTGCCGCTGCGGCCGGAGCGGGTGGCCGAGGTGGCGTACGACCATATGGAGAACGGCGTACGGTTCCGGCACACGGCCCGCTTCCGACGCTGGCGTCCGGACCGGACCCCCGAGAGCTGCACGTACGGCCAGCTGGACGAGCCCGTGGGGTACGACCTCGCGGAGATCCTCGGTTCGCCGGGCTGACGGCCGCCGCTCCGTGCGCCGATGGGCCCACGCACCTCGCACAACCGACGCACAACCTCACAACGAACGGGTATGAGCACTGATGAACCTATAAACACATAATCAATGGCACGGGACAGGGTGGCATGGTGGGCATGCGACAGAAGGCGTCGAGGCGGTGCGGCGCGATGACGGCGGCGCTGCTGACGGTCGTGTCGGCGGGCTCCTTGATGACGGGCTGCGGCTCGGGCGGCGACGCCTCCGCCGACGGACGCGCCCGCACTCCCGCCCAGAGTCAGGCCCCCCGGCCGGCACCTGGCCACGCCAGTCCCGCCGGCGTCGGCTCCCTCCTCGCGGTGAAGATCGACAACGTGGCCGCGGCCCGCCCCCAGACGGGCCTCGACGCGGCCGACATCGTGTACGCGGAACAGGTCGAGGGCGGCCTGAGCCGGCTGATGGCGATCTACGCGACCCGGCTTCCCAAGGCGGTCGGGCCGGTGCGCAGCGCACGCGAGTCCGACCTGGAACTGCTGCGCCAGTTCGACGAGCCGACACTCGCCTTCTCGGGCGCGCAGGCCAAGCTGCTGCCGGTGATCGACAAGGCGCCGCTGCACCCGGCACCGCCCGAGCGGAACGCCGACGCCTACTACCGCGGCACCGCCAAGCCCGCCCCCCACAATCTCTATGTGCGGCCCGGCAAGCTGCTGCCGTCGGCCCCCGGCGCCGCCGCCCTCACCACCGGGTTCCGCTTCGGGGCGGCCCCGGCGGGCGGCAGTCCGGAGACCTCCCGGACGGTACGGTTCCCGGCCGCCCGCTTCACCTTCTCCTGGTCCGCGAGCACGCACCGCTGGCTGGTGTCGACGGACGGGACGCCGACGGTCACGACGGACGGCAAGAGGGTGGCTCCGGCGACCGTCGTCGTGCAGTACGTGAAGCTCCGTAAGTCGAAGTACCACGACGTCCTCGGCAACAACACGCCCTTCACACAGACGGTCGGCTCGGGGACGGCGAAGGTACTGCGCGACGGCCGGGTCTTCGACGCCGACTGGAAGCGGCCCGCCGCGACCGACGGCACGGAGTTCACCACGAACGACGGCGCCCCGATGAACTTCGCGAGCGGCCAGGTGTGGGTGGTCTTCGCCGCGGCGTGAGCGCGGCCCCGGCGGCGAGGCCGCGCCGGGCGGTGGGCCGCGGCCTACCGCGGGGCCGGCAGGGGTTCCGTCGGATTGCGGAGCCCCTCCGCGGCGTCCGACACGCGCCGGATGAGGTCGAAGAAGACGGTCTGCTCCTCGGCGGACAGCGGGGCCAGGAAGACCTGGTTCATCCGCGCCGTACGCACGGTCAGCCTGCGGTGGGTACGCGTCCCGTCCGCCGTCGGGCGCAGCAGGGAGCGCCGGCCGTCCTGTGGGTCACGCACCTTGTCGAGCAGACCCCGGCGGCCGAGCCGGCTGATGACCTCGGCGATGGTGGAACGGTCCAGGCCCACCCGCTCCCCCACCGTGCGCTGGTCCAGACCCGGCTCCGCGACGAGCGCGTTCAGGACCGCGAACTGCGGCGAGGTGATCTCCTCGGAGACCATCGTGTTCCACAGCAGGTAGTGGGCCTGCTGAAGCCGCCGGGCCAGGTGCCCGGGGTGGGTGGAGAGATCCACCGCGGCCATGTGCGCTCCAGGGGGTGTCCGCATGGTCGTATGCACAGCATCTTTTGGTATGTGTACTGAACGATACCGTCCGCGCACCGCCGTGTCTCCTGTCCGGATCGAACGCACACCATTCCCAGTTGGGAGGCCTTGACGGCGGCACGGCCTGATGGCAGCGTGAACGACCCGCGCAGAAATGCTCAGTGCCCTGACTATCCACATCCGGTTCGAAGAAGGCGCGGGGAGCTCGGAGAGAGGGGGTTTCCCCACCGGCGCGGCCGGTGGATCGGACGTCGCCGGCCGGACCGTCCGCCTGCACTTCCCGCACGGGCCGCCATGACGGACGTCCACGTCGTCGACGCCGCCGCCCGCGCCCCGTTCGGTGGGTACGACCGTTCGACGGGTACGGCGCCACGACGGCCGCCGCCCGCCCGTACGACCTGGCCGCGCACACCGCCCGGGAACTCCTCGCCCTCACCTCACCTCACCATCACCCTCGTCCTCGAACGAGAGGAAGCCCCCGCATGGCTCTCACCCAGTCGGACATCGACACCGAGATCAAGGACCGCCAGGACGCGTACGACAAAGCGGTCGCCGGGGGTGCTCCGGTCCGGCATCATCCGGCGCGCGACTACCCCCCGTACCGCAGCTCCCTGCTCCGCCATCCCGAACAGCCGCTCGTCGCGGTCGGCGGCGGTGACCCCGAGACGGTCGAGCTGTCGGGTCCGGTCTTCGGCGTCACCGACATCACCGAGATCGACAACGATCTGACCCGGCAGCACCGGGGCGAGCCGCTCGGCGAGCGCATCACCGTCTCCGGCCGGCTGCTGGACCGCGCCGGGCGCCCGGTGCGCGGCCAGCTCGTCGAGATCTGGCAGGCCAACGCCGCCGGCCGCTACGCGCACCTGCGCGAACAGCACCCCGCCCCGCTCGACCCCCACTTCACCGGCGTCGGACGGACTCTGACGGACGATCAGGGGCGGTACCGGTTCACGACGATCAGACCGGGACCGTACCCGTGGGGGAACCACACCAACGCGTGGCGGCCCGCTCACATCCACTTCTCCGTCTTCGGCGCCGCGTTCGCCCAGCGCCTGGTGACGCAGATGTACTTCCCCGGCGACCCGCTCTTCCCGTACGACCCGATCCTGCGGTCCGTGACGGACCAGGCCGCCCGCGCCCGGCTGATCGCCGCCTACGACCACGGTCTCTCCGAGCCCGGGTTCTCGCTCGGCTACTCCTGGGACATCGTCCTCGACGGTCCCTCCGCCACCTGGATCGAGGAAGGCCGTTGACCACGACCGAGCGGTTGCTCCCCACCCCGTCCCACACCATCGGCCCCTTCTACGGCCACGCGCTGCCCTTTCCCGGCGGTGAGCAGGTGGCGCCCCCGGGACACCCCGACACGATCACCGTGCACGGGTACGTGTCCGACGGCGCGGGCAGGCCGGTACCCGACGCCCTCCTGGACTTCTGGCAGGCGGCGCCCGACGGCTCGCTGGCGGGCGCCCCGGGCTCGATGCGCCGCGATCCCTCGACGGGTGCCTTCCTCGGCCGCGACGGCACCGGCTTCACGGGTTTCGGGCGGGTCGGTACGGACGCCGACGGGCACTGGGCCCTGCGTACGCTGCCGCCGGGCAACGCCGGCCTGCCGTACCTCAGCGTGTGCGTCTTCGCCCGCGGTCTGACGCACCACCTCTTCACCCGCGCGTACCTCGCCGACGGGGCGGATCCGCTGCTCGACTCGCTCCCGGCCGACCGGCGCGCCACGCTGATCGCGGCCGGCGGGCCGGACCGCACGTACCGTTTCGACATCCGTCTTCAGGGCGAAGGCGAAACGGTCTTCCTGGAGTTCCAGTGACACCTGCCGACCCGGCCGACCCCGCGGGCCCCACCCGTCCCACCGGCCCCGGCCACCGGAGCCCTCGTGACGCAGCCGGAGACCGGAGCCATCGTGACGACACCGGCGACCGGGGCGATCGTGACGGCACCGCCAGCCGTGGCGATCGTGACGGCACCGCCGACCGTGGCGACACCGACGTCGGTCTGCTCGCGCCCGGATGGGCCGGCTCCCCCGCGTCGTCCTCGACCTCGGACCGGGCCTTCCTACAGGCGCTGATCGACGCGGAGACGGCGCTGACCCGCGCCTGGGCCGACCTCGCCCTGGCGCCGGCCGCCGCCGTGTCCGCCCTGTCCGACGTCACCGCCGCGGACCTGGACACGCGGTCGATCGCGCTCCGCGCCCGGGACGGCGGCAATCCGGTGATCCCGCTGGTCGCGGATCTGACGGCGGCCGTGGGCGGCGAGTACGGCCCGTACGTCCACCGGGGCGCGACCAGTCAGGACATCATGGACACCGCGATGATGCTGGTGGCCCGGCGCACCCTGCGGCCGGTCCTGGAAGACCTCGACCGGACGGCACGGGCGCTGCGGGGGCTCGCCGCCGCCCACCGGGACACGGTGCTGCCGGGGCGGACGCTGACCCAGCACGCGGTGCCGACCACCTTCGGACTGAAGGTCGCGGGGTGGCGCACGCTGGTCCTGGACGCGCGGGACCGGCTGGCGGCCCTCCGCCTTCCCGCCCAACTGGGGGGCGCTGCGGGGACCTTGGCCGCGTTCACCGCGTTCGGCGCCGACGACCCGCAGGTTCTCGTGGCCTCGTACGCCCGGGAACTCGGGCTGGTGGAACCGGAGTTGCCGTGGCACACCCTTCGTACCCCGATCGGCGATCTCGCCGGGGCGCTGGCCCTGACGGCCGGAGCCCTCGGCAGGACGGCGGCCGACGTGCTCGTCCTCTCCCGTACCGAGATCGGCGAGGTCGCCGAGGGGAGCGGCGGCGGCTCGTCGGCCATGCCGCACAAGGCCAACCCGGTGGCCGCCACGCTGATCGCCGCCGCCGCCCGCCGTGCGCCGGGGCTCGCGGCCACCCTGTACGCGTCGATGGCCGCCGAGGACGAACGGCCGGCCGGTGCCTGGCACGCCGAGTGGGAGCCGCTGCGCGAGCTGCTGCGGCTGGTCGGCGGCGCGGCCCGCGGCGCCGCCGAACTGGCCGAGGGGCTGCGGGTGAACAGTGACGCCATGCGTGAACACCTGGGCCTCACGCACGGGTTGATCGTCTCCGAGCGGCTGGCCGTCACGCTCGCGCCCGTGCTGGGACGGGCCCGTGCCAGGGAACTGCTGACCCGGGCCGCCGAACGGGCTGTCGCCGAGGGCCGTCCCCTCGGGAACGTACTGGGCGAGGAGCCGGGGCTCAAGGACGTCGACCTGGTGGACCTCACCGACCCGACCCACTACACGGGCTCCGCCGGAGCCCTCACCGACCGTGCTCTGGAGCGACGTTGAAGATCCGGCCCGAGGGCGGACTGCCCCACCACAGCGTCGAGGGGCCCGCCACGGCTCCTCCGCTCCTTCTCGGCCCTTCGCTCGGCACGTCGGTGGCCCTGTGGGACGCGGTCGCGCCTGAACTCTCCGTCACCCACCGGGTGGTGCGCTGGGACCTGCCGGGGCACGGCGGTTCGCCCGCGAACCTGATCGGGCCCGGCGCGACCGTCGCCGACCTCGCCGGGCTGGTCCTCGCCCTCGCCGACGCGCTCGGCGTCGACCGGTTCGCCTACGCCGGTGTCTCGCTCGGCGGCGCGGTGGGTCTGCATCTCGCCGTGCACCATCCCGACCGGGTGGCCGCCCTCGCCGTCATCTGCTCCTCGGCCCACTTCAACGGCTCCAGGCCCTGGGAGGAGCGCGCGCGGACCGTACGCCGGGACGGACTGGCCGCGCTCGTACAGAGCGCGAACTCCCGTTGGTTCACACCCGGTTTCAGCGTTCCGCGGCTGATCGAGGACCAGCGGACCGCGGACCCGGACGCGTACGCCGCCTGCTGTGACGCGCTCGCCGCCTTCGACCTGCGCGACCGCCTGCCGTCGATCACCGCGCCGACCCTGCTGGTCGCCGGCCGCGAGGACCCGGCGACGCCGCCCGCGCATCTGCGGGAGATCGCGGACGCGGTGCCCGGCGCCTCGCTCACCGAGATCGCGGGTGCCTCGCACCTGGCGCCCGCGGAGCGGCCGGAGGCGGTGACCGCCGCGCTGCGCGGGCACTTCGACGGGTTCGCGGCACGCGGCATGCGGGTCCGCCGCGAGGTGCTCGGCGACGCGCACGTGGACCGCGCGCAGGCCCGGCAGACCCCGTTGACCGCCCGCTTCCAGGACTTCATCTCGCGCTACGCGTGGGGCGAGATCTGGACGGACCCGACGCTGTCCCGCCGGGAGCGCAGCCTGGTCACGCTCACGGCACTGGTGGCCAACGGCCACCTCGACGAGCTGGCGATGCACGTCCGGGCGGCGCGACGCAATGGCCTGACCCCCGAGCAGATCGGGGCCGTGCTGCTCCAGACAGCCGTGTACTGCGGTGTCCCGGCGGCCAATTCGGCGTTCGCGGTGGCCCAGCGGGTGCTCGACGAACCCGATGGGCCCGGCGCACCCGATGGCGATGCCGGCGCGGAACGCGATCCGCTCGGCGAACACGACGGACACGACGGACACGGAAGACGGTGAACGCGACGTGATGGAGGCCTCCGGGGCGGTCTGAGCGGTCCCCGCGGGGGTGACGTGCCGCAACCGCACGTGCACCGTATCCGCATCCACATCTGCCCCGCAACCACTCCTGACGCGCGACCGGAAACCTCCACCGCGGCGGACCGGGTCCGGTGGGCCCGGAGGACGGGCGGACGGCCCTCTCGGCAGGCGGCGGCCGGAGGGCTACCGCAGTCCCCGCCCGGTCGCCAGGACCTCCTCCGCCTTCGCGACCAGCCCGTCGGCCCCGCACGAACGCGCCAGCGTCAGGCCCTTGTTGAGCTCCGAGACAGAGCGCGCCGCGATGCCGTACTCGACTCGGGCCGCCGCGTGTTCGTACTGGCAGGGCGAGGCTTCCAGATAGGCGACGGCCTGCGCCGCGAGGCGTACCGCACGCTGACCCGATTCGAGGGCGGCCGCGCAGCGCAGTGCCTCACCGATGGCGGTGTCCGTGCCGAAGCGCTCGGCCCGGCGCCGCGCGTCGACGGCCAGCGCGGCGGCGCGCACCGGATCCTCCGAGGCGAGCGCGCGGGCGAGGTCGATCGACCAGGGCGCCATCACCGTGTTGTGGTGCCCCCGTACCGCGGAGGCCTTCTCGGCGGCCTCCAGTTCGTTGATGCCGTCCTTGACCCGGCCGACGGCGATCAGCAGCCGGCCGCGTACGGAGCGGGTGTCGGGCAGCACGATCGTGGTCGGGTACGGCGGCGCGAAGCCGTACTGCTCGGCGATCGCCCAGGCTTCCCGGACGTCGCCGCGGGCGAGCAGCGTGTCGACGAGTCCGCAGGTCGCGGACCAGTACAGGGGCAGCCCGCGCCCGACCCGCTCGGCGATGCGCAGTGACTCGCGCAGGGTGGTCTCGGCGTCCCGCAGGCGGCCCCGCCTGCGGTGGGCGAGACCGACGAAGGCGTGTGCCAGGGAGAGGTGTCCACCGCTCCAGCCGGCGGTCGTGTACGAGCGCAGCGCCTCCGAGAAGAGGCTCTCGGCCCGGTCGAGCCGGTCCGCGTAGACGTACGAACTGCCCAGCATCATGAGGAGTTCGACGCCCCACTCGGTGTCGGTCCAGCCAAGTCCGGGGGCCAGACGGCCGTTGACGAGGGCCCGGTCGCAGAGCTCCACGACCTCCTCGGCGTTCTCGCCCCGGGTCATCGCGTCGAAGCCGCGCAGTATGAGCAGGGCCCGCTCGGAGTTGTCGCGCCCGGTGCAGGTCCCGGCGAGTTCGGCGAGCCCACGGGAGCGTCCCGGCACGTGGTCCTCGCCCGCGTGGATGCCCTCCCACATGTGGTGCACGGCCTGGAGCCGCATGCGGGCGGGGCCCGGGTCGAGCCGGGCGGCCTCCGCGTCGACGGTGCGCACGGCCTCGTCCAACTGGTTGTTGTGGACGAGTGCCTGGGAGAGGCGGAAGACGGCGTCAACCCGCAGATCGCCGGCCAGGCCGGACCGGTCGAGCGCCGCGCGCAGATGACCGATCGTGGTGGCGGGCGCGGTCAGGAGCGTGGCACACCCCAGTTCGTAGAGCACGCGGGCGTGGACCTCGGGGAGCGGGGGCTCCCGGAGGGCGCGCTCCAGACAGCGGCGGGCCGCGTCGGGCGCGCCGACGGCCAGGTGTTCGCGGGCCGCCTCGCGCATCTGCTCGACGAGCTCGGGGTCGTCGTCCGGGTGCACTTCGAGGAGGTGGCGGGAGGCGGCCGCGGCGCCGCGGCCCGACTCGGTGACCGCCCAGGCAGCCTGGCCGTGCATGGCGGTGCGTAACGCGTCGGGGATCGAGCGGTAGACGGCGCTGGCGATCAGCGGGTGCACGAACTCCAGCTCGCCGGCGGCCGGTTGGCGGCTCGCGGGTTCGACGTCGGTGAGGATGCGGGCCGCGCCGAGCAGTTCGGCGCAGCGCTCGGCCTCGTCGAGTGGCATTCCGGCCAGCTGGGCGGCGAGGTCGAGGGAGATGCCGGTGCCGAGTATCGCGGCCGCCCAGGCGAAGCGGGTGGCGTCGATGCCGAGCCCTTCGAGGCGGGCGACGAGTCCGCGGCCGCGCGCCGAGCGGTTGAGCGCGCGCAGTTCTGCGGCCGACGCCTCGACCGGTGCGAGCTCGGTGTCCTGCACCTTGGCGAGGAGTTCGACGGTCTCGTAGGGGTTGCCGCCGGTGACCGCCCACACCTCGCGGCAGAACGGGGCGTCGGCGTGCTCGCCGACGGTGGCGCGGGTCAGTCCGGCGGTGGCGTCGGGGGTGAGCGCGCTGAGGGTGACGATCGGGCGGGCCGCGGCGGCGACGGCGTCGAGGTGGTGGGCCCGCTCGCCGGTGACCTCGCCTGGGCGGCGGGCGACCACGACGAGGACGGGCAGGTCGTCGAGGCGCTCGGCGAACGCGGCCAGCCAGCGCAGGGTCTCCTGGTCGGCCCAGTGCGCGTCGTCGACGATCAGGACGAGCGGCCACTCGCGCTTGGCCAGCCGCCGCACGGCCGCGACCAGTCCGTCGCACACGCCCTGCGGGTCGGCCTGGCGGTCGCCCGGCTCGGCGATGCCGAGAGCGGGGCCGGCGATGTCGTACCAGTCGCCCAGGTATTCGCGGGCCTCCTCCGGCATCAGCGAGACGATGGCCGGCTGGAGGAGCTGTCGTATGACGTTGAAGGGGACGGAGGTGACGGTCTCGCCGCCGCGGGCCGACCACACCGTGCAGCCCCTGGCCTCGGCCATCCTGCGGGCCTCCGCGAGCAGTGCGGTCTTGCCGATGCCCGCCTCTCCGCCGAACACCAGCAGACTGCCCGAGGACGAGGCGTCCGCGCGCAGCGCCTCCACGGCCTGATCGACATCGGCGATCTCCGTCTCGCGCTCCCAGAGGGAGGCCGGGGCCGCCGGTCCCGGCCGCGCCTGCGTCATACCGCTACCTCCCCGGGCCGCACGGACGACGTACAGACATCGAGCCTAGCCTTCCCCGAGGCGATGCGGAGGTGGCTCGGGGCACCCGTTGCCGGGACGGGTGACGGGGCGCGCCCGAAGGCGACGCGGCACGGCGCCGAGCAGGGGCGGGAGGGTCGCGGACGGCCGGCCGCCGCCGTCCCCCCGTCGTCGGGGTCGGTGGGCCTCCGGTCGAAACCCCGTACGGTGAGGGGGAGTTGAACGGGGTCGGGTGGCCGGCCGGGCGCGCGTGACGTCGTACGGCGTGATCGAAGCGGCGGGCCCCGCCTCGGCGCGCACCGACGGATCCGGGGCAGGGGTTCCGGTCTGCGCGGACGGTGCGGCGGGGCCCTCTCATCCGCCTTTCACCCAGGGCTCATACGGTGGGGTCCATGACGCAGGTGACTCCCCCCGGCTGGTATCCCGACCCCGGGCAGACAAGTGACAGTCCCGCCACCGAACGCTGGTGGGACGGCAGGGCATGGACGGAGCAGACCCGTCCCCTCGGGTCCGGTGCCGCGTGGGGTCCCCCGGGACAGCCGCCGGCCGCCGGGCACTACCCGGTCCTTCCCCCCGGGCCTCGGCGGCGCGGGCTGCGCACCGGCATAGCCGTCGTCGCCGCGATCGCGGTCCTCGCGGGCATCGGGGGTGGCGTGTACGCCCTCACCAAGAACGACGGGAACGGCGGGAGCAGCGCCGGCGCCCAGCGGCCCGGCGGCCAGGACGGATCCGGCGGCACGGGCGGACCGGAAGGCGGTCCGGGCGGCGCTCCCGGCGGCTCGGGCGGACCCGGTGGCCCGGGCGGCTCCGAGGGGCAGACCCCGGCGCCGGGCCGGTCGGGGGTGCCCCGGACCGAGGACGGTTACGCCACGGACGGGTACAGCGGCATCAGCCTTCCGGTGCCCGACGACTGGACCGGCCAGAGCGGCATGGGGAGCGCGGTGCTGTCGACCAAGGACACCTACAAGTGTCCCGGCGACACCTCGCAGAAGTGTCAGCGGGGCGGCGCGTACTCGGCGCCCGCGCGCTACCAGGGCATCAAGTCCACCACGCCGGAGGCGGCGGCCAAGGAGGACATCCCCAAGAACGCCCAGGAGTCCTACGGCAAGGGCTACGGCAAGATCACGTCGCACACGGAACTCGCCTCCCGGGCGGTCACCGTGGCCGGCGAGAAGGGCTATCTCGTCCGCTGGAAGGTCGTCACCAGCAAGGGCGACGACGGCTACGTCGAATCGCTCGTCCTTCCCTCCCCCGCCGACCCCAAGTCGCTGGTCGTCGTCCGCTTCGGTGTCGACGCCGGCCCCAAGGGCCCTCAGCAGTCCGTGATCGACGACATCACCAAGGGCATCAAGGCGGCGGCCGGAGTGGGCGGCGACGGACAGAACGTCTGACCGCGGCGCCCGCGCCTCCCTCGCCCGCCCCC
The DNA here is from genome assembly GCF_042734135.1 of Streptomyces sp. NPDC059668. Classification (NCBI taxonomy): domain Bacteria; kingdom Bacillati; phylum Actinomycetota; class Actinomycetes; order Kitasatosporales; family Streptomycetaceae; genus Streptomyces; species Streptomyces sp. NPDC059668. Next base: position 2,982 of record NZ_JBHWEL010000045.1, on the reverse strand, counting down.
GGACACAGATCGGCCGGGTGGAGCACCTCTCCGCTCAAGAGGAGCCCCACCCGGCCGGGGGGTGCGCGCCGCCCCCGTCCCCACGGTGCGGCGCGAGCAGGCCGACGTCCGGTCATCCCGCGGACGGCGACCTGGGTCTCAGGTCAGTCCCAGTGCCGGGATCACCACGGCCTCCACGAACTGTGTGACATACGCCGCGTCCGCGTACTCGCCCTCCAGAACCGGACGCACCCGCACGACCCCGAACAGCTGCGCCGGGATGAACTCCAGCGCCGGGTGGTCGGCGGGCACCTCGCCCCGGGCGATCCCGCGGGCGATGATCTCCTTGACCGCGCTGATCTCGGGCTCGATGAGCGCCTCGCGCAGGGCCTCCTGCAGTTCCTTGTCCTGCAGCACGGCGTGGCCGAGAGCCTGGAGCAGCTGGGTGTCACGGCTCGACCAGTCCCCGGCGGCCCGCGCCATCGCACGCAGATCCCCGACGAGCGAGCCCGTGTCGATTCCCGAGAACCGCGGGCACTGGTTGGCGCGCAGCGCGGCGGCCACGAACTGGGGCTTCGTCTTCCATTGCCGGTACAGCGTGGACTTGCTGCAGCGGGTGCTCGCCGCCACTCCGTCCATGGTGAACGCCTCGTATCCGCACGTACGGATCTGTTCGAGCACGGCGTCGTAGAACTCCTGCTCACGCTCGGGCGTGATCTTGGAGCGGCGCGAGGCGACGACCGACTCCGGTCCCTCCGCGGCCTGCGACGTCATGGCTCTTCTCCTCGCTCGTGCGGTGGTCCGTCTCACAGAGTCTAATCGATACGCCAGTGTACCGGAACGCATTGGTATCGGTACACTCTCGTATCGGTACACTGTCGTATCGATGAGCCTTGGACAGGATCCACCCCTCTGTCGAACAGACGCCGAGTGGGGCCTGTCCTGGGCTCACCGCACACCACCTCACGCAAGAACGTCAGCAAAGGGGCCGGGGGATGGATTCCCGAACCGAGCCTGCAGAACCCGAGCCAACCGCGGCCGCACGGCGGCCGTCGCGGCGCGACACCACCGCGCGGCCGCCGCTCGTCCGTGAACTCCTGCTCGTCACAGGGCTCTTCGTCGTCTACAAGGTCGGCAGGCAACTGGCCACCGGACACACGGACGAGGCCTTCCGCAACGCCGGCCACGTCTGGGACTGGGAACGGACCCTGCACCTGCCGGGCGAGGGCGCCGTACAGGGCGCGCTGCTGCACAGCGACGCCCTGGTGCACACGGCGAACGCCTACTACGCGACCGTGCACTTCCCGGCCACGCTGGCCTTCCTGGTCTGGATGTATCTGCGCCGCCCGGTGCACTACGTCTGGGCCCGCCGGGTCCTGGCCGTGATCACCGCCGCCGCCCTGGTGGTACATCTCACCTTCCCGCTCGCGCCGCCCCGGCTGCTCGCCGCCGCGGGCCTGGTGGACACCGGACAGGTGTACGGGCCCACGGTGTACGGAGCGCACCCGGCCGCCGACGCGATGGCGAACCAGTTCGCGGCGATGCCCTCACTGCACTTCGGCTGGGCGCTGATGGTGGCGATCGGCCTGATCGCCGCGACGCGCTCCCGCTGGCGCTGGCTGTGGCTGCTGCACCCGCTGGTCACCCTGCTGGTGATCGTCGGCACCGCGAACCACTACTGGCTCGACTCCGTCGCCGCGGCCGCGCTGCTCGGGGTCGCCCTGGCCGTGATCCACCTTCCGCACCGGACCGAGACGACGGCCGGGCGCGCGCAGGGGCGGGCCGTCGCGGGTGACATCAAGGAGTCCGTACCGGAGCTCGTGGGGGCAGGACGATGAACGCCACGCTCGCCGCCGTCGTGCTGTCCCTGTTCTCCGCCGTCGCCTACGCCGCCGCGGCCGTGGCACAGGAACGGCTCGCCTCCCGGACCACCGAACCGGGCGTCCTGAGCATGCTCGGCAACGGTGCGTGGTGGTGGTCGGTCGCGCTGAACGCGTCCGCCGCGCTGCTGCACGTCGCCGCGCTCAAATACGGGACGCTCACGCTGGTGCAGCCGCTCGGCGCGCTCACGCTGGTGGCCGCGGTGCCGCTCGGCGCGCGGGTGGCCGGGCGACGGGTCAGCGCGGTCGAGTGGCGCGGTACCGCGCTCACCCTGGTCGGGCTGTCCGCGCTGCTGGTCACGGCGTCCGGGCCGGCGCCCGACGACGTGCTGAGCGTGCCGCAGGCACTGGCCGTGGCCGCCGCCACCTCCGTGGCGATCGGCGTCCTGTCGCGGCCCGGCACCCGGCCGGGGCTGCGGCACGCGACCGCCTCCGGGTTCGCCTCGGGTGTCGCCTCCGCGCTCACCCAGACGGTGACGGTGGCCGTGACGGACCGGTCAGGACCGATCCTCAGCGTCCAGGTCGTCGTGGTGGCCCTGCTCATGGCGGCCTTCGCGACCGCCGGACTCCTGCTGTCGCAGACCGCCTACCGGGGCGGACTCGGCGCCCCCCTGGCCGTCGTGACGCTCGCCAACCCGGTCGCCGCCGCGGTGATAGGCCTCTGCCTGCTCGGGGAGCAGCTCCAGGGAGGCCCGGCGGGCCTGCTGCTCGCGGCGTTCGGCGCGGGAGTCGCGTCGTGGGGTGTGGTGACGCTGTCGCGGTCGGCGCCGGAGCCCGTCGCCGCCGCGCCCGAGCCCTTCGAGGACGACGAGCACCCGGTCGCCGCGGTTCTGGCGCTGGAGGCCGAGGCCGCCAAGTACGCGCCCTCGTTGATCCCGAACCAGCCGGACCCGGGACATCTCACGAACCCGGGGCATCTGACACCCCTGTGAGAGGGACCCGACGGGAAAGGGGGGGGCGGGGGCGGTTGCCCGGGCCGCCCTGTGGTTGGGTGGGGGGGCCGGGGGGCGGCGCCCCCCCCGGGGGTGGGGGTGGGGGGGGGCGCGGGCGGGGGGGGTGGCGCGGTGTGTGGTGGCGGCGCCCCGCGGGGCGCGGGCGGGGGCTACACACTGGGCACAACCCC